>JAAYED010000016.1 GCA_012728955.1 Chloroflexota bacterium
CCTGCCCGCATGATGCGCATGTTGGTGCGCACATGCTCGCGGACCTCTTCCGGCGTTCCAAAGGGGAGCACGTACTGCGTGTCCACCCCGGCGCCCCAGAACACCAGCTTGTCGCCCCATCGCTCCTTCAGCACGGCGGGATCCATCCCCGCGGCCGAAATCTGCACCGGATTGACGATGTCTACCCCTGCGTCCACAAAGTCGTCGTACAGCGCTACCATCGAGCCGCAGCTGTGATAAAAGGTCTTCCAACTGGTATTCTTGTGAACCCAGTCGTTTATGGTGCGGTGGTAGGGCTTGAACAGATCCCGATAGGCGCGCGGTGAGATAAAGCTGCTGGACTGGGCGCCAAAATCAGTGCCGCTCAAAAAGATGGCAGAGATGCGGTCGCCCACAGCCTGGCGGTAAAGCTCCAGGTTCTTGAGCGCGATCTCGAGCTGCAGGTCAAAGATGCCGCGAATATAGTCGCGATGCAGCGCGGTGGCCATGTACCAGTCGGCCACGGCGCGGATGCCCTTGGGCTCGCGCACGGCTACTCCGGGCACGTGGGCGATATCTCCAAAGCCCGCACTGCCAAAGTTGCCGATGATGGCGCGATCCGTCTCCGAGTAGAGCCGCTCTGCGGTAGCGCTGAGCCACGCCAGCTCTTGCTCCGTATGGATGCTGTACATCTGGCGCACCCACTCTTCCGGATCGAGATGCTGTTCGGCGTCAGGTTCCTGCCGTTCGATGGCATCGTGGTAAAAGCCATCGGCGGGCATCCGCGCCGAGGCACGCGTGCTGGTGTCGCCCTGGGGGTACTGGTACAGCGTGCCATCCTGCGCCGGCACGGTGTTGAACCCTCCCGGCACCAGCACCGGCGTCCCATCAAAGAGGGTGTAAGGTTTCCAATCGCTCTGCGGAAAGCCGAACTTGGTGGTGGGCAAGCTCAGTCCCACAATGTCGACTCCCATCGCCTCCAGAACATCATCGTCCACCTGTCCGAGCATCTGATAGGGCTCGTGGACCAGCACAGGTTTTTCCGGCAGGCCCAGGGCGTTGCGGAGCTTGAAGAGTGAAGAGGCCATAATCCCCGTCACCGCCGTGCTGCCCATATCCAGCGGGACGCGCTCCGGCTGTTGGTGGTTCAGCGTCTGCTCGACTCGTTCGCGTGGAGTGACCATGGCTCCTCCTGCTGAGTTGATTGGATCCAGAATGATGACTGAATTCTAGAGGCGGTTGGCAAGAGACTCAAGTCCTTTGTCCAACCTGTTCCCGGCCGGGTGCTTGACCGCTCGGTTCGCAGGGCTAGAATCTGCCCACACAGACAGGAGGGATCATGCTGGACACACTGATTCGTGGCGGGCGGATCATTGACCCCAGGAATGGGGTCGATCGGGTAGGGGACCTTGCGATCGCCGGCGAGCGCATTGCGGCAGTAGAGGTCGGCGCGCCGCTGCAGGCGCGACAAACTATCGACGCCTCGGGGATGCTGGTGGTGCCCGGGCTGATCGACCTGCACGTGCATGTCCACTGGGGCGTATCCCATTACGGGATCGATGCGGATGCCAGCTGTCTCGCTCGGGGTGTTACCACCGTGGTGGATGCCGGGTCCGCTGGGGCCCACACCTGGCCCAGCCTCAAACGGTGGATCATCGATGCCTCCGCCACCGAGATCTATGCCTTTCTCAATGTCGCATATCCGGGCATGATCGGTGACCAGATCGGCGAGCTGGAGGACGTTCGTACCGTTGATCCGATTGTGGCTACCAGGGTGGCCGCGGCGCCCGAGATTCTGGGCATCAAAGCTCGCATGGACCGCGTGGGCGCCAATCGAGCGACCGATATGCTGGGGCGGGCTATCGCCGTGGCTGAGGCAGTCCAAAAGCCAGTGATGGTGCACATTGGCAGCGAGGCGCGCATGAACGACTCGCTCTGGTCGGTGCTGGCGCTGCTGCGCCCGGGCGATATTGTAACGCACATGTATCACGGGAAGGACGGCGGCCTGCTGGATCCCGATGGGCGGTTGCAGCCCTGTGTACGCCAGGCA
>JAAYED010000192.1 GCA_012728955.1 Chloroflexota bacterium
CCGCCGATGGTCGGGGGTGGCAGGACTTTGCCGAATACTGGAGTGAGCAGTATCCCGGTCACAGTGCCCTCGAGGTGTACGTCGAGCAACTGGCCTGGTACGACCACGAAGTGCAAAAGGATCCGTATGTGTTGGGTTGGGCGCTGTTTACTGCCGGTCCCCTGGGCCCTCAATGGCAGAGCTATGACGTTACCGATCAGTTGCGGTATATTGCCTGGGAAATCCTGGTGCCGCAGGCACGCTGAGCGTCTGCAATCATCTTCGCACGCATTTGTCGCCGTGCGCTGCAGTATGCTAGAATGCGGCTGTACAGCGGCGTCCGTGGCATAGGGGCCTGGTCGTCGTTGTTGCTGTTTGCTTGGCGCCTGCGACCGATGGGTCAAAGGCCGGATGTGTTCAGAGGGATGCAGGGAGGTAGTGAGGATGAGAGGTCGTGGAGCGGCAAAGATCCTGGTTGGGCTGCTGCTGGTGGCGTTGCTCCTCAGTGGATGCGGCACCAGCGGTGGTTCGGGCGAAGAGTTTGTCTTTGGTGTGGTGTTGGTTGGTCCCTATAACGACCATGGTTGGAGTGAGGCACACTATCGGGCGGCAGAGTATGCAGTGGAGAAGCTGGGCAACGCCCGTTTCGTCTATCTGGACAAGGTGAATGCCGCAGATCGACCCAACACGACCCTCGAGCAGGTCATCGATGACATGGTCAACGAGGGCGCGACGATGATCTTGACCACGTCAGACGATTTTGCTGCCGACACAGACGTGGTGGCCGCCAAGTATCCGGACATCCCCTTTGTGCACATCTCTGGCGATCACGCCAAGACGGGTGCTGCACCTGCAAACATCGCCAACTTTATGGGGCGCATGGAGTATGGCAAGGCCATCGCCGGTTGCGCAGCTGCCCTCAAGACGCAGACGGGCGCCATCGGCTATGTTGGCCCCTTGATCAACTCCGAGACGCGGCGCCTGGCTTCTGCCGCATACCTCGGTGCGCGCTATTGCTATGACACCTATCGCAGCAGCGACGCGCAGGATCTGCGCTTTGTGGTGAACTGGATCGGCTTCTGGTTCAACATCCCCGGCGTGACCCTGGATCCCACCGACGTGTCGGGTGACCTGATCAACAGCGGTGTGGACGTGCTCATCTCGGGCATCGACACCACCGAAGCGATCGTCGTGGCTGGCCAGCGTGCTGACCGGGGCGAGCAGGTCTGGGCCATTCCCTACGACTTTGAGGATGCCTGCAGTGTCAAGCCTGAAGTCTGCCTTGGCACCCCTTACTTTAACTGGGGACCCAGCTATGTGCGTTTGATCGAGCGCGCACGCAAGGGCGAACAGGATGGCCAGTTAGAGTGGGAAGCTCCCTACTGGAAGGATATCAACGACTCGGAGCGCTCCCTGGTTGGCTTTGTAGAGGGAGATGCCCTGACGCAGGAAGAGCGTGACACGCTCCATCAGTACATCGCCGATCTGGCCAGTGGCAAGGCCAAGTTGTTCGTCGGCCCCCTCAACTATCAGGATGGCAGCTCCTTCCTGGCAGATGGCGCCGAGGCAACGGATGACGAGATCTGGAATCTGCCGCAACTTCTGGAAGGCATGGAAGGCGCGAGCAACTGACCTCTAACAGAGGGTGGGACCAGTCAGGTCCCACCCTCTGGCTGTACGAGCGGACACATGCGCATACAGATCGAGCGAATCAGCAAAACCTTTGGCAACGTCCGTGCCAATGTCGACGTATCGTTGACTATCGAAGAGGGAACGATACACGGCGTACTGGGCGAGAACGGCGCCGGCAAGACGACCTTGATGAAGATACTCTCTGGATATCTGCAGCCAGATTCCGGCGAGATCCTCATCGACGGTCATCCTGTATCGCTGGATTCCCCTGCTGATGCCATCGTGCATGGTATCGGTATGCTCCACCAGGATCCTCTGGATGTGCCCGCGCTTTCGGTGTTGGACAACTTTTCCCTCGGCCTTCACAAGGGCTTTTGGCACTCCAAGCGACGCCTGCGGCATCAGTTCTATACCCTCTGCCGCCGTTTCGGCGTCCGCCTGCAGCCAGACGAGCGGCTGAGCAACCTTACCGTGGGCGAACGGCAGCAGCTGGAGCTGGTGCGTCTGTTGGCCTCGGGTGTGCGGGTCATCATCCTCGATGAGCCAACCACCGGCATCTCTGAGCAGCAAAAGCAGGTGCTGTTTGAAACACTGCGGCGGCTGAGTGAAGAGGGCATGTCGGTGGTGTTTGTGTCTCACAAGCTGGACGATGTCGACGCCCTGTGCTCGTCGGCCAGTGTGCTGCGCAGCGGCAGGCACGTCGGGGAGATGTCGGCTCCCTTTGACCGCGATCGTCTAGTGGAGTTGATGTTTGGGCGGGCTGTGTCCGCACCAGTGCATCCCTGCAGCTGTGGCACACGGATCGCGCTGGAGGCGCGCGGTCTGGTGGTTACGTCGCGCCTGCTGGAGCTGGAACCGATCGACCTCTCGGTTTGCGAGGGCGAAGTGATCGGACTGGCGGGTCTGGAGGGGAGTGGTCAACGGTTGCTGATGGAGGTGTGCGCCGGTATCCGCAAGCCCAAGGCGGGGAAGCTTCTGCTGGATGGCAAGGACGTCACGCACGCCGGCTACCGGGAGTTGCAGGCCTTTGGTGTGGCCTATGTGCCTGCCTCGCGCATGGAGGAAGGGCTTGTACGCGGCCTGAGCATCCGTGAGCACTTTGCTCTGGGAGCCCACGAGCGGCACCTCATGGTTGACTGGGATTCCGCCGAGACCAAGGCCAGGGCTCAGATTGAGCGGTTCAGCGTGGTGGGCACTCCTGATACGAGGGTGGAGGAGTTGTCGGGCGGAAACCAACAGCGGGCGCTGCTTTCGCTCCTGCCCGATGATCTGCGCCTGCTGATGCTCGATCATCCCACACGGGGGCTGGATCTGGGCTCTGAGATCTGGGTCTGGGAGCAGCTGCACGAGCGATGCCGCCGTGGGACGGTGATTCTGTTCACATCCACCGATCTCGACGAGTTGGTGGACAACTCTGATCGGCTGTTGGTGTTTTCTGGTGGCCAGGTGTCCAATCCGGTCGCCAGTGCAGAGGTTACCCGCGAAGAGTTGGGCTATATGATAGGTGGGGTGAACCTGTGACAGTGCGCGATCTGGCTCGCAAGCTGGGGCTGGGCGTAATTCCCTTTGCGCTGGCTGTGGTCACCTCCACGGTGATCATCCTCGCTTTGGGGGCCAACCCCATCGAGGCCTTTGGCAACGTGATCGGTGGTGCATACGAGAGCTGGGCCAAAGTCGCCGATATCGCCATGGCAATGGTCCCCCTCCTGCTCGCCTCGGCGGGCATGCTGATCACCTTTGCCGCTGGGTTGTGGAACATTGGTGTTGAGGGGCAGATGCTGGCGGGCGCACTGATGACCACCTGGCTGGTGGAGAGCATCGAGGGCCCGGCAGCGGTGATGCTGCCATTGTCGGTGCTGGCGGGGGTTGCCGGTGGTGCGCTCTGGGGCGTCTTGATCGGGCTATTGCGGGTGTATGGCGGTGTCAACGAGATCTTTGCCGGCTTGGGCATGAACTTTGTGGGCTCGGCGCTTACCAATTATCTCATCTTTGGGCCGTGGAAGCCCGAGCGCGGAGCTACCATGAGCGGTACCGATCCCTTTCCGCTGGAAGTCTGGATGCCCATGATCGGGCACACCCGGGCCAGCTGGCTGGCCCTCTTGTTGGCGATTGTGGCCATCGCTGTCGTCTTTATTATTCTGCGCGACACGCAATGGGGCCTCGTGCTCAAGGCGATCGGTCTCAATCCCGTGGCTGCCAATCGTATGGGTGTCAACACCAATCGCCACCTGATGCTTGCCCTGATGGCCTGTGGTGCTTTGGCGGGTCTGGGCGGATCTCTCCAGACCACCGCCATTTATCACCGACTGATCCCTCAGATTACCGGTGGTAACGGCTACCTGGCGCAACTGGTAGTGCTGCTTTCCGGCTTGCGTGCTCAGTGGGTGCCGCTGGTGGTGCTGTTCTTTGCCAGTGTGCAGGTGGGCAGCCCGCGCCTGGAGCTGCGCATGCAGCTGGATTCATCTCTGGGAGGGGTGCTGCAGGGCAGCGTGGTGTTGTTCTATTTGCTGGTGAACGGTGTGCGTCAGCGCCTCGGCGCAAGGAACAGGTAGCGAGATGCAATCGGGCGTCGTAATCGAGACTATCCGATCGGTGATTGCCGGTTCGACACCGCTGGTTTTTGCGGGCATCGGCGAGCTCCTCACCGAGCGGTCCGGGATTACCAACCTGTCGTTAGATGGCTCTATTCTGCTCAGTGCCATGGCCGGCTTTGCTGCCGCCTATGTCAGCGGGAGCCTGTTGTGGGGCTTTGTGGTAGCCATGCTGGTTGGGGCGCTGATTGCGCTGTTGGTGGCCACCAGCAGCATCTATCTTTATCAGGACCAGGTCGCCATCGGGTTGGTACTGACGCTGCTGATGACCGAAGTGAGTTCTTTTGCGGGGCGGCCTTTTGTTCGGGTGCCCGGGCCGAGCATAGGCGCAGCGCCGATACCTGGCCTGGTCAAGCTGCCGGTACTGGGACCCATCCTGTTTGATCAGAACCTGCTGGTGTATCTGAGCTATGCACTCATTATCGGTGCCTGGTTGTGGCTCTATCACACGCGACCGGGGCTGGCCCTGCGCGCGGTGGGTGAGCGTCCCGACGCAGCCTTTGCAAGAGGTGTGCCCGTAAACCGGTTGCGCATGGTCTATACCG
>JAAYED010000193.1 GCA_012728955.1 Chloroflexota bacterium
AGGAGAGCGGGATGGGAAAGGTCGTATTTGAGCGCAACAAGCCTCACGTCAACGTGGGGACGATCGGTCACGTGGACCACGGCAAGACGACGCTGACGGCGGCGATCACCAAGGTGATGGCCATGCAGGGTGGCGGCGACTTTTTGGGTTATGACCAGATCGACAATGCGCCGGAAGAAAAGGCGCGCGGCCTGACGATCTCGATTTCACACGTCGAGTACCAGACGGCGAACCGGCACTATGCGCACGTGGACTGCCCTGGTCACGCGGACTTTATCAAGAACATGATCACGGGTGCGGCGCAGATGGACGGGGCAATTCTGGTGGTATCAGCGCCGGATGGTCCCATGCCGCAGACGCGAGAGCACATTCTGCTGGCGCGGCAGGTTGAAGTGCCGAGCATGGTCGTCTTTTTGAACAAGACGGACATGATGGACGACGAAGAGCTGTTGGAGCTGGTGGAGCTGGAGCTGCGTGACCTGCTGTCGGCGCAGCGGTTCCCTGGCGACGACATTCCGATCGTGCGGGGTTCGGCGCTGGCGGCGCTGGAGAGCACGTCGACGGACATCAACGCGCCCGAGTATGCGCCGATTCTGGAGCTGATGCGGGTGGTGGACGAGTACATTCCCACGCCAGTGCGCGATGTGGATCTGCCCTTCCTGATGCCGGTAGAGGATGTATTTGGGATCAAGGGGCGCGGCACGGTGGTGACGGGCCGCATCGAGCGCGGCCGGGTGCAGGTAGGCGATACGGTAGAGATCGTGGGCCTGCGGGATGACACGCGTTCGACGGTGGTGACGGGCGTAGAGATGTTCCGCAAGACCCTGACGGAAGGCATCGCAGGAGACAACGTGGGTTGCCTGCTGCGGGGAATCCAGCGGGACGAGGTCGAGCGTGGCCAGGTATTGGCCAAGCCCAAGTCGATCACGCCGCACACGCGATTTCGCAGTGAGGTGTACGTACTGCGCAAGGAAGAGGGTGGGCGGCATACGCCGTTCTTCCCCGGGTACCGGCCGCAGTTCTTTATCCGGACGATGGACGTGACCGGAGAGGTCATTCTGGATCCGGGCGTGGAGATGGTGATGCCGGGCGACAACGCGAACCTGGAGATCCGGCTGATTGTGCCGGTAGCGTTGGGAGTGGGCTCCCGTTTTGCAATTCGTGAGGGTGGCCGCACCGTGGGTGCCGGCGCCATTACTGAGATTCTAGAGTAGCAGCGAGCGCGGTTTGCATTGCCCGAGTGGCAGGTGGCCACCAGTGGTCACCTGCCACCAGAGGGAACGGCAAGTCTCGAATGAGGAGACCATGGCTAGACAACAGCGGATACGGATTCGACTCAAGGCCTATGATCATCGGGTGTTGGATCAGTCGTCACGGCAGATCGTAGACACGGCAGAGCGTACTGGTGCCGCGGTGCTGGGGCCTGTTCCCCTTCCCACCAGAATCGAAAAGTTTTCGGTTGCTCGTTCGCCCTTTATCGATCGTGACTCGCGCGAGGAGCTGGAGATTCGCACGCACAAGAGACTGATTGACGTGCTGGATCCCAACCCCCAGACGATTGATTCGCTGATGCGCCTGGATCTTCCGGGTGGCGTCGACATCGAGATCAAACTCTAGAACCGCACTAGTTCAATGGGGGCAAGGGGCGGACCCTTGTGGCCCTCCTGGTGGAGCACTACCAGCGGCCGCTCATTTGAACCCCCGGAGGCGTAAATATGAAGAGAAAAGCGCTGCTCGGCAGAAAAGTGGGCATGACTCGTATTTTGGACGAGTCGGGTGTGACCATTCCCGTCACAATTGTCGAGCTTGGCCCGTGCTATGTGACGCAGGTGAAAACCGAAAGCACCGATGGCTATAACGCCGTTCAGCTCGGCTTCGAGCAGGTGCGACAGCTCAACAGCCCCGAGCGCGGGCATCTGCGTAACGTTCCCCTCCTCAAGCACCTTCGCGAAGTCGCAACAGACGATGCGGATACCTACCAGGTTGGCCAGCGACTGGACGTAAGCCTTTTTGCCGCCGGTGAGCTGGTGGATGCTATTGGTGTATCCAAAGGTAAGGGCTTTGCCGGAGCGATGAAGCGCCACAACTATGGTGGTGGCCCCCGTACGCATGGTCAGTCGGACCGGCAGCGCGCGGTTGGTTCCATCGGCGCCACCAGCACACCTGGGCGCGTCTGGAAGGGCAAAACAATGCCTGGGCAGATGGGTAATGAGCGGGTGACCACCTTGAATCTCTCCATCGTCAAGATCGATGCAGAGCGGAACCTGATCGCCATCAAGGGCGCGGTTCCGGGGCCCGCAGGTGGGCTGGTTATTATTCGTAACGCCGTCAAGATGGCCTAGCCGGCCCGGCATTGACCATACGCAGGAGTTTTCACATGCGAGTACCGGTAGTCAACATGGCCGGCGAGACGGTCGACGAGATTGAGTTGAATGACAGCGTGTTCGGTATTGAGCCCTCGGCGGCGGTGATGCATCAGGCGTTGCTGCGCCAGCTGGCCAATGCCCGCCTGGGGACGGCGAGCACCAAGACGCGCAGCGAGGTGGCTGGTGGCGGACGCAAGCCCTGGCGCCAGAAGGGTACCGGCCGGGCGCGGCAGGGCAGTATCCGTGCGACGCACTGGAAGGGCGGCGGAGTTACCTTTGGCCCCAAGCCCCGCAGCTATGCGCAAAAGATGAATCGCAAGATGCGTCGGTTGGCGTTGCGTTCGGCCCTGTCGGTCAAGGCCGCGGATGAGCAGATCATTGTGCTGGATCAGCTCAGCATGGATGCGCCCCGCACCCGGGAGATGCGCAACATGCTGGCCAGCCTGCGAGTGGGCGGGTCCTCTGCGCTGTTCCTGCTTCCGCAGCGTAACGAAAACGTCGAGCTTTCGGCGCGGAATCTGCAGCAGGTCAAGACGGTCAATGCACAGATGCTCAGCATCCGTGATCTGCTCGGTTACGACTATATCGTGATGCCGCGCGAGTCTGTGGAGCAGATCGTCGGTTTCTTGCGGACAGATCAGTAGTCCCCACAGCGGGGCAGCAACAGGCCAGGGAATTGAGGGGATAGGAGCGTTATCCGGTGAATCACTATCAAGTCATCAGACGCCCGATACTGACGGAAAAGTCCAACTACCAGGCGGACGCATTGAACCGATACACCTTCCAGGTAGACCGACGCGCCACCAAGCAGATGGTGCGCAGCGCCGTGCAGGCAATCTTTGATGTATCGGTGGTGAGTGTGAACATCAGCAACATGCCTGGCAAGACGCGTCGGGCAGGGCGGCACGTCATTCACACTCAGGACTGGAAAAAGGCGATTGTTACCCTCGCGCAGGGCGACAGCATCAGCTTCTTTGAGGGTGTCTAGTTTCCGCGCGCGCTGTGCGGGTATTGGCAAGCTGAGGGGAATGGATTATGGCAATTAAGCAGTTCAAGCCGACAACTCCTTCGCGCCGGGGCATGTCTGGCTTTACGTTCGAGGAGATCACGCGAAGCGTACCGGAAAAGTCGCTGGTGGCTCCTCTCGCCGAGAGGGCTGGGCGCAACTTTCGCGGCAAGGTAACGGTCCGCCATCGTGGTGGCGGTCACAAACGCCGCTATCGCATCATTGACTTTCGGCGCGACAAGGTGGGTATCCCGGCTCGTGTCGATTCGGTCGAGTACGATCCCAACCGCTCGGCTCGCATCGCCTTGCTGGTGTACGCCGATGGCGAAAAGCGGTACATCCTGGCACCCGCGGGGTTGCAGGTGGGCGCCAGGTTGATGTCTGGGCCCGAGGCGGATATCCAGGTGGGGAACGCTCTGCCCCTTGGCAACATCCCGCTCGGTACGGTGGTGCACAACATCGAGCTGTACGTTGGCCGAGGTGGGCAGCTGGTGCGCGCTGCTGGGACGGGCGCCCAGATCCTGGCCAAGGAGGGTGATGAGGTCCAGTTGCGCATGCCCTCTGGCGAGGTGCGCATCGTGCGGCGCGAGTGCATGGCGACCATCGGGCAGGTCGGCAATGTGGAGGCTGCCAACCTCAAGCTCGGCAAGGCCGGTCGCAAGCGTTGGCTCGGCCTTCGGCCCCACACCCGGGGCTCTGCCATGACCCCCAGAGACCACCCGCATGGTGGTGGTGAGGGCAAGGCACCGGTGGGTATGGCCGGGCCCAAGTCTCCGTGGGGACAGCCAACCATGGGATACCGTACCCGTCATAACAAGCGTACCGACAAGTATATCGTCCGGCGTCGAGCGAAAAAGCGCTAGAGCGGCAGTCTGGTGAGAGTACACCACCAGGAGCCAAGTGGGGAGGCCAGTAAATGTCACGATCTCTGAAAAAGGGACCGTTTGTATCGGAAAAGTTGCTCAAGAAGGTTGAGGAGATGAATCGGCGCGGCGACAAGCGCGTGATTCGCACCTGGTCGCGGGCTTCGGTCATCTTTCCTCAGATGGTCGGGCATACCATCGCGGTCCATGATGGTCGTCGACACATTCCCATCTATGTCACAGAGAACATGGTTGGCCACCGACTGGGAGAGTTTGCGCCAACACGCTACTTTCGCGGTCACGATGCCAAGGAGCGACGGACCCGCCTGCGTTAAGTGTGCGGGGGTCCGTCGGGCGGCCTGGTGAGAGGCTTGTTCGACAGGGGCAGTAGGAGATTAGCTGATGTCAGTAGAAGTTCGCGCAGTTGCCAAGTACATACCCATGTCCGCGCAAAAGGTGAGGCTGGTAGCCGACCTCGTCCGTGGCATGTCGGCCACCAGGGCGCTGGACGTGCTGCGCTTTACGCCCAAGGCTGCGGCGCACGAAGTTCGCAAGTGTGTCCAATCAGCAGTGGCCAACGCCGAGGAAAACTATGGCCTTGCGGCGGATGAGCTCATTGTGTCGGCGATCAGCGCCGATGAGGGCCCCACGCTCAAGCGTGGGCGGCCCGGGGCACGTGGGCGGTACAAGCCCATTCTCAAGCGGAGCTCGCACATTACGGTTGTGGTCTCTGCAAGGTAAGCCTGAGGCAGTTAAGGCGAGGAGGCATCTTGGGTCGTAAAGTTAATCCAATCGGCTATAGGCTGGGGGTCATCAAGGACTGGGAGTCCAAATGGTTTGCCGAGGGCGCAGACTATTCCAAGCTCCTGGCAGAGGATATCGCGATTCGCGGCGAGATCAGGGGCACACTCGGTCGTGCTGGCGTGTCGCGTATCGATATCCAACGGTTCCCCAAGCAGGTGAACATCACGATCGTCACCGCCAAGCCGGGTATCGTGATCGGCAGGCGCGGGGCGAACATCAACGCGCTCAAGACCCGTCTGGAGCAGATGGCCGATATTCAAGGCAAGAGCCTCCGGGTGGATGTAGTTGAGGTAGAGAACCCCGAGATCGACGCGCGCGTCGTTGCCGAGGGTATCGCCGAGCAGCTGGAGCGGCGCGTTGCGCACAAGCGGATCATGCGGCAGGTGGTGCAGCGCACCATGCGCAGTGGCGCTCAGGGCATCAAGATTCTGGTGGCCGGCCGTCTATCCGGTGCGGAAATGGCGCGACGTGAGTGGGTGCGAGAGGGTCGGGTTCCGCTGCATACGCTGCGAGCGGATATCGACTATGCCTCCGAAGAGGCTGCCACCGGCACCGGCCGCATCGGCGTCAAGGTGTGGATCTATCGTGGCGACGTGCTGCCCGAAACAAATCGTGGCGCTGCGCGCGTCGAGGGAGTATAGCAGTCATGTTGATGCCCAAGAGGGTCAAACATCGCAAGCAGCATCGCGGTCGCATGCGCGGCAAGGCGATGCGTGGCGCCGAGGTGAGCTTTGGCGAATACGGGCTCAAGGCTATGGAGCCGGCCTGGATCACAAGTCGCCAGATTGAGGCAGCCCGCCGCGTTATCGTGCGCGTTATGCGCCGTGGTGGTCAGGTCTGGATCCGGATCTTTCCGGACAAGCCGGTAACCATGCGTGCCGCCGAAACCCGTATGGGTAGCGGCAAGGGCTCGGTTGATCATTATGTGGCGGTCGTCAAGCCCGGTCGCATCATGTTTGAGGTCAGCGGTGTCGACGAGGCTACTGCCAAGGATGCGCTGTGGCGTGCGGCCCAGAAACTGCCCATCAAGACCAGTTTCGCCGCGCGGGAGGACAGCGTGCGGGGGACTGAGGAATGAAAGCCAACAAGTTGCACGAGATGTCGAACGAGGAGCTCGCTCAGGAGCTCCAGGAGCTGCAGCAGGAACAGTTCAACCTGCGCTTTCAGCGGCACAGTGGTCAGCTCGACAACTCTAGCCGTATTCGGGCGGTCCGTAGGGATATCGCTCGGGTCCATACAATCCTGCGCGAGCGCGAGCTAGAGACTGGAGAATAGCAGTATGCCACGTAGACGTTTGAGCGGCCGTGTAGTGAGCGACAAGATGGAAAAGACGGTCATCGTGCAGGTGGAGCGTACCAGCCGTCATCCGGTGTACAGCAAGATCCTGCGTACGGTGAAAAAGTACGTGGCGCACGATGAAGAGGGCGCTGCTCGCGAGGGTGACTGGGTTACTATCGAAGAGTCGCGGCCTCTGAGCCGGACCAAGCGCTGGCGGGTGGTAGAGGTCGCCGAGGATTAAGTGGTTGCGAGAGCCCGCCTGGCGCAACAGCGCCCGGGGGGTGCTCATTACGATAGAGTGGAGTGACACGAGATGATTCAGGCATTCACCAAGCTCACGGTGGCCGATAACACCGGTGCGCGTGAGATCATGTGCATCAAGGTGCTGGGCGGCAGCCGCAGGCGATACGCCAGGGTGGGTGATATTATCGTGGCCTCGGTCAAAGAGGCGACCCCTGGCAGTGCGGTCAAGAAAAAGGAAGTCGTGCGCGCGGTGGTAGTGCGCACCGCCAAAGAGTATGGTCGGCCCGATGGGTCCTATGTGCGGTTCGACGATAACGCGGCGGTGATTGTGGACGCTGACAAGAACCCGCGCGGTACACGCATCTTTGGGCCTGTGGGCCGAGAGTTGCGCGATGCCGGGTTCATGCGGATCGTGTCACTATCCCCCGAAGTCCTCTAGTCAGGGTCGCAGCGGGTCTGAGGAGTAGGCAATGAAGATCAAAGCAGGTGATACCGTCGAGGTCATCGCCGGTAACGATAAGGGGACGCGGGGTACGGTGCGCGTGGCCATCCCGAAGGAAAAGCGTGTCATCGTGTCGGGCGTCAAGCTGATCAAAAAGGCGCAGCGCCGCACGGCGAATATGCGGACCGAGCCTGGCATCGTGCAGTTGGAGGCGCCGGTTAACGTATCGAACGTGATGCTGGTATGCCCTCATTGCGACAAGCCAACACGCGTCGGCACACAGGAAACAGAGAGCGGGCGCGTGCGGGTGTGCCGCAAGTGCCACGAAGTTATCGACTAGGACGAGGGGCCACACCACAAGCGGCACGGGCCTGGGGAGTATGAGGATGCATAGGCTAAGGGAAAAGTATCGGGATGAGATCGTCCCGCGGATGATGGAAGAGTTCGGCTATACAAGCGTAATGCAGGTCCCCCGCCTGGAAAAGATTACGGTAAACGTGGGGTTGGGCGAGGCACTGCAGAACGCCAATGCCGTCGAGGCCGCCACCAGGGATATTACCAAGGTCACCGGGCAAAAGCCTATCGTGACCCGGGCGCGCAAATCCATCGCCAACTTTAGGCTGCGTGAGGGCAACCCGATCGGTGTGATGGTCACCCTGCGGCAGGACCGCATGTACGCCTTTCTCGATCGGCTTATGAACATTGCGCTGCCCCGTCAGCGGGACTTTCGCGGCGTTCCGCGAGGGTCCTTTGACGGTCGCGGCAATTATTCGCTGGGGCTCACCGAGCAGTTGGTCTTTGTTGAGATCGACTATGACGAGATCGACAAGGTGCGTGGCATGTCGATCAGCATCGTCACCAGTGCCCAGACCGATGAAGAAGGTCGACGGCTGTTGGAGCTGCTGGGGATGCCGTTTGTAGGCACGCGGGCCCAGGCCGCCTAAGTTTGGTGCTGAGGATTGGAGTGAACAAGAGTGGCTAAAAAGTCGATTATCGCGCGCGAACACAATCGCAAGTACCAGGTGCGTGTGCGGAACCGTTGCTCGCGGTGTGGACGGCCGCGCGGCTACATGCGCCGTTTTGACCTGTGCCGCGTCTGCTTTCGGGAGCTTGCCATGAATGGCCATATCCCGGGCGTGGTCAAGTCCAGCTGGTAGATCAGGACAGGCGGCAGATCCGTGGCCGCTGCCCGAGCAGTGAGAGCGGAGAGAGCACACGGCGGCCCTGAAGCCGAACTTGAAGGAGTGCTGGGCAGATGAGTTTTAGTGATCCTATCGCAGATATGCTTACGCGCATCCGCAACGGACAGGCGGTTGGTCGCCGCTACGTCCTGGTGCCTTTTTCCGGTGTCAAGCAGGCGCTCGCCAGCGTGCTGCAGGAAGAAGGATACATCGATCGCTTTGAGATCGTGCGTGATGGCCGATTCCCCATGTTGCGCGTGTTTCTCAAGTACACCCGAAACCAGGAGCCCCTCATCCTCGGGCTGCGCCGTGTCAGCAAGCCCGGGCGACGGATCTATGCCAAAAGAAGCGAGATCCCGTGGGTGCGCTATGGCCTGGGTACGGTGATCCTCTCCACCCCCAAGGGAGTCCTGTCTGGCCGCGAGGCACGCCGTCAGCAGGTTGGTGGCGAGGTTTTGTGCGAGGTTTGGTAGGCAACGGGCCGTCGTTGATCGGGAGGTAGTTGAAGGTGTCAAGAGTAGGACGCATGCCCATTGCAGTACCAAATGGGGTTCAGGTGGGCATTGATGGTCAGATGGTAACCGTCAAGGGGCCGCGAGGCACGTTGGCGATGGATGTGCATCGCAACATGCACGTCGCCCTGGATGACGGAGCACTCCGGGTCTCGCGCCCGGACGATACAAAGCAAAACAAGGCGTTGCACGGCCTTACCCGCGCACTGCTGGCTAACATGGTGACGGGCGTTACGGACGGTTTTGTTGTCCGGCTCATCATCAATGGCGTTGGCTATCGCGCCGAGGTTCAGAGCAACGTGCTCACGCTTTTCGTGGGCTTTTCCCATTCTGTTCGGTTTGATGCGCCCGAGGGGATTACCTTCGAGGTTGACCGGCCTGGTCGGGTGCTAAGCATTATGGGTGCGGACAAGTCTGTGGTCGGTGAGACCGCGGCCAAGATCCGCGCGATCCGCAAGCCGGGGCCCTACCATGGAACCGGCATTGCGTATGAGAACGAGATCATCCGTCGCAAGGCAGGCAAGGCCGGCCGGAGTGGAGGCGGTAAATGAGTAAGGCTCAGCAGGTGCATGAGGCCCGTGAGCGACGGCATCGTCGGGTGCGTCGCAAGGTTTCGGGCTCGCCGGAACGGCCTCGTCTTAATGTGTATCGCAGCCTGGAGCACATCTATGCTCAGGTTATCGATGATGTCGCCGGACATACTGTCGCATCGGCATCGACTATCGACCGCGAATTGAGCTCGTCGTGCGCCGGTCTCAGCAAGACCGAATGCGCCCGTATCGTGGGCAAGGCAATCGCTGATCGTGCCAAGGCGGCTGGTGTGAGTGCCGTGATCTTTGATCGTGGCGGTTATCAGTACCATGGCCGTGTGCGCGCCCTGGCAGAGGCTGCTCGCGAGGCCGGGCTAGAGTTCTAAATCGCCGCGGATGTTTCGCCCGCCCGTTGGGGTGGGGTCAACGAGGAGAGATATATGAGCGATAGAAACAGATACGACGAGTACGGCGAGGCCGAAGAGCTCCAGGAGCGTGTCGTCAGCATCGACCGTGTGGCAAAGGTGGTCAAGGGTGGACGGCGTTTTGGCTTTCGCGTACTCGTTGTGGTTGGTGATGGTGCCGGCCGGGTGGGCGTAGGCGTTGGCAAGTCTCGCGACGTGCCCAGCGCCATCCGCAAGGCGGTCGAGCGCGGCAAGGGCCGCATGGTGTCTGTGCCGTTGTTTGGCCGCACCATTCCTCACGACATTACCGTGCGCTATGGTGCTGCACAGGTCATGCTCAAGCCCGCGTCGCCCGGTACCGGCGTGATCGCCGGCGGTGGTGTGCGTGCGGTTGTCGAGGCGGCTGGTGTGCACGATGTGCTCAGCAAGTCGCAGGGGAG
>JAAYED010000194.1 GCA_012728955.1 Chloroflexota bacterium
CCGACGGGCGCTTTGCAGAGTGAGGTGGGCGACGATGGTTCCCTCCTCAACCCATACCATGCCTCGCGCCGCATCAGGGCCGGAGAGACACGCCTCCTCCATGCCCGACCAGCGTGCCTGGTAGAGCAGGGGGGGCATCACCCGTCTCCGAAATTGCCCCAACGCAAAGGCATCCTGCTCCTGCACCGGGCGCAACCCTGCGGGCAGAGGGGCCTCTGCATGCCTGCCATGGCAGACGAACACTTCTTCGCAGCCAAGCATGGCAAACCCGCAGCGCCGCAACGTCTGAACAACGGCATCCTCCTGCGGCACGCGGGCGCACAGGCGGGGTATACGCTGCGCAGCAGCGGCCGATACGGCAGCGCCCAGCAGATCCTGCCAGAGGGCACTCGCCCGCTCATCCTGATCAAGTGCGGGGGAAATATGCGTCACTTCCCAGCCCACACCACACTCGTCGGGGAATGCCTGCACAAAGGCATCCAAGCCGTCCGCTGTTGCGCTGACCAGTGTCCGTGCTCCGATGCGATAACCGCTTACCAGGCCTGCCATGGCGGCATACGTGGGGTCCGGTGAGCCAAGGAGGTGACGTCTCAGGTCGAACAGGGCGCCCCGCGTCTGCAGACTCCTGACGCGGGGGGCATCCTGCAGACCGAACGGTCTGATCACAGCCACACCTCGTCCAGAATAGCTCTCGATATCCGGGCGGCGCACACTTCAGTTGGCAGATTGTACCAAGCTTGGGAGGCTCACGCAACTTGCTCGAACCCGACATAACGTGCCCCCCTCACGGGGGCACCCCCCATCCTTGCTACGGCCATCTGGCGACCGTATACTGGTTCCGTAAACACTATGAAAGATCTGTATCGCTGCCTCGACGAATATCCGGAAGAATTCCAGCGTGCCCTTGCCGAGGCCTGGCACATTCCGTTGCCTGAGGATGATCCTCTCCAACGGGTCAAGCAGCTCGGTGAGGGGATGCTGGCTGCCGAGGCGCTGATGGCCATGCTGGAGGCCCTGTCACCTGGCGCGCAACAGGCGCTGGCCTACCTGCAGAGTGTGGGAGGGGCAGCCCCCGCGCGCACGCTGGCCATGCGCTTTGGCGAGGTGCGTCGCTTCGGCCCCGCAGGGCTGCGGCGGGAACAGCCCTGGCTGGCGCCCACCAGCCCGCTGGAGGAGCTGTACTATCGCGGCCTGGTATATCGGGCCTTTGGTACGGTGGACGAGGCGGTGGGCGAACTGTACATGGTTCCGACGCAATTGTATGCCCGCCTGCCGGCGCTGGAGGCCCTTTCCTTCCGCGCCAGCATAGCGGAGGCCAAACCCCAAGGTGACGTGGTCTCGCAGAGTGACACGCTCGTGGAAGACGTAATGGCCGAGGTGGTTCAGCTGCGCCGCCAACCCCTTCGGCTGCCTGCCGACATCGAGTTCCACCCGCAAATCGCCAACCGCCTTGCGCTGGGTGCGCGGATGCGCGGACCCGCCAGCCCCAAGCGCCTGCATCTGCTCTGGCGCGTGCTCTGCAATCAGGAGCTTGTGCAACACGGCGGCAAGCAGTGGCATGTGACGCTGCAAACGCGCCGGTGGTTGGGACAAAGTGACGGCGAGCAATGGCTCGCCTGCTTTCTTGCCTGGCGCAATGATCGCTCGTGGGATGAGCTCTATGATCTGGAGGCCATCGCCTGTGATCGCCGCGCCTGCCCCAACGAGCCCTGGGCAGCTCGGCAGAGGCTGTGCGGCATGCTGCTGGACTTGATCGGACCGTGGTACGATCTCGACAGTTTCATCGCCGCCGTGCGGCAACACCATCCGGACTATCTTCGGCCCGATGGCGACATGGACAGTTGGGTGATTCGGGATGCCGCCTCCGGCGAGTTTATTCGCGGCATGGGCGACTGGGATCGGGTGGAGGGTGCCCTGCTGAAGGAGCTGATCTCGGGACCACTCCACTGGCTGGGGATCATAGATCTGGCGCAGGACCGTGATGGCCGGCCCATCTTGCGCGACAGCGAGCATGGGGCCGAGCTATTGGCCGAGATGCCCCCACACACCGACACACCCCCAGCTGCGGAACCCATCGCGACACTGGACAGCCATCTGTTCTTGAGCGCGCGAACAGGTCAATCGCGCTATCAACGTTACCAAGTCGAGAGGCTGGCGGTGTGGCAAGAGCAAGACGCGCAGCAGGCCCACTACCGACTGACCGAAGACTCGATATGGCAGGCGCTCAACGCGGGAATCACCCACGAACAGATCCTGTCCTTTCTGCAGCGCATCACCGGCCACGGAGTGCCAGAGATCGCCACACGCCTGCTGGATGCCTGGGGCAGACGCTTTGGGGCCGTAAGCCTGCGACGGGTGGTGCTCCTTGAGGCCAGAGATGCCGCCACCATGCGGCAGATCCGCCAACAGCTGGGATCCACGCACCTGCTGGGAACCGTGCTCGATGCTACCCGCTGCCTGGTGGATGAGGACAATATGGAGCCCCTGGTGGCCGCACTCAAACGACGGGGTATGTGGCCCCGCATCACACGTCCTGAACAAAAAACCGGAGGCTCGTAAGCCTCCGGTGCTGCTACTGGCTATAGTCTATTCCTTGGATTCCGCCGAACCCGGGGCGGCAGGTTGGACCTGCGCCGCATCATCCGCTGCCGGCTCTGGTGTTGCGCGTAACTCGCGTGCGAACCGGCTGCGCAAGCTCTCGCGATCCAAGCGCGACTTTTCGTTCTTCTCCGGTTTGTTGTGGCGGTGCCCGCAATAGGGGCACACGGCCCAATCGGGCTCGATCAGCGAGCCACAGTTGACACATTTGAAGCGCAGCTGGTGCTCACAATGGGGGCACACAATAAAGGTGTCTTCCACATGGCGCTGGCAGTTGGGGCAGGTGCGGCGCTCGCGCAGATCCTGCAGCACAGCCTCCTCGGCCAGCGTGCGCTCATACTCTTCGGAGAGCGTCTCCTTGGGCCTCAACAGCACATAGATCAGCACACCAGGCAGGGTGAACACGGCCACGAGCAGCGTCGCCAGAATCTGGCCCAGAATATCGCGGGTGCGTGACCGAATGTCTCGAAAGGTCCACACGATCAGGCCGAGATAGATCGCCACCAGGTATGCGCCAATGACAAACAGGGCGCCGGCGGCATACATATTGAGACTGGCAGGCAGTTTCACGCAGGATCTCCTTCAAAAGGCTGGCGGCATTGTACCACGGTGCCACACATCTGTCATAACGGACCGGATGCGCAGCCTAAAACCCTCCATCAGGCCGGACGGCCGGCAGAAAACTCTTGCCATCCTCGGTCCAACGCACGGTCTCCATGGTATCCGTCTTGATGGCCCATATGTCGGCCTCCGTGGGCATCAACCCACCCAGGTCTGTCTCGCTGGTAGAGAGTTGATAAAAGAGCGTGGTCCCCATGGCCCCCCAGCTCGGCCGCGTGGCGTGGGTGCCCCAATCCACCTCCAGCAGTGCACTGGCATTCTCACCATTGGCGTCCACACGCCAGAGATCGGTTCGGAACTTTTCCGGGCTCCACCAATACCAGCGATGGACCTCAAAGGCCAGCGCAGCCCCATCAGCCGACCAGGCCGCGTTCATAAAGGTGAGAACTTCCTCTTCAGAATTCTCCATGTGATACAGTTCGCCCACCGAAGCCCCCTGGGCATCCCATTGCCACAGGTATGCCATCTCCTCGTCGGTGAGGCTGCCGACGATGCGCTCGCCATCGGGCGACCAGGCCGCACCGTGAAAGGTCTTGCCCTCTGGTATCTCCAGGCGGCCGTACTCACCCTCCGCGGTATCGTACAGCAGGCCCTGAAGCTCGAAGCGTACCTCACCCTGGTCATCGAGCTTCCAGCGGTAAAAGGTGCCCACAAAACGCTGCCCATCCGGGGCAAAGCTGGCATCGCGCCAGCCCTGACCTTCGGGAGCCACGGTGATCACAATTTCCTGGTCCGGCACAGCCGCGTCGATGCTCACACTCCCCTGGTAGACCCGCTCATCTTGGGGACACACCGCTCTGGCCCACCCGGCAGACTGAGAGACACCCTCCAGCACAAAGGCCCCTGTGTCATCCGTATCCACCAGGCTGGCCATACCCTGCGCCACAACGTGACAGACCCCAGCGGCCCCTTCGACACGGCCATGGAGCGATACAAAGGGCCCGCTGGCCTGATCGGGAGGCAAGTACTGACCGGTGATCATGTGTTGCTCGGATCCATCCGCCCGCATGCTGAACACGTTGGTCTCATTGGTACGGCTGTAGGCGAATTCGTGCGAACTGACATAGGTTACCAGATCGCTTCCCGCCAGCCAGTGCAGCGCCGAGATGCTCATCGTCTCGGCATAGTGCGTGAGCACAGATTCTACCCCTGCCCAGCCAGGCACAACGATGTTCGCGGAGCCGTTCTGGAGCACATTGACGATGAGCAACGGGGGCGCCATCACTGTTGGTGCTGGCGTCGGCGTGGCCGTCGGCCGCGCGGTGGGCTCCGGGGTGATCAACGGTGCCACCTCGGTCGCGGTAGGAGTGGGCTCGGGGGCGATGGCCGTCAGGCGCGCCGCCAGCTGCGCCTCGGTACGCGTCTCCAGCAGGGCGATATCGGGTGTGGCGGTGGGCTCGGCATCATCGCTGGGCTGCCCGCATCCCGCCATAGCCAAGAGCAGCAGTGTCAGCACAAGGGCCAGCACCAGACTCTTGAATTTCATTGCCCTCCACTCCCCATCGCGGGCTGCAGGGCCCGGTTCGCAGCGACAGCGGCACTGGCGTTCATGTCAGGCCCTCATCGAGGCAATGACTCGCGTCAAGATGCCATCCAGATCGACAACGGGCTCCCAGCCAATGGCCGCTCGCACCTTGCTGATATCCGGCACCCGCCGCAGCATGTCCTCAAACCCTTCTTCGTAGGCTTGGTCGTAGGGAATAAAGGTAAGCTTGGACTTGCTGCCAGAGAGGGTGATCACCCGTCGTGCCAGCTGCTCGATGGTAACTTCTTCTGTGCTGCCTATGTTGTACACCTGGCCCACCGCAGAGGGCGAGTCGGCCAGGGCCACTACAGCACGCACCACATCGCCTACGTAGGCAAAGCATCGCGACTGCTTGCCATCGCCGTAGATAGTAATCGGCTCATCCGCCAGGGCCTGACGCACGAAGCGTGGGATCACCATCCCATACCGACCACTCTGGCGGGGGCCCACGGTGTTGAAAAAGCGGGTGATCACCACGGGCAGCGACTTTTGTCGGTAGTACGCCAGCGCCATGAATTCATCCAGGGCTTTGGAGCAGGCATAGGACCAGCGGCTGCGGGTGGTGGGCCCGAGGGTCCGATCGTCATTCTCAGAAAAGGGGACCCTGGTACCCTTGCCATAGACCTCGGAGGTAGAGGCCGGCACCACCTTTTTGCGATAGCGCGCCCCCACCCGAAAGATCACCTCGGCACCCTGGACGTTGGTCTCCAGCACGTGCACAGGATCACGCACCACGAGCTCCACCCCGACTGCCGCCGCCAGGTGGTAGATAATGTCGCACTGGCTGGCCAGGCGGTCCATCACCGCCTCGTTGGTGATCGTCTCGATGGCATACTCCAACCCGGGGAGCCCCACCAGGTGAGCAATGTTTTCGAAACGTCCGGTGGAGAGGTCGTCCACGATGGTGACCGTGTCACCACGAGCCAGCAGGGCCTCGGCCAGATAGCTGCCAATAAAACCACACCCACCGGTGATCAGGGCTCTCATAGACAAAGGTCCTCCGGGTTGTCGCGCTGTCAGTCGTTGGATTCTAGAACGGCACCATTGGGCCGTCAAAGCCGGGTCCGCAGCGGCAAAAAGCCCGGCCCTGTTCCGCCAGACAGTTGTCCTCGCTCCGCTGGCAGCAGTAGCTGTGCGCTGTCAGGGCGACCCTAGCCGGTGCTCTCTGGCAGACCGTTGCGGGACAGGCGGAGCGTTGACAGAACCCGCTCCGCGTGTTAGCATAAGCGTCCAGCCCAGCGGCACCGCTTGGTGCCCACCATTGCGATGGGTGAGAGCATGACCGAGACCATCCGCGTGCGCTATGCCCCCAGCCCCACCGGCAAGCAGCACATCGGCGGTGTACGCACCGCATTGTTCAACTACCTCCACGCCCGTCACCAGGGTGGCAGGTTTATTCTGCGCGTGGAGGATACCGATCCAGAACGATCTCACCCTCAGTTCGAGCAGGATCTGCTGCAGCAGTTGGCCTGGTTGGGCTTGGAGTGGGACGAAGGTCCCGATATCGGTGGCCCGTCGGCCCCCTATCGCCAGTCTGAGCGCGTCGCGCTGTACCGCGCTGCAATGGAGCGCCTGATCGGTGCCGGCGCCGTATATCCATGCTATTGCTCCCCTGAGGAGCTCTCCGAACAGCGTCGCCAGGCCATCG
>JAAYED010000195.1 GCA_012728955.1 Chloroflexota bacterium
AAGATCGTCCATGAGAACTGGGGCATCGTCAAGGGCCTCATGACCACCGTGCACTCGTACACGGGCGACCAGGTGCTGCACGACAACTATCACAGGGATCCCCGCCGCGCCCGCGCAGCGGCCCTCAACATCGTGCCCACCTCCACCGGTGCGGCCCGCGCGGTATCGCTGGTCATCCCTGACCTCAAGGGCAAGTTCGACGGCTTTTCGCTGCGCGTGCCCACGCCTACGGTTTCCATCGTAGACTTTGTGGCCGAGCTGGAGAAGGACGTTACGGTAGAAGAGCTGATCGCTGCCTTTGACAAGGCCGCGGAAGGCGAGCTGAAGGGCATCCTGGGCGTTTCTCATGAGCCGCTGGTGTCCACCGATTTCCAGGGTGACACCCGCTCCAGCATCATCGATGCCGACTCGTGCGCCGTTATCGGCGGCAACATGGCCAAGATCGTATCCTGGTACGACAACGAGTGGGGTTATTCGAACCGCCTCGCCGACCTGATTTCCTTTATCGGCAAAAAGGGCTTTTAGTTTTTCTGGTTGAGAACCAGGGCGCCGGACAGCTGTCCGGCGCCTTTTTTTCATTCACGCTTGACCGGCTGCCCTGCGGCGCCTCATCCAGAGGGCCTGCGCCAGCGCATAGCCGGGCCGCGAGTAGGTATAGTCCCAGGCGCCCACATAGCGCACGATCTCGCCCCCAAAGCCCTCTTTGAAACGCTGCACCCCCTGCAGGCTGTCCGCCACTGCATCGGGCCCCTCATCTGAGATACCCCACAGATCGTACTGTGTGCAGCCCCTGCTGCGCGCCCACTGCATGGCGCGCCACTGCAGCTGATGATTGGGCATGGCTTCCCGCCCCGCATCTGCCGAGGCTCCGTACAAGTAGTAGGCGCAACTTCCGTGGGCAAACACCATCAGCGAGCCCAGGGGCTCCCCTTCCCGTTCCGCAATCAGCAGGCACGCGCGGCCCCTCGCGGCGAACAAACGATAGGCGCGCTCATAATAGGCCGCACTGTGAATGCCAAAGCCGTCCCGTGTCCCCGTCACCTGCATGAGCCCATAGAAAACGGCGAGGCACTCGGAGCCTGCCTCGCGCACGGTCACGCCCCGACGAGACGAGAGGCGAATGTTGTAGCGCCACTTGCTTTTCATGCGCGCCAGGATGGCCTCTTCGTCACCTCCCAGGTCCACGATCACCGTGCGCCGGGGCTGAACAGTAACCCTGGCCGGGTGAAAGCCGCTGCTCTTGAGCCAGACATGGCGCTGGGTGTCGGTGTCGAGCCATTCGGGCTCTACCATGAGCCAAAGGCTGCGCATGCTGCGCCCATGGCGATGAATCGCCTGCCACAGGGCGTCAGCAACCTCCGGCTGATCGTCATGAAACACGGGTCCGCGGGGGACATACGCCATGGTAAGCGGACCTATCCTTCGATAGAGCACCTGCGCCGCTGCCAGCGGTGCCCCATCCTGCTCCACCGCTACGCGCCAGGGAATCCAGCCAAACTCTCCCTTGAGCTCCCCCCATGCCCAGGTTTGCAGCAGGTGTCCGCCCGGGGCCGCGGAGACGATCCTGTCCCATTCATTGGCTCCCATGCCGGCCTGCCGAGCCTCTATGACGCGCATCTGACCCTCCCAACAGTTGGTCCGAGAGCCATTATAGCACAGGGAACCCCGGGCAAGGCCAGGCCCCTTGCCCCACCCTTTGACCCGGCTGGCTCAGCGGCTATACTCGTCGCGATGAGCAGGTATTCAGAGGTCACGCCATGAGCACCAAGAGCGCCGTACCGCGCTGGACTGCGTCTTTACCCAGCGGCCCGGCCTTGTTCCGCTGGGCTGGCGTGGCCGCCGGAACGCTGGCCCTGGTGGCAGTGGCCTGGGTCCTGGGCAGGTTTCCTGTCCAGTGGGCCACGGCGCTGGTGCTGACAGGCATCTGCGGCGCTCTGTTGCTGCTGCGGCCTGCACTTGGTCTGGCACTGCTGGCCTTTGCCATCCCCTTTGGTTCGCTGCGCATGATCTCCCTGGGCCCCTTGTCCATCAGCCTGGCTCAGCCGATCCTGGGGGCCGTGCTCCTGACAGCGGTGGCGCAACGCTGCGTACAGAGGCGTTCTGTGCCACCAGTGCCCAAATTGGCACTGGCCACGGTCGCCTACGTGGGCGCCCTGGGGTTGTCACTGCTGCAGGCAGGCAATTTGAGCGCTGCGGTCACAGAACTGGTCAAGTGGCTCGAGTTTGGGGCCTTGATTGTGTATCTCGCCCATGATCTCGAGGAAGGCGATGCGCGCCTGCTGGTGGTGGCGCTGCTTGCGGCAGGGCTGCTTCAGGGGTTGCTGGGCATCTATCAGTTTGTGCGCCAAGTCGGGCCCCCAGGGTTTGTCCTGTTCGGGCGGTATATGCGGGCCCATGGCACCTTTTCACAGCCCAACCCTTACGCCGGCTATCTGGGTATCCTGCTGCCCCTTGCCGCGGCGATATTGCTGGTGAGCGTTCAGGAGCGGCGCCAAGCCAGGGGATCAAGGCGCTGGATAAGCTGGCTGCTTCCCGCTCTGGCCACGGTCGCGCTGGGTGGCATGGCCGCGGGGCTGGTGATGAGCTGGTCGCGCGGTGCGCTGCTGGGAGCTGTGGCCGGGCTGGGCCTGATGTTGCTGACCTCGGTACGCCGCGCCTGGCCGGTGGTGCTGGCCCTGGCCCTCCTGGCGGCGGTGCTGGCCCCTGCGTGGATGCCCATCATCCCAGGCGGGTATCTTGCCCGGCTGAGCGATTTGGGCGCCTATGTGGGACAGGACCTGCGGTTGATCAAAGTCAATGACGAAAACTTTGCCGTCATCGAACGCTTGGCCCACTGGCAGGCCGCCTGGGCCATGTTCAGCCAGTCCCCCTGGACGGGCGTGGGCCTCGGGCAATATCCAGAGGCGTACGCCGCCGTGGCGCTGCCACGCTGGCAGGACCCCCTGGGACACGCACACAACTATTACCTGCACGCCCTGGCAGAGACAGGCATGGTGGGCCTGGGAACCTATCTGCTCCTGCTGCTTTCCGCCGGTGCACTCGCCTGGAGAGAGGCGCACCGTGCCGCCGGATGGCGCCGGGCGATGGCTCTGGGAGCCATCGGAATGCTGGGTCACCTCGCGGTGCACAGCCTGTTCGACAATCTCTATGTCCACGACATGACACTGCTGGTGGCGCTGCTGCTGGGACTGACAGCCTGGTCCGCCGCCCGCGGGGCTGCCTGCCCCCCCGCATCCCTCCAGCACCTGGGAGCCACGCGCCCCGAGAGGTCATTGTGACGAATCTCACCGATCGACTGCGCACGTTCTGGGGCACCAAGCGCATCGAGCTGGTGCGCTTTGCCAAGTTCTGCGTGGTGGGCGTCATCGGCGCGGTGGTTGACTTTGGCCTCCTCAATCTGGGCATCCAAGCCTTTGGCCTGCAAAAGTGGCTGGCCAATACCTTTTCCTTTTTCGCTGCGGTCCTCAGCAACTTTACCTGGAACCGCTTCTGGACCTATCCCGAGACCCGGCACGATCCGATTCTGCCACAGCTGGGGCGCTTTGTACTGGTGAACATCGGTGGATATGCCATCAACCAGGCGATCTTTTTGTCATTGGACCGCTTTGTGTTTCCAGCCGAGTGGGGAGCACTGGGCTATAACATCGCCAAGGTGGTGGCTACAGGGGTTGTGCTGTTCTGGAACTATGGTGTAAACCGCATCTGGACTTACGGAAGAGTCAAGTGATGCGCATCGGCATAGATTTCACCGCAGCCGTACGCCAACAGGCGGGCATCGGGCGCTATACCCGCAGTCTGGTGCGGGCCCTTGCCGAGCTCGATCAGAGCACCGCCTATGTGCTCTTGAGCGCGGGCAGAGATCCCGATCCTGCCCCTTGGCCAGAAAACTTTGAGCGACGCGAGCTCCCTCTCACCGACCGGCATCTCTCGATCCTCTGGCAAAAGCTGCGGATCCCCTTGCCCGTTGAGGTCTTTACCGGCGGCATCTCGCTGTTCCACTCGCCGGACTTTGTGCTTCCACCGGTTCTGTGTGGCCGCACTGCGCTCACCATCCATGATCTCTCCTTTCTGCGGCTGCCCGAATGCTCCTCGCCTGGCCTGCTGGCCTATCTTAACGACGCAGTGCCACGCTCTATCAAACGCGCCGATCTGCTCCTGGCGGACTCGGAGAGCACGCTCAACGACCTGGTGGCGCTGATGGGCGTGGATCTTGGGCGCATCCGTGTAGTGTATCCGGCGGTAGACAGCACCTTTCGCCCGGCCGACCATCAAGAAATCGCGCGCATGCGTGAGCGCCACGCCCTGCAAGGGCCTTATATTCTCAGCCTGGGAACCCTGCAGCCGCGCAAGAATTATGTCCGCCTGATTCAGGCCTACCATCGGCTGCGGATGGAGCAGCACATCCCCCATAGCCTTGTGATCGGCGGTGGGCCAGGCTGGCTCGACCAGCCGATTTATGACACAATCGCCGAGCTGGACTTGCAAGAGCACGTCAGGCTGCTGGGGTTCGTCGATGAGGCTGACCTGCCAGCGCTCTACTCGGGGGCAGAGGTCTTTGCCTTTCCTACCCTGTATGAGGGTTTCGGCATTCCCGTGCTGGAGGCGATGGCTTGCGGAACGCCTGTGGTGTGCTCCAACACGTCCTCGCTGCCCGAGGCTGCGGGAGATGCCGGGCTGCTGTTTGAGCCCACCGACACGGATGCTCTGGCGGATGCCCTGCTGCGGGGGATAAGCGACAGCGCGCTGCGCGCGCGCTTGATCAGCTCTGGATACGCCCAGGCCACTCGCTACACGTGGAAAGAATCCGCGCAACGATTGCACGCCGCATATCTCGAACTGGCATAGGGAGGCATCGATGTTTGAACTCGCAGATTGCATGTCGCGCCTGGGAACCGAATCGGCATTTCAGGTTCTTTCCAAGGCCCGGGCGTTGGAGGCCCAGGGGCGTGATGTCATTCACCTGGAGATCGGCGAGCCGGATTTCAACACACCAGCGCACATCATTGAGGCTGCCTGCCGCGCTCTCCACGAGGGGTGGACACACTATACCCCCTCGGCCGGAATTCCCGAGCTCACCAACCTGATTGCAGAGCAGCTGGGAGAGAGGCGCCGCCAGCCGATTTCGCCTGCGCAGGTGGTTGTGACCCCCGGCGGCAAGCCCATCATGTTTTTTACGCTGCTGGCACTGGCCCAGCCCGGCCGGGAGGTTATCTATCCCGATCCTGGGTTCCCTATCTATCGCTCCATGATCGAGTTTTGCGGCGCCAAGGCCGTGCCGCTCCCACTGCGTGAAGACTTGGACTTTGCCTTTCAGCTGGATGAACTCAAGCCCCTGATCAATGATCGCACCGCCCTGATCATCTTGAACTCGCCACAGAACCCCACGGGCGGGATCATCGAGGCCAAAGATCTGAAGGCGGTCGCCGAGATCTGCGCCGAGCACAACATTCCCGTACTGTCAGATGAGATCTATGAGCAGATCACTTACGACGGCGAATTCCAGAGCATCTCGACCTATCCGGGGATGTCTACGTCAGAACGCACCATCATTCTGCATGGTTTTTCCAAAACGTATGCCATGACGGGCTGGCGGCTGGGCTATGGCGTCATGCCCGAGTGGCTGGCGGAGCACATCAAGCGCCTGATGGTCAACTCGAATTCGTGCACCAACGCTGCCACGCAGTGGGCGGGGGTCGCTGCCCTCACGGGCTCGCAAGAGCCTGTGGCAGAGATGGTGGCTGCATTCCGACAGCGACGCGACGTGATCGTCGAGGGGCTCAACAGCATCCCTGGCATCACCTGCCGCAAGCCCAGAGGAGCCTTTTACGTGTTCCCCAACATCACGGGCACCGGTCTCTCCAGCCAGCAGTGCGAGGACCTGCTGTTGCAGGAGGCTGGCGTGGCGGCGCTGTCTGGAACGTCCTTTGGCATTTATGGAGAGGGATACCTGCGCCTGTCCTATGCCAACTCGGTTGAGAACATCGAAAAGGCGATCGAGCGTATCCGCGCAACCCTTGCCCGGGCCTGAAGGGCGTCGCCTGCTGCGCGCTAGCTGTATACTTCGGGCTTGAGGACGCCGATAAAGGCAAGGTTGCGATAGGCCTCGGCGTAATCAAGCCCGTAGCCCACTACAAAGGCATCCGGTATCTCGAAACCGATATAGTCCACCACGATATCGGTTTGTCTGCGTGCCGCCTTGCTGAGCAAGGTGCATACGCGAATAGAGGCCGGCTGACGCGACCTCAGATTCTCCAGGAGGTACGAGAGCGTGTTGCCGGTATCGACAATGTCCTCTACCACCAGAATGTGGCGACCACTGATATCCGAGTCCAAGTCCTTGAGAATTCGCACCACGCCCGACGAAGCGGTGGCGTTGCCATAGCTGGAGATGGCCATAAAGTCGATGCTGTGGCGTATGCTCAAGGCACGGGTGAGATCCGCCAGAAAGACATATCCCCCCTTGAGCACGCAAATGAGCATGGGGTTCAGTCCTGCGTACTCTTGGGAGATCGTCTCCCCCAACGCCGCTACACGGTCCTGCAAGACCGACTCGGTGATCAGTACTTCCTGAACGTTACTCAACAACTCGTTTTCTGTTGCACCAAGCTCGGCCTGCATGCGCATCCTCCCCGTGGACAGTTGGAACGCGACCATTCTAGTCCGGCACCTCACAGGGGCAAGCGTACCAGAAGTGTGTGCTCCCCTCAGCCGACGCGACAGATAAGGCCCTTGAGATACTGAGCTTCGGGAAAACTCAACAGGATGGGATGGTCGCTCGCCTGGCTCAAGCGCTCCAGCACCTGAACATCGCGGCCGGCATCGAGGGCCGCTTCAAACACCACCTTTTGAAAGAGCGATTCATCCACGGCCCCGGAACAGGAGAACGTAGCCAGGATGCCGCCAGGTCGCAACAGATGGAGCGCCTGCAGATTGATGTCCTTGTAGCCGCGGAGCGCCGAATTCAGCTGCGCGCGGGAAAAGGCAAACTTGGGCGGATCCAGCACGATCAGGTCAAAGCGCCGCGCCTGATCCCGCATGGTACGCAGCACAGCAAAAGCATCCCCGACAATGCTCTCCGCACGATCTGCCGACACGTGGTTGAGGGCCATGTTGCGCTCGGCCAGAGCCAGCACTTCGGCCGAGCTGTCGAGGTTGACCACATGAGCGGCGCCCGCAGTTGCCGCGTACACGCCAAAGCCGCCGGTGTAGGAGAAAACGTTGAGCACTGTGGCGTCCTGGCAATAGGCAGCCACACGCACGCGACTGTCGCGCTGGTCCAGATAGAATCCCGTCTTGTGACCGTTCACCAAATCAACGGCAAAGCTGCGACCATTCTCTTCCAACATAACCGTGTCAGGAGGGATAGCGCCCAGCAGCGATCCCACTGCAGGGGCAAGCCCCTCTCGCGGGCGAACATCGGCGTCGCTGCGCTCGAACACGCCGGCGGGCTGGAGCAGCTCCATCAGCAGGTGCGCAAGGTCGTCTTTGAGCCGATCGATCCCCGCTGTCAGCGACTGCAGAACCACCCACTCTCCGTACTGGTCCACGATGAGGCCGGGCAACCCATCGGACTCGGCATTCACCAGACGACGGGCATTGGTGCGCGCCAGCCCGGGTAAGGTGCGGCGCCGGGCGATGGCTCGCTCCAACGCCAGACGCAGAAAGGCGCCATCGATCTGAGCCTCGGGGTCCCAGGAGAGGATCCGTACGGCGATCTGCGAATTGGGGTTATGATAACCCACCGCCAGGCCGTCACCCCGTGAGCCCGCGACGCGCACCACCTGACCGGGCAGCGCTTGTCCCTCTACATCGGCGATTGCTCCGCTAAAGATCCAGGGATGCCGGTTGTTCAGCGCGCGCTCTCGACCGGGTTTCAGACGAATGGTGATCATCAACACTCCTTGTGCGCTTGCAGGGGCTCGAACCAGAGGTGCAGGAGGCGCCGGCTGGAAGGACTGGCCAGATACCTCCCAGCCAAGCGCACGCCCACCACCCAGGCCACCTGCTCCCCGCTCTGCAAAATGGGCAACCCATCTCGAGATGCGGCTGGGATCTTTTTGTCGATGAGCAGCTCCTTGACGCTGGAGGAGCCACGCATGCCCGAGGGCCACAGGCGATCTCCCGGCCGTCGAGGGCGCAGGAGCAAGGGCCAAGCCAGACGATCTGCATCCAGCCAGGCATGGAGAGAGCTCTGGCCAGGAAGCGGTTCGGGCAGGTTTGACGGGCGGTCAAGGCAGACGTGCAGGCGCCATGGGCTGCCCGGCAGTGTCACCGTGCCTGGAACTGCAGGCACCAGCGCCGCCCCGATCTGGGGTCCAACGGTTGCCGGCCAGGGCCCATCCGGCGCAGCCACCCGCAGCGACTCATAACCCGTAAAGATCTCCCAGCGGCCCAGGGCAATGCGAGCCCCCGGTCGATACTGCATCAGGGCCTGGAGGGCGTCAGCCACATGCACCCACTGGAGATCACGGGTGCTACCCTGCAACACCTCGACTGCCCTGCGCAGCAGAGCTCTCTGCAGCGGCTCACCGCTGTGACAAAAAGCCTCCCGATCGAGATACACCGCCTGGGAATCTGCGTTGCTGGCGACGCTGGGCCATATCCTGTCCACCGTCTGTTCCACCAGCTGATAGTCTCCGGCCAGCGACTCTGCCGTCCTGCCCAGTACCTTGCGGATGCTGGGGTTATAGTTCTCCAGGAGAGGCAGCAACTGGTGGCGGATGCGGTTTCTGATAAAGACCGTATCGGCGTTGCTTCCATCCTCCATCGCTTCAATCCCGCGAGCCCTGGCCCAGGCCTCCAGCTCGGATCTTGACACTCCCAGCAACGGGCGAATCAAGCGGAGTGGCTCATCGCCAGGAGCGCGCTTTGCCCCTGGCTCCTCCAATTCGTCATCCAGACGAGACAGCGGCCGCATGCCACCGAGGCCCAAGAGACCGGTGCCGCGCAAGAGGTGCAAGAGCACGGTCTCGGCCTGGTCATCGGCATGGTGGCCCACCGCGATTGTGGGGATACCCAATCGGCGTGCCAGGCTCGCCAGAAAGGTATAGCGCGCCTGCCGGGCTGCTGTTTCGAGCGATACCTGTCGCTCGCTCGCCATGGCTCGCACGTCATCAGAGCCGCAATGGCAAGGCACTCCCCAACGAGCGCACAGCGCCTGGACGAAATGCGCCTCTTGCTGAGCCTCTGGTCGGAGCCCATGGTTCAAGTGCGCCACCGTGAGGCGAACACCTTTGCCGGGAGCCAGCCGCCTGAGCAGCGAGAGCAGGCACACCGAGTCGAGCCCTCCCGAAACGGCTACCAGCACCCCCTGGCCGCGAGGCAACAGGTGATACCGATCGATCGTCCAGGCCACGCGCTCTACCAGCGCCAGGTCCTCAATCACTTGCTCGTTCCTTTCCTGGCCATCGGCAACCCCTGCGGTTGGGGACAAAGAGGAGGAGTCCGTGGACCCCTCCTCTGGCACGCACGGAAGCTGCGCTGCTATGCTTGCGGCAACGCCTGGCGCGCCACGAGCGATGGATCCTGACCTGCGCTCAGCGCGCGCAGACGCAGGCTATAGTGGGTCGGCTCCGAGTGCACCCAATACTCGGGGCGGGTGCCCGGCCCACAGCTGGCGCCACCCAAGCCCATCTGTCGATAGTCCAGGTTCAGCTCCACCTCAGGTTGCCACTGCAGCTCGTTGGTATGCTGTGCCTGGTGCAGGTTCGCCGAGGTATAGTGATGCGCACTGACCTCAAGATAGGGAGCGCCGACGGCCATCAGGCCCACACCATTATCCGCTGCAAGGGCCACCCAGCGTACATCCGTCTTGTTACCGTTTTCCTGCGGCATCACATAAGGCACGTACTGCTCATCGACACTGCCGCTGTAGCGCCCCACGCTCGCCGATGCCAGGCGATCGATATAGCTCTCGTGCGGGCCGCGCCCGAACCAGATCATCCGGTTGTAGCCCGCCGCCAGGTACAGCTGCAACCCAATGCGAGGCAGCAGTCCCCAGCGCGCGCTGGGCTCAAAGTACACGTGCACCTGCACATCGCCACTGCCATAAATGGTATAGACCTGTCGCGAAGCAAAGCCAAAGGTTGATTCAGCCGGGCTTTGCCAATCGCGCAGGGTAACGCGTACCACCTGGGGCGACACCAGCTCTGCCGACACCTCGCGTACGAGCCGCACCAGCCTGTTCAGCCCCATGCGCTGCCAGGTTTCTGCCACCGGTTCGGCACGGTGTCTTCCCCGATCGTTATCGGTGGTCGCCCGCCACAGGTTCAGGATGGGCCCACGGCTCAGCAATTCTTGCCCACCCACCTGAAAAGACGCCAGCAGCCCCTGCTTTCGGTCAAAGGCCAGGGCAAAATCGTCGCCAGTAACGGTGATGCAGGCGGCCGTTTCCTCAAGGGTGAGGGGAGCCATACCAGCGTAGCGCAGTACCGGCGCCGACGCCTCCCAGGGAAGACGGAACTGCTCCCAGGCGACCAGATGACCGGCCTCGGCGTAAGGTGTCGCCTGCCTCTGATGAAATCGCAGATTGAGCCAGTACTCGGCTCCCGGCTGGATCTCGGGCTGTTCGATGTCCAGTGCCACTGTGACACTCTCGCCAGGACCGATCGCCTGGCAGGGCACAATGCCGCTTTGCAGGGCAACGCCGTCCTCTTCCAGGGTCCAGTGCATCTCGAGGTTCGAGAGGGAAATAAAGTCGTATCGGTTGGTGAGCACCACCTGGCCTGCCTCCAGGTCGCCAGCCTGTACTGCCACCGGCTGGATGAGATACTGGTACTCGGTCAGCGCCGGGTGCGGCACGCGGTCGGGGCCGATCAGGCCATTGATGCAAAAGTTGTAGTCGTTGGGGACGTCGCCAAAGTCTCCACCGTAGGCGAAATACTCGCGTCCCTGGTCGTCGGTCTTGGCAATGCCCTGATCGATCCAGTCCCAGATAAACCCGCCGATCAGGCGCTCCGTCCCGCGAATGGCATCGATGTACTCGCGCAGGTTGCCACAGCTGTTGCCCATGGCGTGGGCAAACTCGCACATCATCACCGGCCGCGGATCATCCGGCACGGTGGCCATCTCGATGATGCGCTCTACGGTGGGATA
>JAAYED010000196.1 GCA_012728955.1 Chloroflexota bacterium
GCGGTCAGCCGTACAGCCAGCCAGATTTCGTGCAGCTTGCGTACCAGTGAACGTTCGTGGCGCCCCTCACCCAACAGCGTCTGGCGCGCCACCTGCTGCGTAATCGTGCTGGCGCCCGAGACGATTCTGCCTGCACGCATGTTCTGCAGCCAGGCGCGCACCAGTCCACGCGGACTGAACCCGGGGTTGCTGTAAAAGGCGGCGTCTTCGGTGGCGATCACGGCCTGTCTCAGGGCCAGCGGAACGTCATTGAGCTGTATGTGGTGGTACAAGCCGCCTTGTGGGTCTACGATCTCGTAAAGGAGCACACCGTGCCGGTCAACGATGCGCGAGGTAGGGGCGGATACTGATCGCAGCCGCATCAGCAGCGCATCGGCTGGCCAGGCCAGGGCCCCTGCCAGCAGAGCCAGGGCGCTCGCCAGCAGCAAGACACCTCTCAGCCGGTGGCGCCGCAGGCTGAACATGTCTCGCCGCAGGCTGGGCATCTAGAATTGGCGACCGACCAGGCTGCAGGCCAGCTCGTACAGTTGTGCAGCCTCTGGTCCCTGCAAGTGCATGTTGTGCCAGGCATCGCGCATCCGCTCCTGCGCGGCATCGATGGCCCGCTGACAGACCTCCCGTGCTCCGGAGCGTTCCAGCACTGCCAGCATCGGCACCAACTGACCGTCACTGGGAGGCTGGCGAAGCAAGGTAACCAGTTCCTGCTGGCCGCGCTCACGCTCCCAGGCCAAGGCATGGATGATGGGCAGCGTCATCTTGCGCGCCTCGAGGTCGGTGGCTGTGGACTTGCCGGTGACGCTGGAATCGCCCCAGATCCCCAAGAGGTCATCGGTGATTTGAAAGGCGATCCCAAGCTCGAGACCGAACACAGCCATCTGCTCCGCAAGCCCCGGGGCGGCACCTCCCAGCATCGCGCCGGCCATCACGCAGGCTCGCGTCAAGGCAGCCGTCTTGCCGCGCACCATGCGCAGGTAGCGCTCTTGATCGATGGTATAGTCGCCCTCGGAGGCCATGTCGAGGTACTGGCCCTGGCACAGCTCCAGGCAGCTCTCCTCTACCATGCTGACCACCGCCAGGACACGCTCCGCCGGGTGGCCCATTTGAGACAGGGTGAGCAGGTGCCTTCTAGCCAGCGCCCACATGGCATCACCGGCGTTCACACCCTGGGGGACGCCCCAGAGCGTCCAAACGGTCGGGCGGTCGTGGCGCGTCTCTCCGCGATCCTCGATGTCATCGTGGATCAGCGTAAAGTTGTGGATCAGCTCAAGCGCGGTTGCCGCCGGCAAGGCCTGTTGCCAATTGCTCCCCACGGCATGGCAAGCCAGCAGACAGAGCAGGGGGCGCAAACGCTTACCCCGTCGGCCCGCCACCGCTGCTCCCTGGGCGTCCTGCCAGCCCAGGTGATAGCGCAGCATGGCATACAGCGGGGCATAGCTCAGCTCGGGGGCGCATACTACCTGCTGCATGTCGCTCTCAATGGCCTGCAACAGGGAAGCAATCTCGACAGTCATCTAGCCTTCCTTGTAGAGGATGTCGGCGGTCAGATCGGCGAGGGTGGCGCAACCGGTGCAGAACATGGCAAGCCGCATCTGTCCCAGCAGCACTTCTACGGCTCTGCGCACCGCCTCTGCAGAGCTGAGCGCCGGGCGCAACAGCGGACGGGCGAGGCCTGCCAGGTTGGCCCCCAGCGCCAGACACTTGACTGCGTCGACGCCGGTGGTGATCCCACCGCTGGCTACAAGGGGCAGATCGGGACAGGCAGCTCGCGCCTCTACCAGCGCCGTAGCCGTAGGAATTCCCCAGTCCTCAAAAGCCGAGGCGATGGCCACCGCCTTGGAGTCGACCAGGCGGTAGGACTCGACGCGACTCCACGATGTGCCGCCGCTGCCCGATACGTCTACCGCAGCCACACCAGCGGATTGGAGCGCTTGCACCAGTGGAGCAGATATTCCCCAACCGACCTCCTTGACCAGTACGGGAAAGGGCGCCCTGTGGCAAAGCTCGCTGATGCGTGTCAACAGCCCGCCGAAATCCGTATCGCCCTCTGGTTGCACGGCCTCCTGCAAGGGGTTCAGGTGCAGTACCAGGCCGTCGGCGTCGATGGCGGCCACAGCTTCCAGACAATGGTCAATAGTGAGGCCATAATTGAACTGGACGGCTCCCAGATTAGCCAGCAACAAGACATCGGGGGCGGCGTCGCGCACTTGGTAGGTCGACAGCAGCTCGGGCTGCTCCAGCGCCACCCGCTGCGAGCCCAGGTTGAGAGCGATGCCTGTGGCCTGCGCCGCCTGCGCCAGCCTTCGGTTGACGATGCCCGCCCGCGCAGAGCCGCCCGTCATGCCGGTAATCATCAGTGGGGCTGCAAGCGCGTGCCCACAAAACTCGCTGCTCAGATCGACCTGCGCCAGGCTCATTTCGGGGAGAGCACAATGTCGCAGGCGGTACCGCTCGAGACCTGTGCTGGCAAGGGACTCGACGTCCTGCTCCGAAACGATGGTCAAATGCTGTTCTTTACGGTTGGTTATCACAGACTGGTGTTCTCTATGGAAAGACGTGTTCTTAGTATAAGGGCCGGCCAGAAGGGTGTCAAGGATTCTGGCCGCGCGCGGTTTCAGGAGCCTTGCCGGACGCCTATAATCGGTTCAACAACGTGATCGGAGAGGGCCATGCAGATACGAGCTTTCGAACCAGAGCGGGATCGTGATGCCATCGTCAGGATCTGGCGGGAGATCGGCTGGCTGAAGGATACCGATGCAGGGCGTGAGGCAGTCTTGCTCTGGTTGCAGGCCGGGAATGCTCTGGTCGCCGAGATCGACGGAGCTGCCGAGTGCGCCGTGTCAGCGGCGCCCGGAGAGATCCACTATCTAGGCAGCAAACTGAGCTTTTGCGGGATTACCGGTGTTGCCACCAGCCACATCGCCCGCCATCAGGGCCTGGCCAGCGAGGTCACCGCAACAGTCCTGGCGCAGGCCGCCGCGGAGGGCAATGCCGTGGCCGGCCTCGGGATGTTTGAGCAGGGCTTTTATGATCGGCTGGGCATGGGTACCGGTGGATACGAGTATCAGGTCTGTCTGGATCCGTCGCAACTGGTGTTGAGTGGCAAGGCACGGATCCCGCAACGTGTCACCCTTGAGGATTGGGAGCAGGTGCACGCCGCGCGCATGGCGCGCCATACCGGGCATGGGGGTGTTTCTCTATTCCCCGCCACCATCACGCGAGCTGAAATGCTGGAGAGCGCGTCCCGAGGCTTTGGCCTGGGCTACAGGGAGGGTGGTAGCGGTACGCTCTCACACCTGGTCTGGATGGTCTCGGACAACCTGGAACATGGACCTTACCATGTTGCCTTTATGGCCTATCAAACCGTGGAGCAGCTGCTGGAGCTGTTGCGAGCCCTGGCCGGTCTGGGCGATCAGGTTGACCGCATCATCCTGCGCGAACCAGCCTGCCTGCGACTGCAGGATCTGGTGCGCAGGCCCCTGAGACAGCAACGCGTTACCGAGCGCTCAGAGCGGGAGGTCGGCATCCGTGCCATCGCTGCCTGGCAGTTCCGCATGCTGGACGTGCCCGCCTGCATCGCGGCGTTGCACGCCCCTGGCTTGGATCTGGACGTCAACCTCGTGCTGACGGATCCCATCGAGCGCCATCTGCCCCCCTCGGCGCCCTGGCGTGGCATCGGCGGCGATTATGTATTGCACCTGGGTGTGGATTCTTGTGCCACCCGCGGCAAGCGCAACGGACTGCACACCATCACGGCCTCCGCAGGTGCCTTCTCGCGGCTGTGGCTCGGTGCGGCATCGGCACGCGGCCTGGCCGCCACCGATGCTCTCGCCGCTCCCGATGAGATTCTCAGCACTCTGGACCAGGGGCTGCGCCTGCCCCAACCCCACGTCGATTGGGATCTGTAGGGCAGGGCAGGCGCTGCAAGGTTGGAGACGGGAATTCAGTCGCCCAGCGGAAGAGCCAGTCGATCCAGCAGTCGACAGATGGCGGACTGACCCTTGCGGAAGCTGCTCTTGCGGAAGAACTCGTTGGGTGAGTGCACGCGCTCGTCGGGCAAGCCAAAGCCGAAGCCTATGGCGTACACGCCCAGATACTTTTTGAACTGGGTCGTCACCGGCACCGAGCCGCCGCTGCGCTCCAGATACGGCTCTTGGCCGTAAAAGTCCCTGAGGACCTCCACGGCTGCCTGAAGATAGGGATCATCCACCGGTACCAGGTAGGCTGGGGAGCCGCTCTCTGTGGTGCGCACCGTCACCTGGGTCCCTGCCGGCGTATGGCGTACGATGTGCGCCTTGATGGCTGCCAGCACCTGTGCGGGATCCTGGTTGGGTACCAGGCGGCAGGTGATCTTGGCCCAGGCGGCGGAAGGAATTACCGTCTTGGTACCCGCCCCTGTAAAGCCGCCCCACATGCCATTGACCTCCAGGGTAGGTCGGGCCCAGGCGCGCTGGCGGGTGGTATAGCCGGGCTCCCCAAATAGCTCTGTAACCCCCAGATCCTCCATGTAGGCCTGTTCATCGTAGGGAACCGCCTCGATCGCCGTCACATCCTGCTCGGTGAGCTGGGCAACGTCACTGTAGAACCCACGGACACTGACTTTGCCATCGGGGCTGTGCATCGAGTCCACCAGGCGAGCCAGTGCGTGCAACGGGTTCTGGATGGCACCGCCGTAGCTGCCCGAGTGCACGTCGTGGTCCGGCCCGCGCACCTCCAGCTCCAGGGCGCAAATGCCCTTCAGTCCCACCACCACTCCGGGCTCGGTCTCGGAGAATTGTCCAGAATCGACGTTGATCACCACGTCGCACGCCAGCATCTCCACGTGGTTTGCGATGAACTCGCCCAGTTGGGGACTGCCGATCTCTTCCTGGCCTTCAAAGAGCACCTTGACGTTGATCGGCAGGCTGCTACGGGTGGCAAGCAGGGCCTCGAGGGCGGCCACGGCGATCATCAGAGAGCCCTTGTCGTCCGAGGCGCCCCGGGCATAGATGCGATCGCCATCCACAAAGGGCTCAAAGGGAGGGTGGTTCCACTGTTCGATGGGATCGACGGGTTGCGTGTCCATGTGGCCATAGAACAGTGCCGTGGGGCGACCCGGGGCGTGCAGCCAGTCGGCATACACCACGGGATGCCCGCCCGTCTCCAACACCTGCGCGTGCTCCAATCCGGCGGTCTCCAGCCGGTCGCGCACCCACAGGGCGGCACGGCGCACGTCCTGGGCATGCTCGCTCAGGGCGGAGATGCTCGGTATGGCATACAGTTGAAACAACTCGCTTAGCAAGCGATCCTGTTGCGCATTCAGATAGGCCTCGTATTGCTCCATGGCTCTCCTTTCACGTTGGTTCAGGTTTAGCCCACCAGCAGGGCCAGCAACACACTCAAGGTAACACTGCTGAACAGTGTGCTGAAAAAGATCACGCTGGCGACGTAGTCGGGTGTGGCGCCGAATTCGATCGCCATCAGAGCCGAGCTGACTGCAGCCGGCGTGGAGGATTGGGCGATGCTCACCTGTCTCGCGAGGCCTGTCAGGCCAAAGAGGGGCACCAGCATAAAGGCCACCGCAGCGCCTCCCACGAGGCGGAGAATCACGCCAATGGACACGTCCCGCAGGCGGCTGGCCAGCTGAGTCTGTGACAACTGCACCCCCAGCATCATCAGCATGACTGGGATCTGCGCCTGAGCGATGAGCGAAATCGGGCGCATCACCACCAGGGGGGGCTGGCCCAGCGAACGCACGATCAGGGCCAGCGCAAAGGCATAGATTCCGGGCAGCTTCAAGACCTGCAACAGCGTGGTGCCCAAAGATCCGCGCCCATGGGCCGCAATAAAGGCCGCCAGGGTATTGGCCGTGAGGTTAGTGGCCACAAAAAAGGTGGCGCCCAGCGCAAAGCCGTCCTGGCCAAAGGTGAACAGAATCACTGACAGCCCCATGTTCCCCGAGTTGGTAAAGGCAATGCTGAGCATCAGCGCCTTGATCGCCTGGTTGGACCAACCCAGCGCACGTCCCACCAGATAGCCCAAGCTGATCATCACCAGGGTATAGACGATCACATAGGCGGTGATGCGGCCAAACTGTGCCGAATCGACCTGTGAATTGACGATGGACGAGAACACCAGACAGGGGGTGAGCACATAGATCGCCAGCCGTGAGAGGGTGCGCTTGTCGACCTTGATGCGTCGCTCCAACAGATAGCCTACGCCGATGATGATGAACGAGGGCAGCACATTGTTGGTGAACAGCGAGAGTCCCAGCGGCATTACGTCTCCTCGCCCTTGGAATACCCGCTGACTATACGAGATCATCAGTGCGATGCCAATCTCTCGGATAGTTGGCGGAGCTGCGCAGAGCGGGTATTATGAAGAAGGGGTAGTAATCGCAAGATCGACC
>JAAYED010000197.1 GCA_012728955.1 Chloroflexota bacterium
ATGCACACCGCCGAACGGATGTTGCTGGCAGGGGGGGGCAGCGGGATCGCCTCGCTGACGCTTCTTGCAGAGTGTGGCCTGGCCAGTGGTGCGCAGGTGCAGGTAGTGCTGGGTGCTCGCACGGCGGGCCAGTTGATGCTGCTCTGGCGCTTTGAGGAGCTCGGTGTGCCCGTGCTGGTGGCAACCGATGACGGTACTGCCGGACTCAGGGGCAACGTGGTCGAGGCCATCGAGCCGTTGCTGCGCCAGGGGTGGCCCTCGGCGCTGTACGCCTGCGGACCGGAGCCGATGCTTCTGGCGCTGGGGAGGCGGCTTGCGGGCACCGATCTGCCGTTCTATGTCAGTCTCGAACGCGCCATGAAGTGTGGCTTTGGCGTTTGTGGCAACTGCCACTGTGGCGATCGGCTGGTCTGTCGGGATGGTCCTGTGTTTGCGGGTGCCTCGGTGTTGCCGCTGCTGGAGGCCGAGTCCGCCCACAGATAATAGGGAAGGGCCCCCTCCCTCGGGAGGGGGCCCTGTGCCTGCTAGAATTTGAGCAGGCCCAGGTACCTGGCTGCGAGCACCACCAGCACCGTCCCGAGGACGATGCGCACAAACTTTTGGCCTCTTTCAACAGCCAAACGGGCGCTCAACCACGAGCCCACCACGTAGCCGACCGCCAGCACCGAGCCATACAGCCAGTTCACCTGCCCGCGCAGCGCAAAGGTGATCAGCGCCAGAATGGTAAAGGACATGGTGATAAAGGCCTTGTGCATGTTCGCCTTGACCAGGTCGAGGCCCGCGGTCAACACGAGAGCGGCGATCATGAACAGGCCGACACCGGCCTGAAGGGCGCCCCCATATATTCCGATCAGGAAGAACACCACGTAGCCGATCGCTCGGCGTCTGGGTGTCATCTGAATCTCTCTGCCTTGGAGCCACTTTTGTGGGTTGACTATCAGGACAGCGAGCATCACCAGCATCGCCACGCCCAGCAGGCGCTGAAAGAGCTGTTCCGGCAGATCGACGATCAGGAAGGCGCCCAGAAACGAGCCGATCAGCGCCGGAATGGCAAAGTGCAGGCTGTTCTTGATGTCGGACGCACCTTTGCTCCGAAAGCCCAGCACGCCCGAGATGGCGCCCAATAGAATTCCCACACGGTTGCTGGCATTGGCCACGCCCAGGGGCAGGCCGATCAGGTCCAGAACGGACAGCGTCAGAAAGGACCCTCCACCCGCCAGTGTGTTGATAAAACCCGAGGCGCCACCGGCAGCCAACAGCAGAACAGCGTGCAACAACGAGAGTTTCATTGGGGGTCCTTTCAGCTGGAATACGCTCCAGAGTATATGGAGCACCGCAGCTGTGGCAATTCCAGCCAGGCTTGGGGAGGGTGGTAAGCCTGCCGTTGTTCAGGCGGTTCCGCGCACCAGGCCCGGTGTGCCCTCAGGCCGAGCCCGCGCTACTCTACACGGTGCGGTAATTTCGCCAGACCTGCAGGCCCCCAACGATTAGCACGCCAACAAAACACAGGACGGCCGCGAGAGAATGCCATCCGGCAAAGCCATGCATCAGGTCGGCTCGGACCATCCAGGGCCAACCCGCCACCGTGAGTGGGACCCCCAGCCAGAGCGAAAAGACGTTCTCCCGGCAGGCCTGGAGAGCCAGAATGTACCGCACCACCTCATAGGCACAACCGGCAACGAGCCATGCCAGCAGTAAGCGCCGATCATGTTCAAAGTACGTCTCACGGTCCGCGCCTCCTCGTGCTGGGAGCCCAGGTGCAATGCATAGTAGGATCTCCTCGACAGCGTAATACCTTGTACTGCTAGGTATTGTCAAGGGGTTCAGTGTCCTGAAGAGCCGGCAGCAACGCATCCTGAGAGAGCGATCGGTTGACCCAGGTGCCTCTGGCGGTATAATTAGAGGTCAAAGGAGCAGCAGTGTCAGAGACAGACTTGGGCCGCAAGGTACGCAGGTTGCGTGAGATCCTCGCCTCCCTCGGAGAGGTCGTTATCGCCTTTTCCGGGGGTGTCGACAGTAGTTATCTGCTGGCCGAGGCGGCGGCAGTTCTGGGCCCCTCTCGGGTAGCGGCGGTTACTATCGATTCGCCGCTCCTGCCGCGGACAGAGCTGGAGATGGCGCGCTGCGTCGCAGCCCAGCTGGGCGTGGAGCACCGAATCGTCCACTTGGACGAGCTGGGCCAGGAACCGATTGCCAGCAATCCGCCCGATCGCTGTTACTATTGCAAGCGGTTTCGCTTCGAGTCCGTGCAGGTCCGCGCAGCAGAAGCCTTTCCAGGGCGCGTCTTGCTGCACGGCGAGAATGGGGATGATCATCTCGACTATCGGCCCGGTTCCCGGGCAGCCGCCGAGCTGGGCGTTCGGGCCCCTTTGGCAGAGGCTGGATTGACCAAAGAAGAGATTCGCCAACTGTCCAAGTTGCGCGGACTCCCCACATGGGATCTGCCGGCCGAGGCCTGCCTGGCCACGCGCTTTCCCGCAGGCGTCGCTCTCTCGGCGGAGGGCCTCGCCCGTGTCGAGCGGGCGGAGGTGGCCCTGCGCGGCCTGCTCGGCAGAGGGGGACTACGTGTGCGCGATCACTTTCCTCTGGCGCGGCTGGAGCTGCCTGTGGACCTCATTCCTGTCGTTGCCCAAACGCCTCTGCGCGAACGGGTTGTACAGGTCATTCACGAGTGCGGCTATCGCTATGTCACCATCGATCTCGATGGATACCGAATGGGGAGCATGAATGAGCAACCGCGCACAAGCTGATCGGCTGAACAACTTGTCAGACTCGGTTCTGGACTTTATGCGGGAGCGCTTCAAGGGCGCGCCTGAGGTCATTTACACCGCAAGCAAGACGGACGAGCAGAGTCTGGAGATTGCGGAACAATTTCTACAGCGCACGGGCCGAGCCATCTTGAGCAGAGTTTCTTCGTCGTTGCAGGCGAGGCTGGATGAGCAATACGGGGACTCTGAACTGGAGTGGTATCCAGCCTCTCGCATCGCTGTGCTGCGCCGTGGCCCGCAGCCAGAGCGCAAGGGAGGGCGCGTGGGTGTGTTGACGGCGGGCACCTCCGACCGACCGGCGGCAGAGGAGGCGGCGGTGGTGTGCCAGGAGATGGGCTGTACGGTCCATGCCCAGTACGATGTGGGCGTGGCCGGCCTGCACCGACTCTTTGATCCCCTGAAGCGCCTGCTCAACGAGTACGATGTGGATGTCCTGATTGTAGCCGCCGGTATGGATGGAGCGCTGCCCTCAGTGGTCTCGGGCCTGGTGGACATTCCCGTAATTGGCTTGCCCACGGCAGTGGGCTATGGCATGGGCGGCCAGGGGCACGGGGCTCTGGTTGCCATGCTGCAGACCTGTGCCCCGGGTCTGGCGGTCGTCAATATCGACAACGGTGTGGGCGCGGGCGTTACCGCAGCGCTCATCGCCAACCGCGCGGAATCGCAGCGCACAGGGCGCCTGGAGCGGGTACAGCACACGGCGGAGACTGCCGAGTGATGGCCGGCGACACCACGCCCGCCCGTGTCCATCTTCTCGAGTGCAATCTGGACGACATGACCGGGGAGGCCCTGGGCCACGCCTTGGAGCGGATCCTTGCAGCTGGCGCGCTGGATGCCTGGTACACGCCGATCTATGCCAAAAAGAATCGCCCGGCGGTGGTGCTCTCTGTACTCTGTGCCCATGCCGACACAGCTGCACTCACACGGCTGATTCTCACCGAGACGAGCAGTCTGGGTGTGCGGGTGCGTGCGGTGGAGCGGGTGATCTGTGATCGCCAGCTGATCTCAGTGGCGACCACTTGGGGGCCCGTGCGGTGCAAAGTCAAGCTTCTCGACGGCGAGGTGCTGGGCATCAAGCCCGAGTATGAGGACTGTGCGCAGCTGGCCCGTGCGCACGCAATCCCTCTGGAGCGCGTGCTGAACGCGGCGCGGCAACAGGCCTGGCGTGACGTTCAAGCGAGCAAGGACACCATAGAGTAGTTCGCCCGTACGGGCCTGCACTGGCCCATGAATTCCCCGGGGGCTTCCGTCCGGAGACGCCTTTCCATTCTTGACATCCTGAGGAGCAGGTGCGCATGACGAGCCGTGTGGCTGTGGTAGGTTGGCATAATGCTGGCAAGACGACCGTGGTGGAGGGGTTGGTGCGCGAGTTCCGTGCGCGGGGAGCCCGCGTGGCGGTGCTCAAGAACGCCAGCGTGGGCTTTCAGCTGGATCATCCGGGCACCGATACCTGGCGTTTTGCCGAGGCTGGGGCCAACACCGTGGTGATCACCAGCCGCAACGGGCTGGGCTGGCTCGAGCAGCGCGAGCAGGCGCCCGACCTGGCCGAGTTGATGCGTCGACTCGATGGAACGGTAGATCTGGTGATTCTGGAGGGGTTCAAGCACGAGCCCGGCCCCAAGGTGGAGGTTGTGCGCGAGGCAACCGGCACCGATCCGATCGTTGCCGGCGATGACCTGGTGGCCCTGGTCTCGGACGACCCTATCGACAACCGCCAGGTGCCCATGTTTCGCTTTGACCAGGTTGCTGCCCTGGCGGATCTTCTGGTACAGCGTGGCCTGTGCCCGGCTACTCTCCGCTGACCACGGAATCGCCGCTCTTTTGTGCGATCGAGGCCACGAACCAGATAAAGGCCAGCCCAAACACAATGAGCGCTCCCAGCTTGAGTGCCCGGTTGGGCACCAGCAACCCCACGGCCCCCAGAAAGGCCGTAATGCCATAGTACATCAGCACGATGCGCCTCTGTGACCAGCCCAGGTCCTGCAGGCGCAGGTGCAGGTGTCCGCGATCGCCCAGCGAGATGCGCTGCCCGCGGTGCCAGCGAGAGTACACCTGCCATACCAGGTCAACGATGGGCAACCACATCACCAGCAGAGCAGAGGCGACTTTGGCACCCGAGATGATCGAGAGCGTAGCGATGCCAAAGCCCAGCACATACGCCCCCCCTCCCAGAAACACCCTGGCGGGAGGCAGGTTAAAGTGCAAGAATCCCAGGCAACAACCCAGTAACGCCAGAGGCAGCAGCGCCACACTGTATTGATGCAGGCGCAGCATGTGGATAAACAGCACCGCCGAGGCGATGGCAGTTACGCCGGCGGCCAGCCCATCCAGCCCGTCGATCGAGTTACCCAGGTTGGTCATGCCGACGATCCAGGCAAGGCTGATGGGCAGCATCAGGTACCAGTCCACCACGATCTGCTGGTTCCCAAATGGGCTGTTAAAGCGCTCTACAAAAACCTTGAACAGGATGGCCACCAGGGCCCCGGCCACCAGGCCCGCCAATTGCCAGCCGGGAGACAGTTTGAATTTGTCGTCGAGCAAGCCCATCACCCAGACGATGGCCATGCCCAGGAGCACTCCGGTCAGGCGGGTCAGCTCCAGCGCGTCATCTCTCGGGCTGCCCACCAGTACCGGGATCAGCGAGGCGATGGCAAAGGCCGGGAAAAGCCCCAGGCCGCCGATGCGTACGATCTCCCCATGATGCTTGCGTCTGCCCCCAGGCCGATCCACGATATCGAGTTTACGTCCGAGTCTGATCGCAAGGGGAGTGAATAACAGCATCGCCAGCCAGGCGCTCGCCAGCACAGCCAGGAAGAGCAGTGGTGACATCAGGCAACGCTCCTCTCAGCCAGTGCCGAACTGCCGGTCACCGGCATCGCCCAAACCGGGCACGATATAGCCTTCCGGCGGATCATCGGCCAGGAGGGGCGGGGGAGTCAAGTGCTCATCGAGGGCGGCGAGATGGATGGGCACGTCGGGATGGGCAGTGGCGAGAGTGTGCACTCCCTCCGGCGCACCGATCAGCCCAATGAACTTGATCTGCGGAATGCCATGAGAACGGAGAGCATCCACCGCCGCCACCGCTGAGCCTCCGGTGGCCAACATCGGATCGAGCACAAGGCACAGGTCCAGCTCGGGGTGCTGCGGCAGATGGTTATAGTACATGACCGGTTGGAGAGATGCGTGGTCACGATAGGCACCCAGATGCCACACCTGGGCGTTGGGAAGCAGCCTCAAGGTGCTCTCCACCATCCCCAAACCGGCGCGCAGGATCGGCACCAGCGCAATTCGTTGCACCAGCGCCGAGCCCCTGGCGATCCCCATCGGCGTGGTGACGCTGGTCTCGGTGAGCGGGAGGTCCGCCGTTGCCTCTATGGCCAGTAACATGGCGAGATCCGCAACCGCAGCGCGAAAGAGAGGCGGGGGTGTGGCCACGTCTCTCAGGATGCAGAGCCGCTGCAACACCAGGGGGTGCGTGGAAACGTGCAGGGACGCAACAGCCAAGGGGAACCCTCCAAATGAAAGGGCAGCCGTCTGCGCGGCTGCCCTTGAACCGGGTGCTGACTCTAGGCCGTCTCGTTGGCCTCTGCAGCCAACAGACGCTCCCACTCCTTGTCCACCCGCTCCTGGATCTCGTTTACGATTGATTCGTAAGCAGGGCGGAACAGATGGCGGAAGCGACCCTGCTGCCGCAGCCAGTCGGCCACGGGCTTTTTCTCGCGCGGCTTGTAGGTCACCGTGGTCTTGCCATTATCGACCTCGTAGAGGGGCCAGTAGCAGGAATCAACGGCGAGCTCGGCTATGGCCATGGTATCCTCGCCACCATGGCGCCAGCCGCGGGGGCAGGGCACCAGCACGTTCAGGACTGCCGGGCCGTCAGCAGCGGCGGCCTTCTTGGCCTTGCGCATCAGGTCGCGGTAGTTGTGCGGGGAGCACTGCGCCACATAGGGAATCTCATGGGCAGCCATGATCCGCGTAAAGGGCTTGCGCCACTGCGTCTTGCCAGGCACAACCTTGCCGGCAGGGGTGGTGGTGGTGCTGGCCCCCAGCGGCGTGGCGCTGGAGCGCTGGATACCCGTGTTCATGTAGGCTTCGTTGTTCAGGCACACATAGATGAACTTGTGGCCGCGCTCGAGCGCACCGGAGATAAACTGAAAGCCGATGTCATAGCTGGCACCGTCGCCACCAAAGGCGATAAAGGTGATCTGCTTGTCCTCGGGAATCTTGCCACGGCGCTTGAGCGCCTTGAAGGCCGCCTCTGCGCCCGTGATGGTTGTGGACGAGTTCTCAAAGGCGCTGTGGATCCACGGTACGTTCCAGGCCGAGAAGGGATACACCGTCGTCGAGACCTCCAGGCAGCCGGTGGAGGTTGAAAGCACCACCGGATTGTCAATGGCGTGGAGAATCTGACGCACGGCGGTCGGCTCGGCACAACCTGCGCACAAGCGGTGGCCGGCAGCCAGCCGCTCATCGGAGGTGATGATATCCCGCAAATTGATGCGTACTCGATCAGTCATGTAGGTGCTCCTTGTTGCTGTGTTCAGCCGACAGGCTATGTCGTGCCGCGCTAGCCGCGCAGGCCGAGATAGCGGACCACATCACCCCGATCACCAGAGGCTGCAATCGCCTCGAGGTCAGCAAAGGCCGACTCGATCATGGGCGGAGTAGTGTCGCGGCCACCCAGGCCATAGATATAGTTGACGATGGGAAGCCCCGATACGCCGGCGCCAAAGAGCGCTGCGGTGATGTCGGTAAAGAGCGGTCCCATGCCCAGCGGGGTGCCAAAGGAGATCGCGCGGTCGAGTACTGCGACTGCCTTGCAGTTCTTGATGCAATCGACGATTTCCTGTGCCGGGAAGGGCCGGTACAGCGTAGGCTTGAGGATACCCACCTTTTTGCCCTCGGCGCGCAGCTTGCGCGCGACGCTGCGGGCGGTGCCGGCCGTAGAGGACAGAACCACCAGTGCATAGTCGGCATCTTCCATCCCGTAGCAGTCCAGGATGCGCTGCGGGCGCTCCGATAGGCGCTCGTACTCGGCGAATACGTCCAGAATGATCGGCATCGCGTTGTTGATAGCCTCACTCTGCTGCCGCTTGTGCTCAAAGTAATAGTCGGTAAAGTCCCAC
>JAAYED010000198.1 GCA_012728955.1 Chloroflexota bacterium
ATGGATTGCCGGTGGGGTTGCAGATCCAGGGCAACGCTTTTGATGAGGCCACGGTGTTGCGCGCCGCGCGCGCCTTTGAGCGTGCTACCGAGTGGCACCTGGCTCGGCCCATGCTGTAGAGCATCCGTTCTGGGGCGCCCACGCCCACCGATCAAAGGAAAGGTCCGCCCATGCAAGTTGTGTTGCCCGTAGCCGGTTTCGGTAGCCGCATGCGCCCGCAAACGTGGAGCAAACCCAAGCCGTTGCTCCATGTGGCGGGCAACACCGTCCTGGGGCACACCCTGGACAAACTCGCCGACCTCAAGGTCGACGAGGTGGTGTTTATCACCGGTTGGATGGGCGAGCAGATCCAGGACTGGGTGGAGCGCCGCTATTCTTTCAAGACCCGCTATGTCGTGCAACACCAGTTGGAGGGGCAGGCGCACGCCATCTATCTGGCGCGCGAATATCTCTCTGGCCCCTGCCTGGTGATCTTTGTCGACACGATCTTTGAGGCGGACCTCAGCCGACTGAATACGGCCACTGAGGATGGCGTGATCTTTGTTCAAGAAGTCGAAGATCCGCGGGATTTCGGCATCGTGGTGGAGCGCGAGGGTCGCGTGGTGCAGTACGTTGAGAAACCCACCACGCTGGATAACCGCAAGACCACGGTAGGCGTGTTCTGGTTTCGCGAAAGCCAGGCGCTGATCTCTGCCATCAGGCACATGCTGGATAACAACATCCGTACCAAAGGGGAATACTATCTCGCCGATGCGGTAAACGTGATGCTCGAGCGCGGAGCACGCTTTGTGTCGCAGCCCGTCTCCCTGTGGGAAGACTGCGGCCAGCCCGATACCATCCTCAAGACCAATCGCACCCTGCTGGCCCGAGGCCGAAACGCCGTCTACTCGCAGGGGACTAATTGCGTCATCATTCCTCCGGTGTACATCGCCCCTGGCGTACAGATGGAGAACGCCGTCATCGGACCTGACGTCAGTATCGATGAGGGCGCCACCATTCGCTCCTCGATCGTACGCGATTCGATCATCGAGGCGGGCGCCAGGCTGGAGAACAGTCTGCTGGAGGGCTCGCTCATCGGTCGGCGCGCCCTGGTACGAGGGCATTACCACCAGCTCAACATCGGCGATAATTCTACGGTCGGTCAACCCGATCAAGACTAGGAGTAAAAGCACATGCAGATCAGTGTCCCAACCGAGATCATGGACCGGGAGTCGCGCGTAGCTCTGACGCCTGCCGGTGTGGATGCCCTTGTCCACGCTGGTAACCAGGTGCGCATCCAGCGAGGCGCAGGTCAAGCCAGTGGCTTTGACGATGCCGAGTATGCAGCCTTTGGCGCCGAGCTGGTGGATACAGCCGCCGAGGCCTGGAACGCCGAGCTGGTGCTCAAGGTCAAAGAGCCGCGACCGGAAGAGTACGATCTCATGCAGAGTGGGCAGACGCTGTTTACCTATCTGCACCTCGCATCCAGCGAGAGCCTGACCGATGAACTGCTGGCCCGCAAGATCGACACCATCGGCTATGAAACCGTGCAGCGCGATGACCGCGCCCTGCCTCTGTTGTCACCGATGAGCGAGATCGCCGGCCGCATGGTGGTGCAGATCGGCGCGCACTTTCTCGAAAAGCAGCAGGGCGGGCGAGGCGTCTTGCTGGGTGGTGTCCCCGGTGTGAGCCCTGGTAATGTGGTGATCATCGGTGGTGGCGCCGTGGGCACCAATGCGGCCCGCGTGGCGTTGGGACTGGGGGCCAACGTTACCGTCATCGACCTTAATCTGGAGAGGCTGCGCTACCTGGATGAGACGCTGGAGGGTCGCCTGACTACTTTGGCTTCGAACCGGCGCAACATCTATGATGCGGCCCGGCAGGCGGACGTTTTGATCGGCTCGGTGCTTATCCCCGGGGCACGCACGCCTGTCTTGGTGACCAGGGAGATGGTCGCGGACATGGCGCCGGGCTCGGTGGCCCTCGATATCGCGGTGGACCAGGGCGGCTGTATCGAGACGATCCATCCCACCTCACACACCAATCCCACCTATGTGGAGTATGGTGTAGTGCACTATGGTGTGCCCAACGTGCCCGCCGCGGTGCCGCGCACCTCTACACTGGCGCTGTGCAATGCGACCCTGCCCTATGTCCAGAATCTTGCCCGCTGGGGCGTAGTGGATGCCATCAAACGCGATCGTGCGCTGGCCCGGGGTGTGAATACCTTCCGAGGCGAGTTGGTGTATGGCGCAGTGGCCGAGGCCTTTGGCCGGCCCGCCGCGTCACTGGAGCAGCTGCTGGCGGGTTAGAGCCAGCAATAGGGGGTCATGATGAAGACCAGGCTGTTGGTATTGCTGCTGGTAGCCATGCTGGTAGCCAGCACGGGGTGTTTTTTGACCGATCTTGCAGGGCGTTTCATACCGTCCGGAGACAGCGAAACCGAACCCTTGGTGAATATCAGCGTACCTTCGCCTGATCCTACCAAAGCACCTGCCACGCCACAGCCAACGGCAACGGCCAAGCCCACGGCAGAGGCTGCTTCGCAAGGGCAGTCCTTTACCGTGGAACTCACCGAGAGCGACATCAGTGAGCTTCTGGCAGGTTTCTCGTTCTCTCGAGAGGGATTCCGCGTCGGCGATGCCAAGGTCGTTATCACGCCCGAACATATTTCGGTCACCCTGTCGGTGGCCCATGAAGAATCGGGCGTGAGCGGCGATATCACCGCCATAGGCGTTCCCCAAGTCGTAGAAGGCCAGCTTTACCTCAAGGTCGTGAGCCTGACTCTGGGGGACAGCTTTACCGGGTTCACCCGGCTGATCGCCGACGCGCTGGTCAAATCCGCGCTCGATCGGTTCAACGCGGGCAATGGTATCCCCGTAGAGGTGGAAAAGATCGGCGCGATCACTCAGGTGGAGCTGTACGACGGACGGATGGTCGTTACCGGCGCCCGCCCCTAGGCCGCATCTCCCTCGAGGTGATAGCCCAGGCGCGCGAGCCCTGCGATGACGGCGGCTCGGTCGCTCCAAGGATACTCGATCTCGCCGTAGCACATGGATTGTTCATGGCCTTTGCCGCAGGCGATCACCAGGTCGCCCGGCAAGGCCATGGCCAGGGCCCGGGCAATTGCCTCTGCACGGTCCGCTACCCGCACATAGTCGCTGCCATCTTGCCTGCCGGCGCGCTCGCACCCACGCGCGATCTCGGCCATGATCTCTTCTACCGGTTCGGTACGTGGATCCTCAGCGGTGATCACCACCCGATCCGCCAGGCGGCCCGCGATCTCACCCATCCAGGCTCGCTTGGCCACATCGCGCAGGCCGGCAGAGCCAAACACGACGATCACCCGCCCCTGTGTCAACCCCCGCGCCGTCTCCAACGCCTTTTCCATGGCATTGGGCGTGTGCGCAAAGTCCACCATGGCCGTAAAGGGCTGGCCAGCCTCCACCCTCTCCATGCGCCCCTCCACACCCTGTACACGGGCGACGCCCTCCACCAGAGCCTGTGCAGGGATCCCCTGCGACCATCCTGTCGCCAGGGCCGCCAGGATGTTATATACGTTGTACAGGCCGATCAATGGGGAAGAGATGGTGAGAGTGCCCTCTGGCGTGTCCACCAGCATTTGCAGCCCCTGGGCACTGGCGACCACTTGACGGGCCCGCAGGTCCGCCTCTGACCGCACACCGTAGCTGATCTGGCGATCTGCAGGGATATCCTTGAGAAGATCGAAGGAGCGATCGTCGCGGTTGAGCACGGCAATCTTGTCCACACCAGGCTTGCGATAGCTCCCACTGAGCCCACGGAAGAGTATCGCCTTGGCCTGCTGGTAGGCCTCCAAACTTCCGTGATAGTCCAGATGCTCGTGCGTGATGTTGGTCACCACGGCTACATCATAGGCCACACCCGCCACGCGATGCTGAGCCAGACCATGCGAGGTGGTCTCGATCACCGCATACTGCATCTGCTTGGCCACCATGTCAGCCAAATATGCCTGTACCTCGGGCGCATCCGGGGTGGTGGTGTGAAACCCGGTGGGCAGTGCCGCGCCCGCAATGGTGGCGGCGACCGTATCGATGGCGCCAACCGTGAGCCCCGCAGCCCCCAGTATGCTCGCGATGAGACGCGTGGTGGTGGTTTTGCCGTCTGTGCCGGTCACGCCAATGACCCGCAGTCGGTGCGACGGATGCCCCTGGAGCGCCGCGTGCAGCCAGGCCAGTGCCTCGCGCGCATCGCGCACCACCACCCGCGGCTGGTCGGCCAGTTCGGCCAGGTCGTGCTCCACCACACAGGCGGCGGCCCCTGCCCGCACCGCAGCTCCCACATAGCGGTGCCCGTCCACATGGACCCCCGGAATGGCCACGAACAGGTCTCCAGCGGTCACCTCGCGGGAGTCATCGCGCACGGCACCGATCTCGAGCGCGGCACTGTCCTCTGACCAACCCAGCCGCGTGGCAAAAGGCAGCGCTGCAATCAGGTCATCCAGTTTCATCACCATTCCCTCGCGTCAACAAGCATGGCCATTGCACCGCCAAGGCGGTAAAACAGGCTCTGGCAGGCAGCCTGCCAGAGCCCGCAAGCATAAAGGACCCTGTGCCCCAATGTACTTTTACTCAACCATCTCGCGCAGCAGGCCTTTGACAACCGCCCGCCGGCGCCGCACCTGGCCCTTGCGATCGTACTCGGCCGAGACCTCCCGATAAGAGACCAGCTTGTCGAGGGCTTTGGCCCAGGCGCCAGACTCGATGGGCGTGTGCATGATCAGGCGGCGTTCATTGCGAATAGCGCCGGGCGCGGGGCAGATATGCTCACAGGCGCCACAATGGATGCAAAATCGCTCGTCCACACTCACGCGCGCACCGTCATAGCGGATCGTCTTGGAGGGGCACACGTCGGCACAGGCCTGGCACCCCTCGGGGCACAGCGAGACATCGAGATAGACCCGGCCCTGATAGGGCTTGGTGACGGTAAAAGCGCCGGCCGGGCCCTGTTCCATGCACCGCGTGCACGAGATGCAGGTGCGCCGGTTGACCTCGACCTGGCTCACCGCGGTGACGTGGCCCTCCTCATCGCGCTCGATGGTGGCACTGATGCTGCCGGTGGGGCAAGCTGCGATATAGCCTGTCTCCGTCGAGGCAGAGGCCGCGGCCTGGTTGACGCGGTTGGCACGCAACAGATTGGGGAACGCCTCAAAGCGGATCACCGGAATCTCTGGTTTGCCGTCTACCGTCATCTCATAGGCGTGTACCGGGCAGCTGGCTGCACATTCGCCGCACAGGCTGCAGAGCGATTCGTCAATGTTCACCACGGGCGCTGCCGTCATCCGCCCATCGGTGACCTGGCCAACCGTCACCGAGATGGCCTCGCGCGGGCACACCAGACGACAAACGTTACAGCCGCAGCACTTGCTGCGGTCGAGCAAAAGCTCGGTGCGCCGCACCACCATCGGCCTCAAGAGCCTCAGCTGCTCTGGCGTTTCGGTCTTGATGATCTTGCCACGTGTCGCCATGGGCTATTCCCTCTCCTCGGCGGGGCCGCGCCGCAGGTCCGCCACCAGCTGTTGACGATGATCGTACACCTGGACGGTCAGGGCCATCTCCCCAGGGGCGGCGTGGGTAGCGCAGGCATTGCAGGGGTCATAGGCGCGAAAAGCCATCTCTACGCGATCTAACAGGCCCTGGGTGATTTCGCGGCCACCTCCAATCAGAGCCTGGGCAGCCTTTTTCACCGACATGCAGATCGCTGCACTGTTGTTGGTGGTCCCCACGATCATATTGACCTTTTTCACCAGTCCCTGCTCGTCGGTGACATAGTGGTGCGTCAACAGGCCGCGGGGAGCCTCCACGATGCCCACTCCCTCGTTAGGCGTATTGGTCGGGATGCTGCGGATATCTGGATCGGTGAGCTCTTCGTGGCGCGCCAGGGCCAGCGCTCGCTCGCTGACATGCAGCAACTCGATCAAACGCGCCCAGTGGGTGGCCAGAGTGGCATGCACCGGTTTGCCACCCATATAGTCATAGAACTCTTCGTAGGCTTCCTGCGCCAGCGGGGTCGAGAGCCCCTCTGAGGCGTTCAACCGAGCCAGCGGCGTGGAGCGGTACACACCACTTTGCATGCCGTCGACCATGCCATGCCAGCCAAAGTGCTTCAGGTACGGAAACTTGACATAGGTCCAGGGCTCGACGTGCTCACCGATGTGCTCGGCATATTCAGCGGGGGGATAGTAAGCGACCTCATGTCCCTCCACATCCACGGCACGCACGTACCCGTCGTAAAAGTTCAGCTGCTTGTTGGCGTCCACCAGGGCGATGCTGTGGGTGCGATGCAGATAGGTATCGCCCATGAGCATGTCATGGTACTCCTGGTTGCCCAGAATCATCTCCCGCCAAATCCCCAGGCTGAACTGACCGAACTCGACCAGACCCTCACCGATCTCGATAAGGCGTTGCTGCATCTCCGGAGTGACCCCCTTGGCCACACCGCCCGGCAACGCCATCACGGGATGCACAAAACGGCCGCCCAGCATGGCGATCACCTCGTGCACCTCTCCCACATGGCGCAACACACGCTGCCCCAA
>JAAYED010000199.1 GCA_012728955.1 Chloroflexota bacterium
AACACCGGCCTGCCCTCGGTGATCGGCTGGGATTGGCACCAGAAGCAACAGCGAGCGGCACTCTCCAGCCAGACCATCGATTGGCGCCTGGCTGACCTCAATCTGCTTTATTCGGCGCTGGAGACCTCTACCGCAGAACGTATCCTGCAACGCTATCAGGTTGGGCTGGTGTATGTCGGCGAGCTGGAACGCGCCTACTATCCGATCGAAGGCTTGGCCAAGTTCGACGCGATGGTCGGCAACCAGCTGGAGCTGATCTATCAGGAAGGTCCCGTATCGATCTATCGCGTGTTGGGCGCGGGCACACGACTGGTGGAGACAGAGAGAGGGCCTTTCACGCTGGCCGGCTGGTGGCAAGGGCTGAGGGACCTCTGGATTCCGGCCAGCGTCAGTGCCCAAGGGCCTGTGGCGCTTCCGGCGCAGGCAGCTGGAGAGGATCTGCTGCTGGATGTGCCGATAGAGGAGCTGGAATCTACCAGCGCTCGGGGATGGAACCGGCTGGCTGATCGCTCCGCCCTCGGAGCCGTACTGTCGTGGTGGGCGGTTACCGGCCTGCTCGGCCTCGCGGTTTGGCCACTGGTGGCTCAAATCGCTCCCGACTGGCCAGACAGGGGCTACCTGCTGGCGCGGGCGATTGGCCTGGTGCTGGTGGGTTACCTGGCCTGGATTGGGGCGAGCCTGCGCTGGCTCGCCAACACGCCAGTGAGCCTGTGGCTGCTGCTGCTCCTCGTAATGGTCGGCTGCGCCGCGATCTTTCGTCAGGGGACACCGTTCCGCTCGCCGGATGTTCAAAGGCACGCTCTGGGCGTAGAAGCCAGCTTTGTCGCCCTGTTTCTGGCGTGGACGGGGGTGCGCCTGCTCAATCCGGACCTGTGGCAGCCCTGGTTCGGTGGCGAGAAGATGATGGAGATCGCCATGCTCAACGCGGTGTCGCGCTCCAGATACATGCCTCCATATGATCCGTACTTTGCCGGAGGGATCCTCAACTATTACTACTATGGCCTGTATCTGGTCAGCCTGATCGGCAAGCTGGCGGGAACCTCGCCCGAAGTGAGCTTTAACCTGGCGGTACCTGCCTTGTACGCCATGACGTTGACCCACGCCTGGGCCTTGGGCAGCCGCATCCTGGGCAGCGGCAAGCTGCGTACCTGGCAGGGGCTCACTGCAGCGGCGCTGGTGGGCGTGTTGGGCAACCTTACGGGCGGCTCTCAGCTGCTCCAGCAGATAGTTGCCACAGGCTGCCAACAGTCGCCCCAGGGGTTGGTCCACGGTGCGCAATGTGCCGCAAAGGGCGTGGGCACTCTGCTCGCCAGCCAGGGCCCCGCCCTGACGCTGGATTATTGGTATGCCAGCACCCGTGTAATCCCGCACACCATCAACGAATTCCCCTTTTTTACCTTTTTGTTCGCGGACCTGCACCCGCACCTCATCGCCATGCCCTTTGGCCTGTTGGTACTCCTGTTGTGCGGCCTGCTGGTGGGCCGTCTGCGCGGCCGAGCGGGACGGCGGTGGCAGAAGGGCCCGGTTGCCAGTCTCGGATTGGTGTGGGTACTCGCCCTGGGGATGCTGGGCATCACCAACACCTGGGACCTTCCGCTCTATGTCATTCTCACGGTGGCTACGCTGCTGCACGCGGGCTATCGCTGGGGCCAGTGGCGCGGAGTGCTGGGAGCCGCTGGAGTTGCGTTCCTGATAGTGGCCGGCGCCTTGCTGGCATATTCTCCCTTTTACGCGCACTTTAGAGCCCAGGGATTGAGCCTCGCCCTGGTGGCTCCGGCGGAACGGTCTGACACAGGGCCTTTTCTCCAGATCTGGGGACTGTTATTCTGGGTGCTGTTGGGTGCCGCGGGCTGGCGCCCAAGGATCGGTCGGGCATGGCGCATGTTCGTTCGCACATCGCACCCCCTGCCCTTGAGTACGGTGGGTGTGCTGGGGGGCACATGGCTTGCCGTATCCTCCGGCACTATCTGGCCCCTGTTGGTGATCCTGCTTGTCGCGGCAATAGCATTGTGGTTCAGCGCGGGGCCACAGGACCAAGTCTGGCTGGGTGGACTGATGGTGGTACTGGCAATTGGAATCCTGCTGGGCATCGAGTGGCTGTATGTGGCGGACTTTTTACGGGACACGGACTGGCGGCGGATGAACACGGTGTTCAAGTTCTCTTTGCAGGCCTGGCTGTTGCTCGGTATCTCCCTGGGCTCGCAGATTCCCCTGCTCTGGCGTGCGCTCCGCAAGCGACGAGGGCTGGCAGGACCTGTGTGGTGCACTGGGCTTGTGCTGCTGACGGCGGCGGCTCTCGTTTATCCCCTGATGGCGTTGCCCGTACGGGTGCAGGAACGCTTTCCCAGCGGATCGCCGGCGCGCACCACATTGGATGGAACGGCGTACATGACGCAGGCGGTCTATCTGCCTCCGGAAGGCTCCATGGATGTCGCGATGCGCTATGATCGCCAGGCACTGGAATGGATGTGGCAGAATGTGAAAGGCCTGCAGGTGCTTGCCGAAGCCCCGGTTGGATACTATCGTGAGGGAGGGCTGCGCATCTCCTCATATACGGGCTTGCCTACGCTGGTGGGCAGCCATCAGTACGAGCAGCGACCTGCCGCGCAGGTGGCTCCCCGCCAGGGTCAGGCCGAGCTGTTGTTCAACAGCCCCGACCCGCAGGTAGCGCTCGAGGTGCTCCAGAAAAACAGCGTCCGGCTGGTGTATGTGGGGCCGCTGGAACGTGCGCTCTACCCTGCCACATCCCTGAACAAATTCGAGACCCTGGCGGGAGAGGGCGTACTGGAGCGCATCTATGCCAACGAACAGGTTACTCTGTATCGCACCGATCTGGAGAGCATGACGAATTCTGAGGACCGCTCCTGATGGTTTTGCTCCCGCTCCTCCGCTGGTGGTTGACGCTGGAGTTGATTGGCCTGGTGGCATTGCCCATCAGCATGCACCTGCTGCGCTTTTTGCCAGAGCGCGGGATTTGCTTCCGTCGCGCTGTGGGACTCGTCCTCTGCAGTGTGCTTCTGTGGTTGCTGGTCACCCTCGGCCTCATTCAGAACAGACTGCCGGCGGCCGTGGTGAGCGTGGCGCTGGTCGCTGCGGGTTCCCTTGTCCTTGTGAGGAGCAATGGCTCCGCCCTGCTGGAACAGCTGCGTGCACAGCAGCGTCTGGTGCTCATCGAAGCCGTCCTCTTTTTTTCGGTGCTGCTGCTGTTTGGCGTCTGGCGGGCATA
>JAAYED010000200.1 GCA_012728955.1 Chloroflexota bacterium
CCCGCTACATCGTCCCCGTGGCCGAGCATCACGACGGCTTTCCCATGTACGCCTCACCCTTTACCCATTGGAACGCCGCCGAGATGGGGCCCCGCCGCGATGTCTGTCGCGAGCTGATGGACCTCACCCGCCAGCGCGGGCTCAAGTTCGGCGTCTCCAGCCATCGCGCTTTCAACTGGCACTATTACGGCTCGGACGATACCTGGGATACGGTGGATCCCGCCAACGTGGGGCTCTACGGACGCCGCCACGCCCCCGAGGCCCCCGCCGATCAGGCCTTTATGGAAGACTGGTTCGCCCGCACGCTGCACCTGATGGATACCTTTCAGCCCGATGTGCTCTGGTTCGATTTCGGCTGGCACAGCCCCGAGTACGCCCCCTGGCGGCCGCAGGTGCTGGCGGCCTACTATAACCGCGCGCGCCAGTGGGGCCGCGAGGTGGTGCTGCAGTACAAGGACGCCCTGCCCGACGGCGTGGCCGTGCTGGATGTGGAGCGCGGCAAGCTCCCCGGCATCCGCCCCGACTACTGGCAGACCGATACCTCGGTGAGCGTGCGCTCCTGGGGCTATATCGAGGACGACGTCTTTCGCAGCAGCGCCTCGCTGATCCATGATCTGGTGGATATCGTCAGCAAGAACGGCAACCTGCTGCTGAACGTGGGTCCCCGGCCCGATGGGACCATCCCCGCCGAGGCGGAGCAGGTGCTGCGGGACATCGGCGCCTGGCTGGACCTCAACGGCGAGGCGATCTATGGCACGCGACCCTGGCGGGTGTACGGCGAGGGACCCACGCCGGTGGGCGGCGGGCACTTTTCGGAGCAGACCAACGCCCCGCTCACGCCCCTGGATATCCGCTATACCACCCGTCTCGAGGATGGCCGCCCGCTGCTGTATGCCATCGTGCCGGGCGAGCCGGGCAGCACGGTGACCCTCACCGCGCTGGCGGGCGATCCGGCCCCCGAACGGGTGACCCTGCTGGGCAGCGACGCCGCGCTGCGCTGGGAGCGCAGGCCGGAGGGGCTGGTGCTGCGCCTGCCCGAGCGGCGCCCCAGCCCCCATGCTCTCGCCCTGCGGCTGGAGGGCCTGCCCGCTCAGGGCTGATCCTGCGGCTCGGCAACCCAGGGGACTCCAGGACGGGCCCCATCTCTGCCGGGGTAGGGCCTTACTCCTGCGCCAGAAGGCCGTCACGGGAAGGGTGGTCGGCCCGCGGGCGTGCGGTCGCAACCACGCTGCCTTGCGATGCGCCAGGCTGCCCTGCCAACGCGATCAAGCCGGTGGCCTGCCCCTGCGCCAGAAGGCCGTCACGGGAGGGCTGGGCGGCCGGCGGGCGCGCGGCCGCAACCACGCTGGCCTGCGATGCCCCAGGCTGCTCTGCCAACGCGATCAAGCCCGCGGTCCGCCCCTGCGTGAGAAGGCCGTCACGGGAGGGCTGGGCCGCCGGCGGGCGTGCAGCCACAGGCAGGGTGGCTTGCAGCGCCCCAGGCTGCCCTGCCGACGCGAGCAAGCTCGTGGCCCGCTCCTGCGCCAGAAGGCCGCTCGCTGCCCTTGGCGGGGACCATGCGCGGGCGGTCTCGTCGGCCGGTCGCCCTGGGCCCGGGCAGCCCCTCCCCGCCGTCCTGCGCAGCGATCGAGTGTCGCTGTTACAGTGGCACCGGCCGGGCACCCGCGGAGGGTTATCCCCGCGGACCCCGCTGCCTGTGACCGCCGGCCGCCATCCGCTGGCTGCACCGCCAGCTGCTGGGGCCGGTGGGCCTCGCCCAACATCGCAGCCCGCCTGACAGTTCCCGCCGCCCGTGCTACCATACCGCCGGATCCATCCCGTACCAGAGGCGAGTTCCATGTCCAACCCGGCCGAGCCGCGCTCCAACGCCACCCGTTTCATCCTGGCCTTTAACCGCATCGAGCGGCGCCTGGCCGAGCTGGGCGGCGTGGACGAGCGCCGTTCCTTTGGCGAAAAACTGCGCGCCGCGGCCCGCATCGAGCCCGCCGTGGCCCACATCGAGCGCCCCCTGCGCGAGTTCGCCGAGCTGCGCAACGCCCTGGTCCATTCCGATCGCGATCTGCCCCTGGCCGAGCCCCGCGACGCCGTGGTGCAAGAGATCGAGCGCTATCAGCAGCTGCTGCACAACCCGCCGCGCATCGGCGAGCGCTACACCCGCCCCGTGGCCACCGTGTTCCAGACCGATCCCGTCCGGCTGGCGCTGCGCCGCATGCGCCACGAGGGCTATACCCAGCTCCCCGTGCGCGACCGTGCCGGCAGCTGTGTGGGCCTGTTCACCGGCGAAAGCGTCGCCCGCTGGCTGGGGGCTCTGGAGGAGGGTGCCGGTGGCGGGGTCGATCTGGATGGCACCAGCGTGCAGGAGGTGCTGCGCCTGGCCGGTGGCGACGAGCGCCACACCTTTCTTTCCCCCGGCGCCACCCTGTTCGAGGCCCTGGCCCAGTTCGAGCAGCACCAGCGCCAGGGCCATCGGCTCGACGCCATCCTGATCACGCAGGATGCCCGGCCCGATCAGCGGCTGCTGGGCATCATCACGCCGCGCAATCTGCCCGAGATCGTTCTCGCACTGGACGAACTGGGCGCCGGTGATCCCGCCGCAGGCGATGCCACCGCCGGCAGTCCTGCCGCCGGCGATCCCGCCGCCGGCGATCCCGCCGCACCCCCATCGGCGCAGAGTCTGCTATAATGGGGCACGATGTTCGGCCCAGCATCTCTGGAGGAGTGCCATGCCCGTAGCCACCTGTCCTCAATGCTATCGCAACGTCCGCATCGTCGGCACGCCCGACATCGGCGACATGGTGACCTGCCGCTCCTGTGATACCCGTCTGGAGGTGGTCTCGACCAACCCGCTGGAGCTGGACTGGCCCTATGATCTGGATGATGACGACTCGTCCGGCGGCGAGTCCGAGGGGTTTGGCATCTATCCCATGGATGAGGAGGACGAGGACGATTACGGCCTCGACGACGACGAGGGCGAGGACGACGACGACGACTTTTAGCCCGATTCCGTCGCCCGTCGCCGGCCGTTAGAGCGCCCCCAGCCCCAGCCGCGTCTCAAAACGGTTGAGCGCGGGCTGGGCCAGCTCCTCCAGCGCTACGACCGTCCGCGGGCCCGCCACGGCGCCCGCTACCAGCCGCACGGCGTCCCACAACTCCAGATCGGGGCGCAGCGGCACCGTTACCGAGTCGGCGCGGGTGCTCAGCCGGGCCAGCGCCAGCGCATGGCCGGCCACCTCCTTCGCCAGCGCCGCGGTGTGCACCCGGTTGTCCTCCAGCGTGCGCATCAGCCGCAGCCCGGCTGCCTGCTCCTCCGCGCTGGCCTCGGCATCGGCCCACAGCCCCCAGGTGGCCGAGCTCACCCGCACCAGCGTGGCCCCGGGCAGCCCCGGCCCCAGTTGCCCCTCGCGGATCTCCCCGCGGGCACCCAGCGCCGGCAGCGTGCCCGCGCTGCCCGGCAGCGCCAGCACCTGCAGCGCCGCCCCCGCCGGCCGCGCCACTGCGCAGCCCAGCCGCAGCAGCCCCTGCACCGCCGTCAGCGCCGTCTGGTGCGGATGCAGGCTGAAGGCAGGCAGCGTCACATCCAAACCGGGGGCGCCCACCCGCAGCACCGCCAGGCCCACCCGGGCGCAGACCTCGTCCAGCAGCCAGTGCACGGTGCGCTCCTGCCACACCAGCGACTCGCTGGGCCGCCAGAGGGCCAGCAGCCCCAGCGCATCGGTTCCCTCCATCGTCAGGCGCCCGCCCTCCCGCCCGATGCTGTAGCGGGCACTGAGCACGGTCCAGTCCGCCGTGTCCACCGTCTCCTCCCCCGCCGGGGTGACATAACCGCGCTGCAGGCGCAGGCTGGCCAGCGGACGTGCCGCCGCTGCCGGCTGGCCGGGCACCCCCGCCGGCATCAGCGCCCCCTCCCGATCCAGCAGGGTCAGTGAGAGGTGGCCGGGCCCCTCCGCATCCAGCCGCCAGCGCCAGCCCAGGGCGTCCAGCGGGCCGAGGCGCATCCAGGAGCGCACCGCGGCATCGGGCACCGGCGCACTGAACATGGCGCTGCGGTTGCCACAGTACAGCGTCTGCGTGAGGGGATCCCAGGCCAGGGCCCAGCGCTGGGCGGAGCTGGTGGGTGGCGCCAGGGGCACCCATTGCCCGGGGTGATTGCAATACGGGTTGGGCGCCAGGGCCGTCATGGGCCGCAGCGGAGCGGCGCCTCCCTCCGGCGCGGTTCCCGTGAGGCAGCTGGCCACCAGCCCGAGGGCCGGCACCCAGGCCAGCGCCGGCAGGCGGGTGCGGGCCTCCTCGGAGGGGGGCTGGTCGCCCCCCGGCGCCAGCACCCGGGGCGTGCTCCACAGGGGCGTGGGCAGGGAGCCGTTGGCCGTGGTCTGCCAGAGCTGGCCGCCGGCGGCGTACCAGGCGTGCAGCCGCCGGGCGCCCTCGTCGTACCACACCGCCACGCCGGCGGCGCCGGCCGCCGTGGCCCGGGAGTATGGGCCGCTCCAGCTGCTCCCCGTCCAGCGATAGCCGTGCAGCAGCCCCTCCTCCAGCACCAGCGCCCAGCTGCCCCACAGCGCCAGCCAGAGGGGCGCACTGCCGGTGTGCAGGGCGGCCGGCGCGCTCCAGCTGGTGCCGTGGTCGCTGCTGGTGCGCCAGAGCGCCGTGCCGCCCGCGCCCTCGTACAGCATCAGCCAGGTGGCGGGCATGCGCCAGGTCAGCGCCACATCAGAGTGGGGCCGGGCGCCGCTGGCGGCGGGCAGCCACTGCTCCCAGCCGGCCTGGCCCGCCGGATCGCTCACCCGGGCCACCCACACCTGGCCGCCTCCGTCCGACCGGGCCCGCAGCAGGTACGATCCGTTGTGGTACATGGTGGTGGGGCTGGCGTCGTCCGCCGGCCAGGTGTGCAGGGGGCTCCAGCGCAGGCGGCGATCCTCCAGCGTGGCGCGGGCGACGGGCCGTCCGCCCCAGGCGGTGGCCGCCTGCAGCAGCGTGGGCGACAGGCTGATCATGGGGGGCCTCCTTCCGTGCGACTCTAGAGCACCGCCAGCACGATGCCGCCCGAGGTGGGCGGCAGCAGCACCAGCACACGGGCGCCGGGGGTCAGCAGGCCGGCGGCGATGTTGGCCGCCACCACCAGGGGGCCCCAGGTGGACGCGGGGTGGCCCAGCGGTCGCACCACCGCGGTGTGCGTGGCGCCGTCATAGCTTTGGACCACCCCCTGCAGGATGGGCGCCTGGCTCATGGCAGGCCTCCCAGCGTGCGGCACAGCGTCGCCAGGCCCATGGCCAGCAGGGCCAGTGCCCCGTACAGCGCCAGCCGCAGGGGCAGGGGATCTTGAGAACGGGGATCGGGAGCGGTCATGGGGTCCTCCTTGTGGATCTTGGGGCTCACAGAGGCGCCTCCCAGGTCACGCGGGCCTCCTGGGCGCTGGCCAGCCGGCGACGCAGCGCCTCGCAGGCGGCATCGGCCTGGCGCTGGCGGGCCTGGGCCCACTCCAGCAGCTGGCCCGCCGTCCAGTTGGATACGGTCACTCTGCCGATGGTACTCTGGCAGCGCTGCATGGCCGCCGCCGCGGTGGCCAGCAGCACCAGCAGGCTCAGTCCCGCCTCGTCCAGCGTGGTGAGGGTGGCGCCGTTCAGGCCCGAAAGGGTATGCGGCGCCAGATAGAACAGCCGCAGCTGATCCTGCAAAGTGCCCTGGGGCGGGCCGTCGCTCTCCAGATAGAGGGTGGTCGCATCCAGCAGGATAAAGGGCGGGCGCCCGGGCTGCGCCGGAGGGTGATCGGGATCCCAGGGGTACCACAGATCCACCACCTCCAGCGCCCCCAGCGGCGACAGATCGATCTCGCGCTGGCCGGCGCTGGTGGGCAGCACCTGCTGCGCCCGCCGCGGGTTCAACAGGGAATAGTGCGCCAGCGCCCGGCGCAGGTTGGCCTCGTGGTCCGCAGTGGACCAGTAGGCGTGATCGGGATCCTGCAGGTCGGCGGCCACCCGGGCGATGGTCTGAGCCAGGTCGGTCATCGGTCCTCCTTGGAAGGGGTGCGCCCCGGGCGGCAGGGGAGAGGGCTGCCGCCCGGGGCGGGGGATCAGCGGTTGGTTCCGGCGCCCTTGGGGCCCGGCTCCGGCAGCGGCGCCCCGGGGAGCGTCTCCTCCGGATCGACGGCCTCGCCCCGGCCATCGGGCGCCTGCGGGGCACCCGCCGCCGGCAGAGGCGTGCTGAGCGGCGCGGGCTGCCGTCGGATCTCGACGTCATAGCCCATCAGCGCCAGCCCCAGGATCACCAGGGCCAGCAGAAAGCGTTTGATGGCCTCCTGCGTGGCGCCATTGCGCATCCATTCGCTGTACATCGGTCACCTCCTGTGCGGGTTGCCGGTGGGCTGCCTCAGGCCACGTTGTGCTTGAACAGGGCGCGATAGTCCCCGATGCCTACCGAGTACACAAAGCGCACCTTGACGCGCAGCTCGTCGTGGCTGAACATCGAGCCCATCAGCGGGTGGTCGGCGATGAACAGCTCGGGCGTGCGGCCAAAGCGGTAGCCGATCATCACGCCGGGCAGGTCCGCCGGGTGCGCCACCGCGGCCCAGTTGTTCACGTCCGTCCATTCGGGCACGGCGATCACCGAGTGGTTCACCTGGGCGATGGCGCGGCTGTTGCCGGCCAGCCCGGGCTCCAGGGTGGTGGTGAACAGGTTCACCGCGGTCCCCTCCAGCTCGATGGGCACCAGGCAGAAAGAGGGGCGGATGCCCAGCGTGCGCGCCGAGTGGTACTCGGTCTGGCGATACATGGCGGTGACGGTGGCCTGCCAGGCGGCGGCGTCCAGCGGGCTGGTACCGAGATTGCGATGCGCCAGCTCGTGGAACAGGCTCTCGCCATCGGCCAGGGTGGGGCCCAGCCCGCCGTTGGCGGTGAACAGGCTGGCCACCGCAGTAGAGAGGGTGCGCCAGGCCGCCTGGCCCAGCTTGCGGGGGATGGCCCGCACCGCGCCCACGTCGTCCCGATCGATCATCTCCAGCGTCAGCCCCAGATAGTTGCCCTTTTTCACAAAGGGGCTCGTCTCGGCATAGTCGTCCCAGGTCTTTTCGGTATAGGCGTTGCCCTCGTCCACCGTATCCAGATCGCTGAACCCGCCCAGGGTGATCCAGCGGGCGTCCTGCAGGGTGGGCAGATCCTCCTGCCAGGCGATGGGCTCCCACCAGCGGGGGCGCGCCTCAAAGGATTGCACCAGGGCCTTGTTGAGCACGTTGCGCACCACCTCGGCCATGGTGGTGGTGGTGGCATTGGCAAAGGTGGTGCGCTCGGCGTGGAACACCCCGTGGCGCTCCCAGTCGCCGGTGAGCAGGTCGTACATCTCTCGGATGCCGCTCAGCCGTGGCGCGCTGCGGTGGGCGGCCGTATCGCCCCGGTTCCAGGCCCCGGGCTCGCCGCCCACCCCCATCAGCCGCTCAAAGGCCAGGGTCACCCGATCCAGCGGGGTGCTCACCCGGGTGATCTCCCCCAGCCCACGGATGGCCTGCTGGGCGGTGAGGTCGGCCCACGTGCGCGCCAGCCGCGCGATGGCGGCCTGCACCTCGGCTACGGACTGCAGGCGCCCGTCCTCCCGCACCAGCTCCTTGAGGCCCTCGGGCAGCGAGCTCGCCGCCAGGGCCAGCTCGACGATCTCGTCCCGCGTGGGCCCCTGGGCCCTGGCGGCGGCCATGGGCTCTGCCTCTGGTTCCTGCGCGGTGCGCACCCGCAGCAGCGCGCTGCCGGATCCGGAGCCGGCCTCCTGATCGGGCGCGCTGGCCGCGGCGGTCTCGGTGATAGTCGTGTCCGGCATGGTATCCTCCCTGGGTGGTGCGTCGGTCCCTTCGGTGATGAAACGGCCGCCCGCTGCGGGGCGCACCACCACATCCACCGAATTGACCCGTTCGATACTGGTGACGACGCGGGGCTGTCCTTCCCCGGCGTCGCTGGACCGCAGCCAGAGGTCGGCGCTGAGGCCGAACAGGGCGGGGTGGGCGGCAAAATCGGCGATCAGGGCGTGCAGCCAGGGCAGGCTGCGGGTGAGGCTGAGGGTCCCCCGGATGGCGCCGGCGGAGGCGTCCCAGTGGGCGCTGGCGATGATGCCCGCCAGGTCGCGCACCGAGCGCCCGCCGGCGCGGCGCAGGTCGGCGCTGGTGGCGTGGTCCACAAACACGGGCACCCCGTTGAACAGGGGCGCCGCCGCCTGCAGCACCACCGGGCCGAACAGCAGCCCGTTGGCCACCCCCTCGGCGAGGATCACCACTTCCAGGGCGGGGGCTCCGTGCATGCCGCCCTGCAGCAGCACGCGCTCCACGCGGCCCTCCACCGCCAGCCGCTGCCGATGGCTGCCGGCGGGGGCGGGGGGCTCGGCGGGAACCCCCTCCCGGGCGGGATGGAGGCGGGCGGCCGCGGCGGGCGTGGTGCCCGGCAGGCCGGGGCGTGGGTCGATGGGTACAGCGTTCAGGGTCATGGGTGTCCTCCTTCAGGGACGGATAGGGGTGGAGGGCGCCGGCCGGTCGGTTTCGGCCAGCACCGAGTCGAACTGCACCTGCACGGCGATCTCGCCCAGCCCGGCGCGCCGGGCCGCCGTGCGCACCAGGTCGGCGAGGATCTGCTGAAAGACAAACTGGCGATGGGCAAAGCGTCGCAGGGTGGGCGTGCCCATCTCCCGAGCGGTGGAGCGGGTGGCGCTGTCGCCCTCGGCCAGATAGTGCAGCGGGATGCCCGCCCCCGCGGCGATCATCAGGCGGATGGCTTTACCGTCGGCGGCCACGTCGTCGGCATTGATCTGCGGGCTCACCGCCTCCCAGTGCTCCGAGCTGTCCGAGATGATGATCGATCCGGAGCGCGGCACCCGGGCGTACTGGCGACGCTTGGCCTCCAGCCGGCCGGCGGCGGCGTTGTCGATGCGCACATGCCAGAGGTAGGCCCCCTTGAAGCGGTTGATGCGCACCCGATCCTCCAGCCAGAGGTCATAGCGCTCCAGCCAGGGCAGGATCTGGGCCAGATCGGAGCGCCCGCGCACCGCCCCGGGCGCCCGGTTGATGGCGTAATGCAGCATCACCTGGTCGGCGCCCCGGCGGGGAGAGGGCAGGGAGGGGCGTGCCGGCGCGGCAGGCGCCGCTGTGGGAGACCGCCCAAGGTCAGCGGCAGGCCCGTCGATGGCCGCCCCGGCGCCGGCATGTGTGCCCGCCGCCTCGGCGCCGGCATCGGCACCCGCCGTCGCGGCGTCGGCACCTGCGCCCGCCGCCTCGGCGGCCCGTGCCGCCGGCCACCAGCGCCCCTCCACCTCTGCCGTCAGCTCGTGGTAGCGCCGTTCGTACTCGCGGTCATCCGGATCGGTCTCGATGGCGTCGATCTGCAGGGCGGGCACCTCCCGCACATAGGACATGCCGTCGGCGGGGTTGCGCGAGAGCACCAGGAACAGCTCGCCGCTGCGCGAGAGCTCGTCGCACCAGCCATAGATGCGCTCGGACAGATGGTTCAGCGGGTGGTCCCAAAAGCGCTGCACCCACTGCTGGGCGGTGAGGGGCCGCACGCTGAGGCTGGCGCCCGAGCCGATCACGAAATCGGTGGTCATGCTGATCAGCCGGGCCGCCAGCGGGTTGCTCTCCCAGGCGGAGGCGGCCTGCTCCAGCAGGTTGCGCACCTCGCTCCAGGATCTGGCGCCCGTGCCGGCGGTCAGCGGGCGCCCCCGCCAGGGGTCCTCCTCCAGCGTCAGGGCGTTCACGCTGTGCGACAGATCGCTGGCGCGCCGGGCGGCAGGCCTGCCCAGCGTCGACATCCAGCTGCGCAAACGTTCCCGTACAGGGGGCATGGCAACTCCTTTCCGCCCGATGGCCCGGGGCCCGGGTGCTCTCGCGCCGCGGCAGTGGCGCTGGAGCGCAGCTCTCATCAGGTAGATGCACTGGCCGCGGCCGATCTTGCGGCTGGGGCGGATTGTTCACAGCGGTGAACAAAAGGGCCCACAAGGGGTTGCTTCTGGGCTATACTGTGCCGGAAGGAGGAAGAAGAAGAAGAAAGAAAGAGAGGATATATCTCTCTCTTCTCTCTCTTATCTCTCTCTGAAGAAGGGATCCGCCGGCCGGCGGCAGGGGCGGCGGAGCAAGGATCAGGTTGCCTTGACAGGGGCCGCAGCGAGGCGGCGCACAGGAGGTGCCCATGGCAGCGCAGCGTTTTTGTATCCACTGCGGGGCAGCGACGCCGGAAGGGGCGCGATTCTGCGGCATGTGCGGGCGGCCGCTGCAGGGGGTGGTGCCTCAGGAGGCAGCGCCTTCACAGGCGGCGCCTCAGGAGGCAGCACCTCAGGAGGCAGAGCCGCAGGCGGCGCCAGCCGAGACGGCACCAGCGCCCCCAGAGGGGGAGGCTGGGGCGACAGATCCCGTCGCGCCGGTCTCCGAGCCGCCGGTTTCCCAACCGCCGGTTTCTGAACCGCCAGGTTCGCAACCGCCGCCAGCACCCATGGCGGAGGCGCCGACCGTGGCTGCGGAAACATCGTCCGCCGGGGCAACGGTCCCGCCGACTTCTGGACCGTCGGTCTCTGAACCGTCGGTTCCTGAACCGCTGGTTTCTGAACCGCCAGGTTCGCAACCGCCGCCGGCTGCGCCACGGGAAACCACTCCGCAGGGCCCAACGGCCCCGGCCGAGGGATCCTCGGGGCAGGTGCCCCCCGCGCCTGCCGGGCCGGATGCGGGCCGTCCGCAGCAGCGCAGGGCCGCGGCCGGCGGGCCCGCCGCGGGCGGCGCCTCGGCCCAGGCTTCCCGATCGGCCGCGGCAAGACCCACGGGATCGGCGTCAGCGCCCCGGGCTGCGGCGCCCCGGGCTGCGGCGCAGCGGACTGCGGCGCAGCGGACTGCAGCGCAGCGGACTGCGACGCAGCGGAGTGCGACGGGCACCCCGCGCCGGCCCGCCGCCGGCCCTGTCGGGGCCCCCGCCTCCAGCACTGCCCCGTCCGGCATCGCCCGTTTCTGGTGGGTGCCTCTGCTGGCCCTGGCCAGCCTGGCCGTGGTGCTGGTGCTGCTGGCCCTGGTGCTGGGCCCCCGCCTGCAGCCCCTGCTGGCGCCCCATCTGGGCGGGCTGGTCTCCTGGTCCGAGGCCCCTGCCAGCGCCCCCGGCGAGTCCGATGTGCTCCCCACCGCCGCGCAGGATCCCGCCGGCGCCGAGGGGCATGCCCCAGAGGGGTCCACGCCGGAGGACGGCGCCACACAGCCCTCCACCGGGGGCTCTGCCACCAGCGCCACTCCTGCAGCGACCGCTGATCCTGCAGCGACCGCTGCTCCGCCAGCGACCGCTGCTCCGCCTGCGACCGTTGCGCCCGGGCCCAGCGCCGCGCCGGAGCCTACCTCCGCTGCCGGTGGCTCGCCCGCTGCCACCGCCACGCCCACCGCAGACGCTGGGGGCGCGCTGCCCACTTTGGCGCCCATCCAGACTCCCACCGCCGGCGCTGCCGCCACGCCCACCAGTGATCCGGACATGGAGCGCACCCTGCTGAACGTGGCCGAGGCCTTTCAGTTCGCCAAGGCCTGGTCGCAGGAGACCGGCGATACCAGTCGCCTGCACGAGGTGCTGCACGGCGAGGCCCTGGAGCGGCAAATCGCCCTGGTGGAGCAGTGGCGCGACAAGGGCTGTCACTGGATCATCACCCTGGATGCCCCCCTGGTGATCCGCATCCTGGAGCTGCGCGATGGCCGCTGGGCCCGCATCGAGATCGACAAGGTAGAGAACCGCACCCTCTACTGCAACAACGTGGTGGAAAGCCGCACCCTGCACGATGCCTACACCACCACTTACCGTGTGGAGCTGATCGGTGGCCGCTGGTTGATCACCCAGCGGGAATAGATCGGTCGCCCGCTGAGGGCGCCGGGCAGGGCCAAGAAGCCCGGGGGCAGCGGCGGGATGGGCCTTCGGCTGGCGGGCCTGCCGCTGGCGCGATCGGCCGGGGGCTCGTTGCAGCTGGAGTGGCGGCTGCGGAATGGGCCTCCGTAGAGCGGGTCCACCGCTGGCGCGTCCGTTTTGCGCATCCCCAGCCAACAGGGGGCGCGCCGCGGGCTCTGGCCGATCACCCGGCGGGAGCGGCCAAGCCGCACCGGCATCGCTTTGCCCGGCCCGGCCCCGGCGGCTCCACTGCTGCGGCGCGCTCCCTCGCCCCGTCGGCTGCCGGCGCCCGCAGGCTGTGCGCCGCTCCCGCGGCGCTGCGCTGGTGTTGACCTGCCGCTGGCGCGTCCGTATTGCGCATCCCCAGCCCACCGGCGGCGCGCCGCGGGCCAGGTCAGCCTGTGCACCGCGCCGAGCCGCACCGGCATCGCTTTGCCCGGCCCGGCCCCGGCGGCTCCACTGGTGAGGCGCGCTTCCTCGCCCCGGCGGCTGCTGGCGCCGGCGGGCCCTGTCCCCGTCTCCTTCCCGCTGCCAGCCCTGCTGCACGGCCGTTGCCCTCGGAGGTGCCTTTGAGGTGGGCGTTGGTTGGCGAGCGTGGCTGCGGGATGGGCCTCCGGCTGGCGGGCCTGCCGCAGGAGTGGCTGTCCGACGGCAGCGTACCGGGCGCCGCTGCCTGTGCGGCGCGATCGCTCACCCCTCTGTGGCGCCGCCGCAGGGGGACCTCCTGGCAGGACGACTCTCCGCCCGCCGGCAGGGGTCGCAGCCGCGACCACCGCGCCCGTCTCAGAATGCCCGCTCTCGGTCGCGCGGCATTCCCGTCCGCGGCGTCCCTTGCGGTACAATGCTCCACAGGTCGGCAGGCCCTGCCGCCTGCCGCCGCATCGGTGAGGAGGGGCCCATGGAGCTGCTGTCCCCGGCCGGACTGTTTCCCAATGGCGTAGGCTATAACCGATTCGGACGGGGCCGTACCCCTCTGGTGATCCTGCAGGGGCTGGTCTGGAGCCACCGCCCGCTGCGGGGCTGGGAGGCCCTGGCCGCCCGGCACGAGTGGGGCTGGCTGCTGCGCCAGCGCACCGTCTACCTGCTGGTGCCCCGCAGCGGGCTGTCCGAGGGCACCACGCTGTCGGACATGGCCCGCGACTATGCCCAGGCCCTCAGTGGGGCGCTGCCCCTGCCCGTGGACGTGATCGGTACCTCCACGGGAGGCTCTGTGGCCCAGCATCTGGCCGCCGATCACCCGCAGGTGGTGCGCCGCCTGGTGCTGCACGGCACCGGACACACCCTCTCGCCCCGGGGCAAGGCCGCTCAGCTGCGCTGCGCCGCGCTGGCCGCCCGTGGATGCTGGCGTGACGCCTCCGCCGCCCTGCTGGAGCCCATGCTGCCCGCCACGCCCCTCGGTCGGCTGAGCCTGGCGATCCAGGCCTGGCGCATGTCCTGGGGGGCTCCCGCCGATGCGCAGGATGTGACCGTCACGGTGCAGGCTGAGGACGCCCACGCCTTTGCCGATCGGTTGCACGAGATCGCGGCGCCCACGCTGGTGATCGACGGCGAGGAGGACGGCTTTTACACCCCCGCAATCCTGCGGGAGACGGCGGCAGGTATCCCGAACGCAAGGCTGATCCTCTATCCGCATCGCAACCACGGCGCACCAGGACCCCAACTGCAGCACGACATCCTGGCCTTCTTACAGGGCTGAGCGCCGCCGGAGAGTGAGCGACAGCGATCTCGCAGCGGCGAGGGAGATGCCGCGGCGCCCGATACAGCGGGCGCCCCCTTGCTGGCTCGCTCGGCCCGGTGAATGAAGGCCCCGGCCGTCATGCGACGCGGGGTTCCCCCGGCGCCCTCGCGCTCACGGACCGCCGGTGCAGCCCGGTCGCCCAAGGGGTGCAGAGGGCGGGGCGCAGCAGATTTCAGGATGCACCCGGCGCTCAAGAACTGCCACGTCCGTGCCTTTCCCGCGCGCCCCCGCCGGCCGGCGCGCCGAAGCATGGCAGCGATCTCCGCACCGGGCGAACCCTGCGTCACACCCGTCCCAACGCGACGGGTGTGCGTACCGCTGGGGGTATGCGTTGGTACGTGATAGAGTGGGAGAAGGAGGCATGAGCGCCACGGTGATTGTGTGGGTGCGTACAGGTCGTGTCCCTGGGCGAGCGCGGCCCGCAGGCGGAGCGCTGCACAAAGTTGGCAGAGAAACGGGAGGCGTTGGCGGCCGCCAGCTCTGACATCGTGACAGGAGAGGGCGAGGCTCAGGGGGACGAGGCCGAGCCTTGACCGATGCCTCCGCAGTTGCTATAGTTGCTTGCATAGGCGCTTGAGGTGGAAAGTGTCCCATCACTCTCGCAAGGGGGATTGGATGCCGGGAGTGCGCGTCCGGCCAAGCGCCTATTCACTGTCTGGAAACAGAATCCCATTGCGCACCCACTGGCGCTTGTCCAAGTCATCTTGCCTGGCGATGAACAGGCCAGCCATCCAAGTTCACGATAGAGCGTCTTCACCGGCACTGTCGGGTATGGGTGGCATCATACTCTCCAAACACAACTGTTCTCTCGCGCTTGCTCTGCAGGACCTTCTTGGGCCTCGAAAAGGTGTCAGGTAGTTGTGCCTCCTCCCTTTCCATGTCTGCTGTGTCCTTCGGTGTCATGCAGCACGGAACCCTGTGCTGCGCATACATCCCTCACCCCTGATTGGTCCCTGAGTCCGTCCCACAACTGATCCGCGCACCGCTCCACCCAGTGGACCTCTTCGCGATCCGGGTACCAGTCCCTTCACGGCGGAAGGACCCGCCTTTTCCCTCACCTCAGCCGCATCAAGCGTCTCGCCGAACCGGCGTACCTTTAGCGACGTTCCCCACACGGCCGATCTCGTCATGCCCTGCAGGTCGGCCAGGGTGATGGCGCCCTCGCGGCGGCGCCGCGGGCTTGGCCGAGGATGCTATCTGGATCTCGGGCTACTGGCGGGCGAGCCAGGCGGGCGGCAGGCAACGCAGGCAGCTTGGGCGCAGCCCAAACTGCAACAAACCCGTCGCAAAGCGACGGGTTTGACGTGCCGCTGGGGGTAGGCGTTGGTACGTGATAGAGTGGGAGAAGGAGGCATGAGCGCGACGGTGTGGTGTGGGTGCGTACAGGTCGCGTCCCTGGGCGAGCGCTGCCCGCAGGCGGAGCGCTGCACAAAGTTGGCAGAGAAACTGGAGGCGTTGGCGGCCGCCAGCGCTGACATCCTGACAGTAGAGCGAGGCTTAGGAGGACGAGGCCGAGCCTTGACCGATGCCTCCGCAGTTGCTATAGTTGCTTGCATAGACGCTTGAGGTGGAAGGGACGCCATAGCCCCCAGGAGGGTCAGATGCCGGACTCCCCGCCCGGCCAAGCGTCTATTGTCTTGTGTAGAGTAACCCGTTCTTGACCCGGGCTCGTCGTTCGAACCGGCTTGTCTCATCAAGCAGAATCGTCTTGATCCACAGCTCGCGTGGCAGGGGCTTGACAGGTACAAGCAAGCAGTGGGTCTCACTCAAATGTTCAATGAATACGACACTGAGCCCGCCAAGTCCACGATAGACTCTAAGGGATCACTGATGCTGTCGGCCAAGTTCTGCTCCGCCATCGCGATGTCGGACTGACTCGAGTGGCGCTCATGGTAGTGGTGTGCGGTGTCCTTTGACACGCATACATCCCTCACTCCTGATTGGTCCCTGAGTCCGTCCCACAACTGATCCCTACAGCGCCCCACCCAGTGGACGTCTTCGCGATCCGGGTACCAGTCCCTTCACAGCGGAACGCCCGCCTTTTCCCTTTCCTCAGCCGCATCAAGCGTCTCGCTGAACCGGCGTACCTTTGGCGACGTTCCCCACACTGCCGATTTCGTCATGCCCTGCACGTCGGCCAGGGTGATGGCGCCCTCGCGGTAGGCGGCGCCGCGGGCTTGGCCGAGGATGCCATCCTGGATCTCGGGCTACTGGCGGGCGATCCCTGCGTCGCAGCAAACCTGTCGCAGCGCCACGGGTTTGCTGCCGCTGGGGGTATGCGTTGGTACGTGAGAGTGGGGGGGGTAGATGGACATAACGTAACAGTAGGGGGCATGAGCAGGCCCGGCTGTATGGTGGCAACCGGGCCGTTGTGTGTGTGAGCGGTGGAGCCAGTCCCAGATCTTGCGGTGCATCTGAGCGCTTGCCTCGTGGCGGATGAGGGTGTCGTCGTCGGTTGCGCCGTACTCTGCGACCTCGAGGGCGGCCTCGCTGTAGCGGTAGAGTGCCTGAACGCACGGGACAAAGGGTGCCGTCTGGATAGCAGAGCCACAGGCGACGCACTCGAAAGGCTCGCGGGTTTCGATGCGCTCAAGGCGCACGTTGACGTCACACTGCAATGTGGGCAGTTGATCTTGAGCGAACGCGAAGCCTCAGGATGTCCCCTGTTGAAGCCGCTTGGCTTACTCGCGCACCTGGGGGCCTTCGTCCAGGTACCACCACCAGTGACTAAGCGGCTGAGGAATTCCAGATGGGTAAACCTCCCTCACCAGCTCTCGTCTTGCAATCAATTCATTGTCAATAGCTTCCAGCTCGTCCAGGTCATGTGCAGTCAGTTCTTGTCGACGTAGCTCCAGTCTATCGCGCGCACCGAGGGCAAGCCACGCTTCAGGCTCGTAGTAATCCTCATCGATACTCCAGACATGAGTCCGGTAACGTTCAATTAGTTCTGCTATCGTCTCTTTCACCATGGGTCAACCATCCATCCGGATTCGGTCAGTGACACAACGACCCAATGTCCCCGACGTCGCTCAAGCTCTTCTGCCAGTGCAAAGGTCCGGAGAAAGCTCCATTGCTGACCTCTTGTCTCATTATACAGTGCCACATCCCCGGTGTCCATGGCTATGAGATACCATAATCTGTTCTGGTCTCTAGATCGGATTGCAGTGAAATATGATAGGTCCTGACGCGAGAGATGTTTTCGCCAAGCCTGCTCGAACTCTTTAGCTGTAGTGCAGCCCATGTTAGTACCATGCTTCTCAAAATGTCGCTGGAGAGCAGGGAAAAAACTCGCTTGCGTTGTTTGATCGACGATAGCCTTTAGCTCGCCGCGTGACAGTGCCCTGAGCTCGTTGATGCGTTCCGCTTGCCGGACAGCGTAGGGAATGGCAGCAGTGCCCGGTGATCCAGGTACTGGCACCTGGGCTTGGCGTGGCGTCTGGTTTGAGGTTGACTCTTTTTCCTCTGTGGGTGGCTGTTGTACTTGCGGCGCCGCTCCTTGTAGCCCGCGTGAACTTAGGCGCGGATCGAGCATCTCTTCCCTCCACTTGACCCGCGGTGCCGTTCCCCACACGGCCGATTTCGCCGTACCCTGCACGTCGGCCAGGGTGATGGCGCCCTCGCGGCGGCGCCGCGGGCTTGGCCGAGGATCCCGTCCTGGATCTCGGGCCACTGGCGGGCGAGCCAGGCGGGCGGCAGGCAACGCAGGCAGCTTGGGCGCAGCCCAAACTGCAACAAACCCGTCGCTTTGCGACGGGTTTGAGGTGCCGCTGGGGGTATGCGTTGGTACGTGATAGGGGGAGAAGGAGGCATGAGCGCCACGGTGCGCCATGGGTGCGTACAGGTCGAGTCCCTGGGCGAGCGTGGCCCGCAGGCGGAGCGCTACAAAGTTGGCAGAGCAACATAGGCGTTGACGGCCCAAGGCTTGCACGTGGTGGCCGCCAGCGCTGAGATGGCGATTATAGAGAAGGAAGCAGCCTCAGCCCATGGCTTGGATGGACAACAGCTGGTTGCATCAAGATCTCGGTTACATTAGGATTGTGTAGCCGCCCGAGGTAGAGAGACGCTGTCGCTACGGCCGGATCGAGCGCAAGCTAAGGCTATGTGGGGGTGACAGTCCCACCGGGCGGCTCTTCTTGCCCTGTTGGCCACACGCTTCGTTCCGCTCTGTCGCGTACATGTTTCCCGTACACGAGATGGGCCGTAATGAACGAGTGCTTCTTGGCGCCGGCCAGTGGTCGCATGCGAACCACTGCGCCAACGGAATGCGCGCTGCTTACCGGCTGGAAGAAAAGGGCGGCCAGGTTTTCGTCAACGTCCTTGTGAACCTCTGCCGGGGCTGGCATCGTACTGATTATCCTCTCTGGGTAGTTCTTTATCTCTGGATCTCTTTGCAGGATATGATCTCGGCGTTCGCCGGTGAGAGCGATCCTGCAGTTGCCATCCATGTTGGGCGTCCAGATCTCTACGCTCTCTTTGAACCAGTTTCCTGCAGGTAGAACATCACGACGGCTTGGGCCGTGCACCTCCCGCTCAAACGCTGCTCGTTGTGTCCACCGTTCAGCCTCTTCCTGGCCTGCGGTCTCATCCATCCGCTTGACCCGCAGTGCCATTCCCCACCCCGCCGATTTCGCCGTACCCTGCACGTCTGCCAGGGTGATGGCGCCCTCGCGGCGGCGCCGCGGGCTTGATCCAGGATGCCATCCTGGGTCTCAGGCGACTGGCGGGCGAGCCCTCGCGGGGCCTGCAAGGCCCTCCCTGGCCAGTTGCCGGTGCGGGCGGATCTCAGGGGCAGGGCGGTGATCACGGCCGCTCCTCCGCCCATCGCCTCGCCGCAGGCGCTGACCATGGCGCCGGCGGCGGAAGCAGCCCGCCGGCGGCGGACCTCTCCAGCGCTCACAGCACAGGGTCCTCCTGCGGCGCTTGGCCGCAGGAGGACCCTGCCTCGACCGGATCTATACCGCCCGCCGCTACTTTTCGGTCTCTTGCAGCGCGGCGTACACGCTCTGCGCGATGGCCTCGCGGCGCTCCTCACTCTCCTCGGGCGCCGCCGCTACCAGCAGGCCCTCCAGCGCATCGCCCAGGCGGGCCAGTGGCGCGAACAGCATCCCCATGGGCAGGTCGGCCGGCGCCGCGCCCAGCTCGGCGGCCAGTGTACCAAAGAGCGCCCGCAGCGCCTCCGGGTCCGCCGCCACCCGTCCCATGCGGGTGCGCGGTCCATAGGCGTAGGGGTCGGCGCCCACCGCCTCCAGCGTCGCCCGCAGGCGGATATCGTCCGCCGCGCAGCCCACCAGCAGCTGGTACGCCCCGGGCTCCGCCGTCCAGCCCGGGAGGCCCGGATCCCAGTGCTCCAGCGACTGCCGCCCGATGGTCATCTCCACCGTGCCGGTCTCGCCGGGCTCCAGCCACACCTTGCCGAATCCCTTGAGCTCTTTGGGCGGCGTGATCAAGGTGCCATCGGGGTTGGAGAGGTACAGCTGCACCACCTCGGCGCCCCGCCGGTCGCCGGTATTGGTCACATCCACCGCGATCTGGATCTTTTCGTCCACATCCAGATCCAGCTGCTGCGCGCTGAGGCGCAGGTTGCTCAGCTCGAAACGGGTATACGAGAGGCCATAGCCAAAGGGATACTGCGGCGCCACCTGGGCGGCGTCATAGTAGCGATAGCCCACGTGCAGCCCCTCGCCGTACCAGACCTCGCCGTCCTCGCCGGGGAAATTCAGCGCCGAGGGCGTATCGACATAACGACGGGGCCAGCTGCACACCAGCTTGCCCGAGGGGTTCTCGTCCCCCGCCAGCAGCGCCGCCGTGGCGTGGCCCAGCTCCATCCCCGCCAGCCAGATGAGCAGCACCCCGTCCACCTCGTCTTCCCAGCTGGCGGTCTCTACCGGTCCGCACACGTTGAGCACCACGATGCAGGGGATGCCCAGCTCCCGGCAGCGCGCCGCCGTATCGTGGATCAGCACCACCTCCGATTCGGGCAGCTCCATGCTGGCGCGGTCGGCGCCCTCGGAGCTGTTGGTGCCCACCGCCACGATGGCCGCCACCGCATCGGCGGGGATCACGCCAAAGTGCACCTGCTCGTGGCCGAAACGGTCCTGCAGGCCCTCCAGCAGCGACACCTTGTACGGCGAGGCGATCCCCGCGCTGCCGCCTCCCGTGCTGTAGGGATTGACGGCGTTCTCGCCCAGCACCGCCAGCGGGCCCTTGTTTACGAGGGGCAGCGCCCCGTCGCGATTCTTGAGCAGCACCGATCCCTGCTCGGCCACCGCCCGGGCCACCTTGACCGATCCGTGCCTGTCCAGCGGGGGGATCGGCTCGCCCGCAAAGGACCAGGTCTTGACCATGATCCCCAGGATGTTGCTCACCGCCAGGTCGAGATCGCTCTCCTGCAGCCGACCTTCCTCGATCGCCTGCAGCAGCTGGGCGGGATCCTGCGGGCCGGGCATCTCCAGATCGTTGCCGGCGGCCAGCGCCGCGGCGCGATCATAGGCGGCGCCCCAGTCCGACACCACAAAGCCCTTGAATCCCCATTCGTCCCGCAGCAGGTCCGTCAGCAGCCAGCGGTTGAGGGCGCACTCGGTGCCGTTGATCTTGTTATAGGCGCTCATCACCGTCCACACGCCGCCCTCTTCCACCGCCGCCCGAAAGGCCGGCAGATAGATCTCGCGCAGCGCCCGCTCGGGGATGCGCTCCTCCACCCGCTGCCGATTGGTCTCCTGATTGTTGGCGGCAAAGTGCTTGACGTCGGCGGCCACCCGCTCGGCCTGCATGCCCTGCACATAGGCCACGGCGATGCGCCCCGCCAGGTAGGGATCCTCCCCGTAAGACTCGAAATTGCGGCCGCCCAGCGGGTTGCGGTGGATGTTGAGGTTGGGCCCGAGCACCATGCTGACGTTAAAGGCCTTGGCCTCGCGGGCCACCGCGCCGGCGCAGGCGCTCACCAGCGCCGGATCCCAGGTGGAGGCCATCACCACGCCGGGTGGGAAGCAGGTGGGCATGCCCTCCTCGGGCAGCAGCTTTTTGAACTCGGCGGCGATGGCCCGCCAGGTGTCCTGCTGCTCCGTGGGCATCCCCGCCAGCGCCTCCTCCGAGAGCCCCTCCGTGGGCAGTTTCTCCAGCGCCTCCAGCCCCATGCCCTGCATCAGCCCGAACATATAGGCCAGGCCGGTGGAGGGCAGCCCGCGCTGCTCCTGCACCGTGTCCGAGGCGATGGAGAGGTATTGCCCCATGTTCATGCCGTTGGCGCCATCCAGCGGGATAAAACCGGGGATCCCCAGCCGCGGGATGCCGTGGGTTTGAAAGGCGCCCTTGCCGGCCACCAGGGTGGCCTTTTCCTCCAGCGTCATGGCCTGCACCACCGCCGGAATCGATGCTGCGTCGATCAGTTTCGGTGCCATCTGATTGCCTCCTGTGATCCTGTGTGTGGGAGCGCCGGGGGTGCTCCCCGCCGGCGCCGAGCCTCGCTGTTTACTGCTGCTTGATGCTGTTGCCCGTGCCGGGCCGAGGGCCGCTGCCCTGCGGACCAGCGTTGCCTGCCAATGCGTCACCCGTGCGGCTGGGGCGGTTGGGATGGGACCCATCCCGCGGGTAACTGGTCGCGTCCGGTGGGCCCAAAGCGCACCGGGTGCGCCGGCGTGCTCCAACGGCCGCCTTCCGCCCGCGGCGTGCCTCCCGACCTCAGCGACCCTCCCGCCGGACGGACGGACTGCCAGCCCCTCACGGCTCTTCTACCGTGCCGCCCGCGGCGTGCCACCGCGGCATCCTGCCCGAGCGCAAGCCTTGCTATTCGTCCCAGCGGAGCGTGTTGGCGGCCCTGGCCACGCATGCCTCGGCCGCCGCCCGTGCCGCTGGGCACCGCAACCCTGCCACCTTGTGCGTGTCTCTGGCAGCGTAACTGCTCAGCGCTCGCGCCGCCAGCGGCGTGCCCTCCTCCTGCTGATCCGCCCGTCGGTCGTTGCTTGCCCTCGCCCCTTCTGCGACCCTCCCGCCAAACGGACGGCCTGCCCCTCACGGCTCTTCTACCGTCCCGCCCGCGGCGTGCCTTCCTCCTGCGGATCCGCCCTCCGGGAGCGGCTCTTCCATCGTGCCGCCCTCTGCGTGCCGCAGGAGCACGAGCCTTGCTGCTCGCCGCAGCGGACCCTGTTGGCGACTCTGGCCACCCATGCCTTGGGAGCCGCCGTGCTGCGGGGCCCCGCCACCCTCTCTCCCGCCGGACGGGCACCGCCCGCGGCGTGCCTTACTCCTGCGGAGCCGCCCTGCGGCTCTTCCATCGCGCCGCCCGAGGCGTGCCCTCCTCCTGCTGATCCGCCCGTCGGTCGTTGCTTGCCCTCGCCCCTTCTGCGACCCGCCCGCCGAACGGACTGCCTGCCCCCGCGGCTCTTCTACCGTGCCGCCCGCGGCGTGCCTTCCGCGGGGGCATCAGCCCCCCGGTCGCCGTTCCCCGATCCGGCCAAGGAAGTACCGGGCGCGCCCGCGTGCTCCAACAGCGACCTTTCGCCCTCTGCGTGCCGCAGGAACGCAAGCCGTGCCGTTCGCCGCAGCGGACCCTGTTGGCGGCCTGGCCACGCATGCCTCGGCGGCCGCCCGTGCCGCGAGGCCCCGCAACCCTCTCTCTGGCTGGACGGGCACCGCCCGCGGCGTGCCGCAGGAGCACAAGCCTTGCCGCCCGCCGCAGCGGAGCGTGTTGGCGGCCCTGGCCACGCATGCCTCGGCGGCCGCCGTGCTGCGGGGCCCCGCCACCCTCTCTCCTGCCGGACGGGCACCGCCCGCGGCGTGCCTTACTCCTGCGGATCCGCCCTCCGGGAGCGGCTCTTCTACCGGGCCGCCCGCGGCGCGCCTCCCGCCTGCGGATCAACCCGCCGGTCGCTGCTTGCCATCCGCTGGACGGCCTGCCCCCGCGGCTCCTCTATGGTGCCGCCCGCGGCGTGCCTTCCGCTCTCTGCGACCCTCCCGCGAACGGACGGAGCGCCTTGCTCGTCGCAACCCGGGCACAGGGCGCGGTGCCAGCCCGGCGGTCCTGTTGCCGGGCACCGATGGAACGGAAAAAGGGTCGCACCGTACCGCGGTGCAGACCACAACGCCTCTCAGAGAGCATAATCCAGTTGCTGCGAGGGATCCAGCCCTGTCAGCAGGGCCTGCTCTGAGCCACCTGGTGCGCCTCCCGCAGGTGGGGTCCATGCAGCAGCGCCGCGCCGTGCACCATGCCGCCGCCCGAGGGCGACGGCCAACTTGTCCACCGCCTTCTATCCCGGACCGTGCAGTTCTCAGCCTCTGCCCTCTCTGGGCCCCGGCCTCCGCGGACCTCCCGTCCGGCCGAGTGCGCCCGCTAGGCGGGTCCCGCAGCGCAGGCCCAGCCCTCTCGTCACCGATCCTTCTCTGGGGCACCGGCACCCCTGGGTGTGAGAACCTCTCCCGGCGTCGCCACCCGCGCCGCTGCCGCCGGTCCACCTCGGTCCTCGCTCCCCTGAACCCTCTGCCCCAGGCGCGCCGCCAGCAGCAGGGAGAGGATCCCCGCCAGGATCGCCGCCGCCGCCCCCAGCACAAACACCGGCGGATACCCGGCGCCCGCCGCCAGCGCGCCACCGCCGTAGGACATGGCGCCAAAACCGGCGCTCATGCCCATGGCGCTCAGTCCCGAAACCGCCGCCCGCCCCTCGGGCGGGGCCACCTCCATTTGCGCGGCCTGATAGGCCGGCCGCCAGAGGCCCAGCACCCCATACACCAGCACCAGGCCCGTCGCCGCCGCCGGCACCCCGGGAACCATCCCCAGCAGCAACAGCCCCGTTCCCACCCCCGCCGATCCCAGCATCATCAGCTGGCCGTTGCGCATCCGGCGGCTGAGGCGTCCGCTGGCCAGCGCGCCCGCCACGCTGGCTCCCAGCCCCACGCTCACCATGCTGCCGATCAGCGCGGTGGGCACGTGCCAGGTTTGATCCAGATAAACTGCCCCAAAGGCCTTGGCGGCCGCCTGAGCGCCGGTGGTCCCCACGCCGCACAGGATCAGCAGCAGCAGGGCGCCATCCCACGACAGGCGGCCCCGGGCCGATCCTCCAGTTGCCGCAGCCGATCGCTCCGCCACCCGCATCACGGGCCACAGCGCCAGCAGCGAGAGAGCCGCGTTGATCCCGATGGCCAGGGCATAGGGCAGGGGGGCCTCGCTGTTGGCCCTCAGCGCTCCCGCCAGCAGCGCCGGCATGGCCCCTCCCACCAGCGCCCCGCTGAGCATGGCCGCCCCGCTGGCCGCCTCGTGCACCGCATAGGCCCCGGTGCGCAGCGACGCCGCGGTGACCCCCGCCAGCGCCGCCACCAGCCCCACCGATTTCAGCGCCGCCCCGATGTTCGACACAACCTGCGCCGCCAGAAGCATGGGGTACTGCGCCCCCCGGGGCATCGCCACCGCCACGGGACCCAGGCCCATGCCCAGGCCGCACACGGCGATGCCCAGCAGCATCAGCCGCCGCACCCCCAGCCGGCCGGCCAGCCCGCCCGCCGCCAGGCTTCCCAGCAGGTACGCCAGCGCCGCCGCCGCCGACAGCCCGCCGATCTCGCTGGGCCCGGCCCCCAGCCGCCGGGCGTAGAGCGGGCTCAGCAGCTGCACCGAGCCCATGAACACCCCGGCGCTCAGCGCCGAGCCGATGATCAACAGCCAGGCTTCACGGCTGTAGGGGGATCGCAACCTTGTCCGATGGATCAGGGGGTGCCTCCTTGCGAGGGATGGGCGCAGTATGCAGGCTGGGTGCCTTCAGGTCAAGGGGACACGCACCTCTCTGAGGAATGTGGCGGGACTCGCAGGACAGGGGGGATGGATGATCTGCCGCATCCGACGCCCCTGCCGGGCCGCTGGGTTGAGCCTGCATGGCGATCGGCCTGGCGCGCTGCCGATGGTCCTCCGCGGTGCGATGGTTGCCGCGGCTGGCGCGCCCGGCTTGTGACCCACACCCGTGCGTGGGTTCAGATGGGGTGCGGGGGCTCACACTTTGGCGTCCCCGCCGCGCCGGCTCTGGTGCGGCCACAGGAACCGTCCGCCGGTCCCCATGCGTCGGCCCGGCTCTCGCTGCTCCGTGCGACACGCCCTCGGCGTTCGTACCGCTGCCGAGCCCGGCGCGCCTTTGCCGCCACGGGTTGCCTCCTGCGCTGCTCCCGCGGCCGAGCGATACACGCCCCGGCGACCCCTCGTTTTTTGGAGAGGTGTTGCCGCTCGCGGTGTCGCTGGCGCTCAGCCGGCGCGCACTCGGCGTCCCTACCGCAGCCGAGTCCGTTGTCGCCAGCGTTCCAGCCGCCGCTCAGCACCGCCCGCCGTTGGCATTGCTTCCGCGGCAAAGCGCTGCGCGCTCCGGGTCAGCCCTGGCCCTCGGCGCCGAGCTCCGCCAGGCGCCCCTGCACCACGGCCCGGATCACCTCCGCCGGCAGGGGCCGCTCGGGCGTAAAGTGGATCGTGGACCCGTTCACCAGCAGATCGGGGAACTGCTCCGCCAGCCGGGCGGCCAGCGCCGGGCTCATGGTGTGCAGCGACATGTGCTGCTTGTGGGCCGAGAGCCCCACCAGATCCCGCCGCAGGCGAAAGACCGGCATGCGCCAGGCGATCCGCTCGCTGATGCCCTCGGCGCTGGCCAGCACCTGCGCCCGCGCCATCGCAAAACACTCCCGAAACGCCTCTGGCAACGCCGCCACAAAGGCGTCCACCTCGGCCCGTCCGTCCCGCTCTGTGCTCGTGTCAGCCATAAGCCCTCTCCAACGCGGCGATATCCAGTTTCACCATGCCCAGCATGGCCTCTGTCACCCGGCGGGCGCGCTCGGGATCGGCGTCGGCCAGCATGGGCCCCAGCGCCCGCGGCGTGATCTGCCACGAGACGCCAAAGCGATCCTTGAGCCATCCGCACTGCGAGGCCTTCCCGCCCTCCAGCAGGGTCGCCCACAGCCGATCGATCTCCTCCTGCGTGTCGCACAGGATCTGCAGCGAGACCGCCTCGCTCTGCGGGAACGCTGGACCGCCATTGATCAGCAGGAAATCCTGCCCCGCCAGGCGAAAGCGGCCCGAGAGCACCTGGCCCGCCATGCCCTGGGCGTCGCTGGCATAGCGGGCGATCTCCAGCACATGCGCATCGGGCAGCAGGCTGGTGTAGAGTTCCAGCGCCTCCTCCACGTGACCATCGAACCAGAGACAGGTGATGACTTTGTCCATGGAACTCCTCCTCGTCGGCCCTTGGGCACAGACGCGCGCCGGCCGACTCTGGGCTGCAGTGTACACCGATTCGGTGTTGGGCGGTATGGCTGCGTCCCGCCCGGCAGTGGGCCCGCCGGCCCAGTGACCGCTCCGCTGACGCCAGGCCCCGGGCTCCCCCGCCGCTGGCCGTTGCGACCGCAACTGTCGCATGGGGCGCGCCCTTCGTGAGCCAGCCCGGGGCGGGGCAACCCGACTCTGTCGGCCCAGTGCGTGGAAGGGCGCTGCCGGGAGGGCGAGGCCCCTGACTCCCGCGACACATCCTGTCGTCACTGCTTGTGGATGATCAAGAAGCAGATCTCAAAACAATAGCCACCAAGCCTCGCCAACCTGCGATTCCCGAGGCCAGACCGATTGCGTCAGTCACACTTCCAGGCCACGCTGCGGCGGGTCATATGCTCGGTACCGTTCCGCGTCCGACCGCTGTCTGGATCCAGGAGATTCGTTCTGTGCAAGGCGTCAGGGGCTGTACTGACCAGGAGCAAGATCAGTCATGCGACTTGGCTGGTACGGAGAATATCGAGCAGTTCTCATGGCGCTCGGCTACAATCTGTCTCGCAGGAGGTGATGTGAGGCAGATGATCAAGGCCCTCAACGAAACCATCCGCTATATGGAAAGCGAGTTGGATGGAGAGATTGATGCAGGCAGGGTTGCCGGGTTGTCCAGTCATTCCTATGCCATGTTCAGCAGATTGTTTTCCATTCTGACGAACATGACACGGTCGGAGTATATCCGCCTCAGTAAGTTGACCGAGGCAGCCAGAGAGATCAACGAGACCAGCGCCAAGATCATCGACATCGCCATGAAATACGGCTACGAATCGTCGGATGCTTTTACCAAGGCCTTTAAGAGTTTTCATCACGTCACCCCGGCAGAGGTACAAAGGGGAGAAGCCTACCGAGTCGTTTCTCCCATTCAACTGACGCTTAGCGCAAAAGGAGGAAAGAGCATGGACGTCAAGATCGAAAGGAAACACGGATTCGCTGTAGCCGGGGTCAAACTGGAGGATATCGAGTCCTCGTCCTGCCCGTCCGCTTGGGATCAGCTCTTTATCAAGTACGATCACGAGACCCTTGCTCGTTTGGGGAACGGTCAAAGTTACGGGATGTGCTTTGATATGGGGAACCCGGGCAGGATCAACTATATGGCTTGCTACGATGTGCGCGACACTCCCAAGGCAAGGGAGATGGGGCTTGAGGTCATGGAGATCCAGGAAGCCGAGTATGCTGTCCTGTCGCTCAAGGGCCCGGTTCCCGAGTGTATTCACAAAGGCTGGAAGTACGCCATGGAAGTGTTCCTGCCGGAGCAGGGCTACAGACACGCCGGAACCCCTGATTTTGAGGTCTATTTCGAGGGCGACATGTCCAGCCCCGATTACAAGATGGAGCTTTGGATTCCGCTCTGCAGGCAAGACTAGGCAGGGTCAAGAGGGCGACCGTGCACAGTGTTGCCGCCCTCTTGCCGTCAAAACGGAATCACCGCCGTGCATTCCGATGGCACACCAAGCAGCAGGTCTCAAGATCTGCTGCTTGGTGTGCGACCATCTTGCGCCTTGCAGGCGTTCGGTTGCAGTCAGGAGTGCAAGGGGTTTAGCAGAAAAACACCGGCGCATGGAACAAAAGGGCACCCCTCCGCCGCAGCAGTGGCGCATGGGACCAGGATCCGTTTGACCGAAAGCAAGCCAAACAGGCCGCCGCGAGAGTCTCGCGTACGGGGGCGGAACCCGGCACGCTGTGAGGCCGTACATACACCGGTGCCCTCCCGCGGCGGCGGTGCCACCCGCTCCGCAGACCGGCGTATCGGCAAGCGACTTGCAGGAGCGGAGTCCAGCCTATCGGCGGCCTGGTCGCCGCCGGCCGCCACCAGTGTCTCGCGCACGGGCGGTTCCCGGCATGCCATGGCCCGGCCCGCTGCCGGTGCCCCTCCCGCGGCGGCGAGACGTCCTGCTCCGCAGACCAGCGGTGTTCGACGGCACCGCACACGGCGTCCCTCATAACATCTGGAGGTGGGAACGCTGATGGCATCTGCGTGAAGGATCTATTCTCATCCCTGCGTCAGCACCGCCAAAGATAATACAGGGTACCGTGCTGGTCGGTAATCGCCTGCAACGGCACAGAGCTTGTGCGGCCCAAGCCTCGCGCATCAGGCCGACTGTCAGGAGGCTCAGTGGTGATCTCCATCGGTTGCCACCAGCGCCTAGAGAGTGGCGGCATCACAAGATCCGTGCGGGAGCCATTGTGCGAATAGACTCATAGGCTGCCAGCGTTGTGGCGACTCCCGCCCTGCCATCCGCACCACTAACCAAGGGCTGTCTACCCTCCAGGATTGCAGAAGCAAAGTCCCGGAGCAAGTATTCATTCATGTCCTCATCATAAGACACCCATCGCGCGGTATCGACGGTTCTCGATATCGCCTGAGCGGTCAAGTCTCCCTCAATCGCGCCATCACTCCCAACTACACGAACGGTGACGTCACCCCATCGCGTCCATGTACGTGGCCTGTTCCAACTAGGATCAATCGTGAACACGATGCCGTTAGCCAGCCTGACAATCAGGATTGCAGTGTCCTCTACAGGCAAGTGTGGAACAGCCAGGTGTCCTGCTTCCGCATACACTTCAACCGGTTCGCTTCCAGAGAACCATCTACATAGGTCGACGGCGTGCACAATGTGGTCACGGACGCATCCCCCACCTGATCGAGCGGGATCGATGAACCAATCAGTTAGAGGTCGGTCTGGCGATGAGGAGCCCAGGTGATTCGTTGCGCTCATATACAGAATTGAACCGATGCCTCCATTGTC
>JAAYED010000201.1 GCA_012728955.1 Chloroflexota bacterium
GCACGCCGCGGTGCAACCGCCCAATGCGCCAGGGCCGGAGCCCACGGTCTATGGCCACCACCTCGTCTTGCCGTGACACATAGACCACGTCGATGGGCATGCGCATGAACCAGGTGTGCACCGACGAGCAGGGGTAGATCAACACCCCCTCGCCCGCGCTCAGGCTGCGCTTGCCCATCAGCCCCACCAGCCGCGACCAGAACCCGTCGCAGGGCCGGCCATGGCTCAAGAGCGTGTAGCGGCCCTGTTGCTCGGCCACCGAGACCCAGCGGGGTCGTTTCAACACTCGGCTCATCCCCACATCCCCAGCATTCCCAGGTAGGTGACCCAGGCGCCGGCCGCCAGATAGGGCCCGTAGGCCATCTTGTCTTTGCGGCCCGCCGTGCGCGTCACCAACAGCAGCACCGCGCCCGCCCCCCCGGCGAGCACGCCCAACACCAGGCCCTGCACGGCCGCCGGCAGCCCCAGCGTCGCGCCGATGGCGATGGCCAGTTTGACGTCGCCGACGCCCAGCGCGCCCCGCCCGATGGCCCCCAGCAGGCCAAACATCAACGCCCCGAACAGCGCCCCGCTGAGCGCCATCCGCCAGTTGGTGATGCCCAGCGGCGCCTGCGCCAGGCCCCACAGCAACAGCAACAACACCAGCAGGTTGGGCAGCCGCCGCGTGGCCAGGTCGATCAGGCTCAGGGTGGCCAGCAGCGTCGAGACGACCACCACGGCCACGATGATGCGCAGCTCGACCCCGGCGCCCCCCAGCGCCAGCCCCAGCAGCAGGCCCGCCAGCACGGCCCCCACCATGCTCACGCGGCCCACCAGCGGCGCCTGCCGCAGCGGCAGATAGGCCCGCAGGCCCACCGCCCCCAAGGCCCCGCCGGCCGCGCCGATCAGGGCGCCCAGCGTGGCCTGCAGGGCGGCCGTCATTCGATCAGCCCGACGCCGATGACATCGCCATAGGCCCCCGCCGGATCGCCCGACGGGGCCGTGCAGGGCGCCTCGCAGTTGCCGCAACTGATCTTGATCTCGATGGCTTTCGTATTCTTCGCGATCTCGACCGTTTTTCCAGTCTGTGGATCAGTGCCATAGATGGTCAGATTCTGATGCCAGGCAACCACCTCAGCGCAGCCAAAGTCAACCACATAATAGCCTTTGCCATTGGCACCACAGCCCACCGAGTCAAAGAGCGGGATGTAGACCAGATCCCCTACTCGAGCCTCCACATGCTTCTTTACTCCGGCGTTGACGCCTGGTTCGCCCGGAATACACTTGGGGATGGAGAGCTTGCCAGCACAGCCATCAATCAATGCCTTGAGCAGGTTGGCCCCTCCACTGTTAGGGCAAGTGTGGGGCACATCGGGATCGAACATACCTCTGAAGTCGAGCCAGCCACGATCGCCCATGCCGACGAATTTTTCAGATGGGGCGCCTTCTTTAGTTCTTCGGCAAGCCCAGACACCGTCCTCGCACTTGGTCGCCACCTTTTCATCATCCCAAGCATAGATATGCGTGTCGCAGGGCGTCTCATCCCACATCGACTTGGGAACGCCAATGGGCCACAGCCCACAGGCGCTGCGCGAGCGCTCGCAAACCGCCGCTGCGCTGGCGCGCACGCCGTACTCGCTCACGCCCAGCAGCCCCAGCAGCGAGGTGTTGGTCGCCACGCCCGCCACAACCCTCACGGTGCCCCCCTCCACCTGCACATCGACCGGCAGCTCGGCGCCGTTGTCCAGCGCCATCTCGCGCGCTGTGGCCGCCGCCCGGCTGGGGTCGCCATAGCAAAGCTCATAGGCGCCCGCCAGCGCGCCGGCGTCGGCGGCGTTCTGCATCTCGCGGCGCACCGCCAGCCCGGCGCCCACGTCGATCGCCAATCCTGCAAAGAGCAGCAGCGCCACCAACAACACCGCCACCCAGACCACAACCTGTCCCTCAGTCTGACGTGGATTCATACGTTCACGCTCCCAGCGGGCCGCAGCGGCCCAATTCCCACCCTACTCGACAATACTCACCACGATCATGCTCGTTGCCGCCCCGATATCGATGGGGCCCATGCCGAGGATCCCCCCCAGGATCAGATCGTAGGGATAGGCCAGGGTCACCGTAACCTCATCCCCTAGCCTGGGCGGCGAGTGCTCGGGCACAAAGCGCACTTGCAGGTCGACGTCGGCCGGCTGCAGGCCGTTCGCCTCCAGCTCGCGCTCCACCGCCTCGCGGATCTTGGTGCTATACGTCGGGTAACGGCTGGCATACCGCGCCCCCTCGCGGCTGGCGTTGGTGATGGCGATCTTGGCGAACATGGCGCGCCCTACGTCTACCACCCCCACC
>JAAYED010000202.1 GCA_012728955.1 Chloroflexota bacterium
CGAGCGGGGCTGCAGCGTCGCTGAACCTGACTGACGTGGTTGTTTCTGAGAACTTTACTTTTTCCGTTGCTAGCCGGCTGCCCATAGACAGTCCCGTGGTCAAGCGCTTTTGGGCGGAACGACAGGAAACCCGGGATAACGTCATGCAGTGCGTGGTGTGTGGCAAACACAAGCCTGTGCTGCGAACGCTGGAGACCATGATCAAGCGCGTGCCGGGCGGCAATACCTCAGGCACCTCGATTATCTCTTTCAATGCCAAGGCATTCGAGTCATACGGGCTCGAGCAATCCTTCAACGCACCCATCTGCACGGATTGCGCCGAGCGCTCACACTATGTGCTGAACAAGTTGCTCAGTGATGAGCGCACCAGGCTGACCGTGGGGGAATCAGCCTTGGTCGCTTGGACGAGAGACGAGGCGCCCTTTCCCTTTCTGGACATGCTTCAACAACCTGACCCTGATCTGGTGCGAGAGTTGATGCGATCGCCCTTTACAGCCCGCCATGCGTCTGTGGATCCCAATCGGTTTTATGCAGCCCTGCTGGGTGCCAGTGGCGGGCGTACACAGGTCCGCTCCTGGCTGGACACCACGGTGGACGAAGCCATGCAGAACCTGGCACGTTGGTTCTCGCAACAACGGATCGTCGGCCCCTGGGGAGAAGATCCCAAGCCCCTGAGCGTGCGCTCTCTTGCGGCTGCGACCGTTCGGGACATGAAAGAGGTGACTTCCCGCACCGTAAGCAGTCTCTATCTCGCCGCCCTCACGGGATATCCGGTGCCCCCCTCTGTCATACCGCTGGTGGTAGCCCGTACCCGCGCTGATCAGACGGTGCAACAAAACCACGCGGCCGCCCTCAAGCTAGCACTCTGTGCAACCGATTCAAGAATGGAGGAGAACATGGTAGAGCTCGATCTATCCAATCATAGCCCCGCCTATCTGTGCGGGCGCCTGCTGGCAGAGCTGGAGCAGGCCCAACGGTCTGCCAACCCCAGCGCCAAGGCAACCATCATCGACCGGTACTATGGTACCGCGGCAACCGCGCCCGCCAGCGTATTCGGGACACTCATCCAGGGGGCGCAGGCTCACCTGGGCAAACTGGAGCGAGATCGGCCCGGCGCCTACAACGCCATCCAGGCCCGGATGGAAGAGATCCTTGCCGCCCTGGACACTTTTCCTGCAACGCTCAATCTCAACGAACAGGCACTCTTTGCGCTCGGATACTATCACCAGCGCGCCGCTAACCGTGCCGCAGCCACTGCAAACCGAGAGGAGAAATCAGCATGACCATCGCCTACACCGATCCCAATCGCCGCCACGACTTTGTCCTGCTCTTTGAGGTCACCGATGGTAACCCCAACGGAGACCCGGACGCCGGCAACCTGCCCCGTATTGACCCCGAGACGATGCAGGGCTTGGTGACAGACGTCGCCCTCAAGCGCAAAGTGCGCAACTATGTGGACGCTCTCCGAGGCGAAGAGTCGCGCTTCAAGATCTATGTCCAGAGCGAAGAAGCGCTCAACACACTTCACCGACGTGCCTACGATGCGCTAGGCATCAAGCCCAAGGGCACCCGTGAAGACCGTGGCAACGTACGCCGAGCCCGGGCCTGGATGTGCCAGAACTTTTACGAC
>JAAYED010000203.1 GCA_012728955.1 Chloroflexota bacterium
CTTATGAGGGCGTTGAGCAGGCGGTGAGCCGGTTCCTGCCGAACCTCGCTCTGTACCGCGCTCTGCGAGCGATGGATCGCGAGGCCCCTGAGGTGTACGCACGCCTCTCGCAGGAGATCGGCGTAGCCATGCAAACGCTGTACGGAAGACAAACCTCAGAGGGTGGCTGGGGCTGGTGCCCGGAGTGTCCCAGCTCGGAGGTCCTCACCGCCTACACCGTGCAGGGTCTCGGGGAGGCACGCTCGGCAGGTTTCGCCATCAATGAATTGAGCATGGGGCAGGCGATCGAATACCTCAGGCGATATATGGACAACACCAGTCCCCAGTCGACCGATGACTGGGACACCCGCGCCACCATACTGTACGCCCTGGCGGTCGCCGGCGAGCCCGAGCTCGGCCGGGCATCGGCCCTGTTCGAGGCGCGTGAGAACCTGTCGCGGTACGCACAGGGCTATCTACTCATGACATTGCGACTCCTCGAGGCGGAAGAGCCAGAGCGGGCCAATGTGCTGGCCGAGGAGCTGCTGCAGGCCAGCATCATCACCTCCACGGGGCTGCACTGGGAGGAAGACGCACCGGCCTACTGGCAGATGAACACCAACACGCGTACCACGGCGATCGTGCTCCGTGCGCTGGTGCAGACCAATCCCGAACACAGTCTCCTGCCCCAGGTTGTGCGCTGGCTTGCCATGGCGCGCTCCAGCGGGCGATGGGAATCCACGCAGGAAAACGTGTGGGCGATTCTGGCGCTCACCGACTATATGGTGGCTGCCGGGGAGCTGGATGCGGACTATACACTGCGGCTGATGCTCAACGAACAGACGGTGGCAGAGCGGCAGGTTGTGCCTCAAGAGCTGGCCGAGCCCACCGTAGTACAAATCCCCATGACGGACCTGAGCCCTGGAGACGACGCCTACCTTGATCTGGAGCGCATCCCTGCAGCGGGACCGGGCAACCTGTACTATTCTGCTTATCTGCGTTATCTACTGCCCGTAACGGCGCTGGAGCCGTTGGACCGTGGCCTGAGCATCTATCGGAGCTATACATCAGAGGCGAGCGATGCTGCCGTTCACCAGGCTCACGCCGGGGAGACGATGACGGTGCATCTTACGCTGGTGGCACCTTACGATCTGTACCATGTGGTGGTAGAGGATCCCCTGCCCGCGGGATGTGAGGCCATCGATCCTGACCTGGCGACGACACCACAACTGGATCCAGAGACGTTGGACCTGATGCCGGAGAGCGCCGACACAGAGTGGGGCTGGCGACAGTACTGGCCGAGCCACCGGCAGATGTTTGACGAAAAGCTGGCGCTGTTCGCCGAGCACCTACCGCGTGGAACGTACGAATACGCCTATCAGATACGCTGCACCGCGGCCGGCGCCTATGGCGTGCTGCCGGCACAGGCATTCCAGCTGTATGCACCGGATGTGTACGGCCGCACCGCTGGAGAGACCTTTAGCGTATTGCCGAGATAGGCTCATGACAGAGGGAGGGCAATGGTGCCCTCCCTCTCGTTATTCACGCCAGGCTAGCGTGCAGCGTATGCCGCCAGTACCCCGAGCGTGTTGATCACGGCGTGCAGCGCGATGCTGGCCCACAGCGTATCGGTGCGCTCGTAGAGATACGCAAAGACTGCCCCCATGGCCAGAATCGGCACGAGTGTGGACAGGGACATGTGCACCAGACCAAAGATCACTGCCGAGACGAGTATCGCCTTGCCCACGCCCCAGGCGTCACGCAGGCCGGCATAGAGGAACCCCCGAAAGAACACTTCCTCGGCAACGGGCGCTATCCCACCAACCACCAGGAGAGCCACCAGCTGACTGCCGAGCCCAGTCCCAAAGATGGGCACCAGGTCCGGTTGCCCAGGTATGCCAAAGCGCTGCATGGCTTGCGCCCACAGCATGTTGATGAGCAGGATCACGGCCAGGCCCAGCAGGGTATACAGCACGGTCCTCCCGAGAGGAGCGCGGTGCACACCCAGCCACCCAATGCCCACACGGTACTTGCTCGGGCCCCAGCGCCAGGCAGGCAGGATGAACACCGCCTCGAGGCCCATGATCACCACGGCCATCACACCCTGGATCCGCGGGTCCTCCATATCGGCCCCCACCATGCCTGCCAGCGCCGCCACGACTGCCGCGGCGATGGCGCCGAGCAGGAGCAACCCCAAAGCCGCCAGCGAGCCACGCAGCAGATCGCGCAGCTGCCAGGGCACAGGCCGGAAGCGGGTTGCGCTGACAATACTCTCCTGGTTTCCCTGCGCTCCCTGCATGGTATCAGCGTGCATAGCGGCTCACCGGTGCCGGGACGATTTCTGGCGCAGCCTCGCCCGCCTGCAGCATGCGAGCGATCAGGCGTTGGCGCAGCTCCTGACGCACCCCCTCGAGAGACGGATCGCCCACCAGATTGGTCTGCTCCCAGGGATCCGCCTCGAGATCGTACAAATACTGTTCTTCGTAACTATCAGATCCCATATCGTTCCAGCCGTTCTTGTCGGGCGCATTCACTCCGTACTTCCAGCGCGCCGTGCGCACCGCCCGGCCCACCTGGCTTTCGCTGATCTGCACAAAGACGTCATCCGGCCAATCCTGGGCAGTACCGTCCGTCAACGGCAGCATGTTGCGCCCGTCATAGTGCTCGGGAACAGGAGCCCCGGCGATAGACAGGATGGTAGGGGGAATGTCCATCAGAGACACCAATTCATCCACCACCACGCCGGAGGGGATGCCAGGCCCGCACGCAACCATGGGGATACGGATAGATGCCTCATGACAAGATCTCTTGTATTCAGCGTTACGGGTTCTAAAGTGGGTTCCGTGATCGGTGGTGTAAATGATCACGGTGTTCTCCGCCAGTCCCAGCCGTTCGAGCTCGGCGCGAATCCTGCCCAGGTTCTCATCGAGGTCCGCACAGATGCCATAGTAATCCGGCAGGTTTGTTTGCCAGTCACCCATGTGGCGCTGCACCAGATCCTGCGGTACGGGATAGTCCGCATACCGTTCGGCATAGCCATGGGGGGCCACATACCTGTTCAGATTGTTCTGGTGGTGGGGCTCCAGATAAGAGAGAAAGAGAAAAAAGGGACGCTCGCCATCACGGGTGCGGAGATACTCGAGCACGTCGTCGGTCTGGGAATCGGCTCGATATCCCTCAAAGGGACAAAAGTTATTGTCGCCGTCAAAGTAGCCGCCACCATAGGGAGAGGAGCTGAACTCGAGCAGATCGGCACCGAGCCAAAAGTCGCGGTAACCTCCCCGCCGCTCTTCAGGCACCCACTGCGCCTCATAGCCCTTGCGGCCCGCCAGGTGCCACTTGCCAATATACCCCACTTCGTAGCCAGCGTCGCTGAGCTCGTGGGCAATGGTGCGGGTGCCCTCGGGCAGGGGGATACTGTTA
>JAAYED010000204.1 GCA_012728955.1 Chloroflexota bacterium
CGTTGTACTCGGGGTTCTTGGTCGACACGACGATCTTGTCGCGCCAGCCCTTGAGCGCCTCTCCCACCAGGCGCTGGTTGTCCTGGTTGCTGTAGCCGTGGGCGGTATCCACATAGTTGACACCGGCCTCAAAGGCGGCGTGCAGCATCGGGATGGCCAACTCACGATTCACCCGGGCGCTTGCGCCTTCGCCCTCCATGGGCAGACGCATGGCGCCATAGCCCAATTGGGAGACGCTCAAGCCGGTGTTTCCAAGATCTCTGTAAATCACTCTGGGGCCTCCTCACCGATAGGACAGGGGGAAATACTCTACGACAAATAAGGATACCACGGGGCCTCTTTGCTGCCAAGAGCGCCCCCCTTGGCGCGCTGCGATCAGGCGGGTACGACGCTCGAGCCGCGGCAGTTCGAGTTGTATTGCCCCGAGGGGAGGTCACCAACCACGGATCTGCTACCGCAGCCAGCACGTGCGTGATGACTTTCCGCTTCCTGCTGACAGTCGCCCTCGGCGCTGGCTGCGCAGTGGTGGACGTTCCGCCCCTTAGCGGGTAGTGCCCGCGGCCAGGCGGATCACCCAGTCCAGCGCCAAAGTCAGGCTGCCTGGGTCTGCGATGCCGCGCCCTGCGATGTCATAGGCCACGCCGTGGGCCGTAGTGCCCACGGGCACAGGCAACCCTTCAAACAGCGTCACGCGCTCTGACATGGGTTGCAGCTTGCGGGCGATATTGGCTTGGTCGTGGAACATGGCGATGACGCCCTCAAACTGACCCTCCAGGGCACGGGCAAACACCGTGTCTGCCGGGTAGGGACCGGAGGCGGCCAGGCCCCGCGCCTGCGCCTCCAGCACAGCGGGACGAATCTCGGTGACCTCTTCCGTGCCCAGTGTGCCGCCCTCGCCGGCATGCGGGTTCAAGGCCGAGACGGCGATGCGTGGGCGATCACCCTTGGGGTCCTGCACCCCTGCCCGACGCATGAGCGATTCGAGGCTGGAGATGGCACGCAGGATGTTCTCTTTGGTGACGAGGTCGGCGATCGCCCGAAAGCGCACGTGCTCGGCGATGGAGGCGACCCACACGCCCCGCATCAGCCCCAGAATGTACGCCCCCTGGCATCCCAGACGCTCGGCCATGAACTCGAGCTCGTCGCTGCAGGCCAAGCCGCACAGTGAAAAGGCTTCCTTGTTCAGGGGACCGGAAACCAGGCCCTCGATGCTGCCGTGCTCGATCAGGTCGCAGGCCCTCTCCAGCGGAGCCAGCATGGCGCGCGCCGTGTCGATATTGATGGCAGCGGAGGGTATCTCCTCCGGCGCTGCGGGGCAGGTGGGCAGCACCCCGATCTCGCCCCCTGCAAGCGGTTCGTCGACCTGGGCCACCGTGCGCAGCACGGGAGCCCCGGGCACCAGCGCCGCGGCCCGCGCCATCACCGCCGGATCGCCGAGAATCAGCGGTTGGCAACGCCCTCGCAGACAGGGATCGCTCAGGGCTCGAAGGATGATCTCGGGGGCTATCCCAGCGGGGTCGCCCATGGTCAGCGCGATGCGTGGCAGAGGCATGCTGTCCTCCCTTTCCGTGCAGTGTGCTGCGTATGGCAGAGCATACGGCCTGCATCGCGGCTCTGCAAGGCGGGCAGAGGCACGTTGACAGTCCGCTGCGCCATGCGTATGGTCTGGTGAGGTACGGCAGAAAAGTGTTGCGGGAGGGACATGTTCGCCAGGCTGAGCGCCGGCCTGCAAAAGCTGCGACAACGAGCCTACACCCTGACAGGGAATCTGGACAGGCGTTTGAGCGGCGTGCCCGGAGTCTTGTGGGATGCGATCCGGCCGATGCTGGGGGCCCGCACGGGGCTCTCGGCGGCTGCCATCGCCTACTTTGCGCTGCTCTCGATTTTCCCCGTGACGCTGCTGAGCATCGCGATTGCGAGCTATTCTCTGGGGCCCTCGGGAAACATCGCTGCCGTCATCCAGCAGCTCGAGTTTCTGGCTCCAACCCTGGGCGATCTGATGGGAGAGAACGTGGCCGGCATCATCCGGGTGCGGGGCCCCGTATCCATCGCCGCCGGCGTCGCCCTGCTGTGGAGCGCCTCGTCTTTTTTTCGCAGCCTGGGCGGCATTTTGCACGACATCTGGCAGGCGCAATACATCCGGCCCATCTGGCAGCGCTATGGGATCGCCATGACCTTGATTTTGCTGCTGGCCGGGCCAGCGCTGGTGGCCGGGCTGGCCGCAGGCAGCTTTGTCGCCAGCCTGTCGAGCTATCTGCCCGAGCGCTTTCATTACATGGCACTGGGTCTCACCACAGGACTGGCGGTTCTGCTGGACATTGCTTCTTTCTGGGTGTTGTACATGGCCATGCCCCACGGGCGTGGCTCGCCGCGGGATCTGTTGCTGGGAGCGACGGGGGCAGGCCTGCTGTGGGAGGGCGCCAAGCACGGGTTTGTGGCCTTTGTAGGCACCTACATGTCGCGCACGAACCTGGTATACGGGTCAGTGGCCTCGATCATCGCCTTTCTCACTTGGGCCTATCTGAGCGGCATGATCCTGCTCTTTGGTGCCTACCTGAGTGTGTCCATCCATCGCTATCGCATCAGGAGAGAGCGCGCTCGCTGACCCTGAGCGATCTCACCGCCGGGAGGGAGCCTTTTTTGCCAGGGTAGCCTTCAAGCTCCTCTGCACACCGTTGCCAGCCAATGGGCGTCCAAGGCCGGGCCATCGACCGCGGTGACCATCCGCGTGGGCTTGCCTGTGGGCTCTGCTCGCTGGCGCAGCCAGCCGCCCTCCACGCTGGAGGTAATGGGGACCGTTTCGATGCACACGCCCTGATCCCACCCCAGGGCGATGGCGCAGGCCAACGGGTCGTGCAAAAAGTTGATCAGGTCAGCGGGCAAGGCGGGGCTGGTGGGCAACACGCGCTCTGCCAGCCCCTCGGTGCGCTCGAACGCCAGCGCCTGATGGGCGATCAGCGCGGCCAGAGGCCCGCCCTGGCGCAGTGTGCCCAGATGACTGTGTCGCAGGCAGGTCTCGACGGTGACGGTCAGCGGCACCAGCAGCGGTTCGGCCGACCGCAGCACCGTCAGCGCAGAGGCCACATCCACCTGCAGATTCCAGTCCTCGGTATAGTCCCAGCGCGGGTAGCCGGCACGGGGAGGCCGGAGGAACCCGCCCATCACCACCAGGTGGGCGTTCTGCAGAATGCCGGGTTGTCGCTGCTCCAGCAGTGCCAGATTGGTGAGCGCGCCGATGGCGATGATCAGGGCGCCGCGGCGGATGCTGCTCTCCAGCAGGGCGAGCGCCTGCTCCACCCGTCCTGGCAAGGGAGGCACGGGGCGGTGGATGGGCGGATCAGGCCAAAAAGCGGCTTCATCGGGAAGTCCCGGCCACACCCGGTAATAGCCATCCGCAGCATCGGCGCCGGCCGCCACCGGCACATCCTCACGCTGAGCCAGTGTCAGAGCCGCTCGGGCGTATCCTGCGCGGCGGCCGCTGTCCTCCGAATTGGTGGTGACGGCGATCAGCCGGGTGTCGGGCCAGGCCAGCACCAGGGCCAGGGCGCACAGGTCGTCGATGTCCCCACCCAAGTCGGTATCCAAATGTACCAGGCGCATGTCTTGCTCCTTCTGAAAGCGTGACTGTTCATTCCAACACTTGGGGAGGCAACTGCTTCCACAGGCTGCGCAGGTCACGGGCCGCCCTGCCCTCAAGGTCACTCGGTGGACATGGACAGCGTGGTGCGGCGCGCCGGAGTTTAGGTTACAATGCGGCCACAGGTTGTGTACCCCAGATGGGAGGACATATGTTGACGGACAAGGAACTGAAGGTCAAGTCGCTGGTATACCGTGCCAGCACGCTGCAGCTCATTGTACGGGCTGGGGCAGGGCACACCGGTGGCGATCTGTCGCTGATCGACATCCTGAATGTATTGTACAACCGGGTGCTCCGCGTTGCGCCCGATCGCATGGCCGATCCTGATCGCGATCGGTACGTGCAATCCAAGGGACACTGTGTGGAGGCACTCTATACGGTGCTGGCAGACCGGGGGTTTTTCCCGGCAGAGGAGCTGGAGACGCTCGGACGCTATGGCTCTCACTTTATCGGGCACCCAACCCGCGCCGTGCCCGGCATCGAACACAACACCGGTGCTCTGGGGCACGGGCTGGCCGTGGCGGTGGGCATGGCGCTGGCGGCGCGGATGGACGGGCGACCGTACCGGGTGTTTACCGTGCTGGGAGATGGCGAACTGGACGAAGGCAGCAACTGGGAAGCCTCGTTGGCTGCCGCCCACTACAGGCTGGATAACCTGGTGGTCATCATCGACCGCAACGGCTTGCAGATCACTGGCCCTACGGAGCAGGTGAACGGGCTGGAACCGTTGGGGGAAAAGTTCCGTGCCTTTGGCTATGCCGTTCGCCAGGTGGACGGGAATGACGTCGTGGCGCTGAGCAGCGCGCTGGAGAGCGTGCCCTTTGAGGCGGGCAAGCCTTCCCTGCTGATGGCCCATACCGTCAAGGGCAAGGGCGTGAGCTTTATGGAGAATCAAGCCGGTTGGCACCACCGGGTGCCGACGGCAGAGGAACTGCAGCAGGCGCTGGGCGAGCTGGCCGCCGCTCGTCGTGCGCTGGAGGAGGCACAATGATGGGCAAGCCCAATCTGGATGTGTTTGCAGAGACACTGCTGGAGCTGGCCTCGGCGGATCGCGACGTGCTGGCGGTGACCAGCGACTCGCGCGGCTCTGGCAGGCTCACGGGTTTTGGCCAGAGGCTGCCCGAACAGATTGTCGAGACCGGCATCGCCGAGCAGAACGTTATCGGCATCGCTGCCGGTCTGGCCTCGGCAGGGAAAAAGGTATTCGCTGTGTCGCCGGCCTGCTTTATCACCGCCCGATCCCTGGAGCAGATCAAGAATGATGTCTGCTACTCGGATCACCCCGTCACCGTAGTGGGCATCAGTGCAGGTGTCAGCTATGGGGCCTTGGGCGCCACGCACCACTCGCTGCATGACTGTGCCGTTCTGAGGGCCATTCATAACATCACCATACTGGCGCCGGCGGATAACCTGGAGACGCGAGAGGCGGTCAAGTACGCCTGCTGTGCAGAGCATCCCGTGTACATTCGCCTGGGCAAGGCGGCCATGCCCGACGTGCATCCTGAGCAAGAGCCCTTTGTGGTGGGGCGCGCGGCGCGGCTGCGGGAGGGCAGGGATGTCACCCTGATCGCTACGGGCGAGACGGTGCCGGTGGCCCTGGGGGCGGCAGAAGCGCTGGCTCAGCGTGGCACCTCGGCCCGAGTGCTCAGCATGCACACCGTCAAGCCTCTGGACGAGGCTGCGGTGCTGGCCGCGGCCGATGAGACAGGGGCCGTGGTGACGCTGGAGGAGCACAGCGTCTATGGCGGGCTGGGAGAGGCCTGCGCTGCCGTGCTGATGCGTGCCGGGCGTTGCGTTCCTTTTGACATTCTGGCTTTTCCGGACGAGGCGCTGGTGGCGGGCTCTCAAAGGGAGATTTTCGCTCACTATGGCCTTACGGTGGAGGGCGTGGCCCATACCGTGAGCCGGCTGCAGCAACGCAGGGCCCTGCGGGCCGATTGAACATATTGAACGACGCGCTTTTTCAGCGATGGGAGGCTTCATGAAGGACAAACCGACGCTGGGCATCATTCTGGGCAATCGTGATTTCTTTCCGGACAGTCTTATCACGGCAGGCCGCGAGGAGCTGCTCTCGGTGCTGACCGAGCTGGGCATCACGCCAGTGGTGCTCGATACTGCGCAGACCAAAGCTGGCGCAGTCGAGACCTGGGCGGACGCTCAAAAGTGCGCCGCACTCTTTGATGCGCACCGACATGACATCGACGGCATTCTGATCAGTTTGCCGAACTTTGGCGATGAAAAAGCAGCCGTGGAAGCGATCCGATTGTCGGGATTGCAGGTGCCCATTCTGGTGCACGCCTTTCCCGATGACCTCCAGGCGCTGTCGCCGGCGGTGCGCCGTGATGCCTACTGCGGCAAGATCTCGGTGTGCAATAATCTGCGCCAGTACGGCTACCCCTTTGCCGTCACCCGAAGGCACACCCTGCATCCCACCGCCGCCGAGTTCAGGCAGGAACTGGAGCGGTTTGTGCGCGTGTGTGCAGTGGTCAATGGCCTGCGCACGGCTCGCATCGGTGCGGTGGGGGCGCGCCCCAACGCCTTTAACACCACACGCTACAGCGAGAAATTGCTGCAGCAGAGCGGCATCAGCGTGCAGACGGTGGATCTTTCCGAGATTTTGGGGCCCGCCGCTGCTCTGGCGGATGAGGATGCACGCGTACGCGAGCGGGTTGCCTCCATTCAGGCTTATCTGGACACGAGCGGTGTTCCCTCGGCGGCGCTGCTGCGCATGGCCAAATTTGGCGTTGTGCTGGACCAATGGATGAGCGAACTGGCGATCGATGCCACCGCCATCCAGTGCTGGAACTCGCTGCAGTCCAACCTGGGCGCCAATGTGTGCACGCTGATGAGCATGATGGGCGAACGCCTCTTGCCCAGTGCCTGCGAAGTGGACGTGACAGGCGCCGTCTCCATGTATGCCCTGCAGCTGGCTTCGGGCACGCCCAGCGCACTGGTGGACTGGAACAATGACTATGGTGACGACGAAAACCGGTGCGTGCTGTTCCATTGCGGCAATTGGCCACGCTCCTTTTACGCAGAGCGGCCCACCATGGAGTACGCTCCGATCCTGGGCTCTACCCTGGGTTATGAGAACACCTACGGTGTCATCGCAGGTCGGGCACCTTCCGGCCCCATGACCTATGCCCGTGTCAGCACCGATGATCAGCAGGGGAGCATCCGCTGTTATGTGGGGGAAGGTCGCTTTGTCGACGATCCTCTGGATACCTTTGGCAGTCGTGCCGTGGTAGAGATTCCGGGCCTGCAGGAGCTGATGCAGCACATCTGTTTGCAGGGCTTTGAGCACCACGTGGCGATGAGCCGTTCGCTGACCGCCGATGTGCTGCGGGAGGCGCTGGGTACCTTTATGGGATGGGATGTGTACCGACATCAGGGCTGAGCGGGGGTAGCCATGCAACGGTACGTTCTGGCAATTGATGAGGGGACCACCAACGCCAAGGCCTGCCTGGTGGACGAACAGGGGCAACTTGTTCGGTCAGCCTCCCGCGCATTGGGCATCACCTTTCCCCGGCCGGACTGGGTGGAGCAAGATGCCCGCGAGCTGTGGGAGGCGACGCGTTCCGCTGCTGCAGAGGTGTTGGATGGCCTGGCCGGTGGTGCGGTTGCAGCGATAGGCATCAGTAACCAGCGCGAGTCGGTGCTGCTGTGGGACAGGCAAACTGGCCAGCCCCTGGGCCCCTGCATCACCTGGCAATGCCATCGCACCGCCGAGTTTTGTGCTCAACTGCGCGCCGAGGGCCATGGACCCATGGTGCAGCGACGCACCGGCCTCGCTCTGGACCCCATGTTCTCCGCCAGCAAAGCGCGCTGGTTGCTGGATCAGGTGCCGGATGGCAGGGCGCGCGCTGCTAATGGCGAGCTGTGCGTGGGCACGGTAGATGCATGGTTGCTGTGGCAGCTGACTTCCGGGCAGGCCTTTTGTACCGATGTGACCAACGCGTCGCGTACGCAGCTGTTCAACCTGGCGGCGCTGGATTGGGACCCCTGCATGCTGGATCTGTTCGGTGTACCCCGCGAGGCATTACCGGA
>JAAYED010000205.1 GCA_012728955.1 Chloroflexota bacterium
ATTGATCGCCACGATGGGCAGAGCTCCGTCCTCAACCGGCGCCGTTGTGTCTTCTACCCAGCTTTGGCCACCGTCCGCACTGTATACTATCGTCCCTTCGGTGGTCTGCAACAGTACGCTGTCGGCATCATCGGGGGAAACAACCAAGCTGCGAATCTGATCGGCAGGCACGGTAAGACTGCCGCGACGCTCCCAGGTCTCACCTCGGGCAGTGCTGTAAAAGAGCGCCCCACCGCTGAGGGCCACCAGTTCATCGGTCATGTTGGGAATCGCCGCCAGGTGCGTGATGGGGGCTGCCGGCAGGGAGGCGCCCCAGGCTGCCCAGCTCTGGCCGGAATCGCTGGATTCGAGCAGCCCTTCCGGACCAGCCCCCAGGCATACAACAGGCGCCCCTGCACAGGCCACACGCTCTAAACCTTCCGGCATGGCGGCGGCCTCTGGCACCGTAGCCAGAGCCGCGCCCGCATTGTGCAGGGTGGTCAGCCCGGCCCAGGTGTCCAGTGGCCCCAGCGGTGTTGTCGTCTCGAGGGAGGTCCAGGTCAATGCGTCCTGGCTGAGCTCGTAGGTACCTTCGGAGCAGTGCGCTCGCACCTTGCCCGCGGCGTCACCTGCCAATACCAGCCAGTCCACAGGCTCCTGCGGGCCGCCGCCGATCGGCTGCCATGTCTCGCCGCGATCTGCCGTACTGAACACACCGCTGGCGGCTGCGGCGATGAGCGTTCCAGATCGGGTGGGATGGGGCACAACAGCAGTGAGCCTGGTCATCTCGGGCGAGATCGGCAAGGGATGCCACGTGTCGCCATGGTCGGTGCTGCGCAACAACCCGTCAGCGGCTACGATGTAGAGTGTTGAGCCATCCGAACTCTGAACCAGGGATAGATAGGTGGTCTCTGAGGTCGGAGGGGCAGCCACGTTCCACGTAAGGCCCGCATCGGCTGAAATCCCCAGCCCAAAGGCTCCCAGCGCGTAGGCGTTGCTCGGCAGCGTGGCATCAAAGAGGATCTGTTGGGCAGGAGAGTTCCACAGGGCAGGCACCTCCGCCCGCTCCCACGTTGCGCCCTTGTCGCTGGTGCGAAAGAGGCCGGTGGTGGTAGCAACCAGACGGAGGTTGCTTTCCTGAGGGTGAACGGCCAGCGCCGTCACGTGGCCGCCCGTGGGCTGTGCCAGGGTCCTGGCGCTGAACACGATGCGGGCGGGCGTGGCCAGCCGCACAATGAGTACGGCCAGCGCCAGCAAGGCGGCACACGCCAGCAACCCGCGGGATGTCCACCCGGACGAACGCATTCAGCACTGCTCCCTCATGACAGGCCATCGGGCGAGGCATAACCGGCAGCCGGGGCATGCCGATCATGGCTCCCGGGTAGCGAGCTAGGCCCAATCCACCGTAAGGCGGTCGCGACCGATCAGGTCTGCCAGCTTGGCTTCCAACTGGGCATTGTAGCCTGTGGTAGCGCTAAAGTCGATTCTGACATTGCCCTGCGGGGTGCGCAGAAAACAAGAGTAGGGCACATCCCCCTGGTGGGCGTCCAGGATGTCCAGCACCTGGCGCGCGGTCATCGCGTCGCCGTTGTGGTCCCCATTGAGAGGCAGTTCGACCGTCAGGTGCCTGGCACGGCGCCGTTCGGGCGACTTTTTCACGGCATTGCGGGGCAGTACGTACGGCCCAAGGGTATCCACCAGCAGCGACAGGCGCTCTGCTCGGAGGTTCACCTTGCCCTCTACCAGGGCGAGCTCGCCCTCCACCAGATGTTCTTTGACCTGCTCATATACGCGAGGAAACACCACCAGCTCGAGTTCTCCGGAAAGATCCTCCAGCTGGACAAAGGCCATCGGCTCCCCTTTGCGTGTGCTGATCGTTCTCAGGCTGTTGATACTGCCGGCTATTGTCACGCTCTGACCGTCCTGCTCCTCGGAGAGCTCTGCCAGGGAGGTAAGGCGCGGGTCTACATAGCCGCTCAATGCGTCCAGAGGATGTGCGGATACAAAACATCCCAGCAATTCTTTTTCGTCCGCCAGGCGCTGTTTCTGGTCCATGGGAGGCACCGCTGCAGACACCTGAGCCGGTGGTGTGGTCTGTTTGAGCATCTGTGGGCTGAGGTCAAACAGCGTGCGCTGGCCCACATCCCGCGCGCTGTGAACCTCCTGGCTGAGTGCCAGCGCACGATCGAGCGAGGCGAGCATCGCGTTGCGCTCGCCAAGGCTGTCAAACACACCGGCGCGTACCAGGCACTCGAGCACACGCTTGTTGATCAATCGGAGATCGACCCGATTCGCCAGATCGTCCAGACTGGCAAAGGGTTCGGTGCCCCTCGCACTCACCAGGATCTCTGCCGGGGCATCGCCCACATTCTTGATTGCCCCCAGGCCAAAGCGCACCGCCAGCTCTGCTCTTCCCGCCAATTGCGCCCGGTCCTCCAGGCTGGTCCAGCCTATCGGCTCCACCTCGAAATCCACACCGGAGGCGTTGATATCGGGCGGCGCGACGGTAATGCCCAGGCGACGGCACTCGTTGACGAATTGGGCAACCTTTTCCAAGTTGCCACGCTCCACCGTGAGCAGGGCTGCCATGAATTCGGCCGGATAGTGTGCCTTGAGGTAGGCTGTCTGCAGGGTGATGATGGCATAGGCAGCCCCATGGGACTTGTTAAAGCCATAGTCGGCAAAGGTCTGGATGTCGCCAAAAATGCTCTCTGCTACCGGCTGGGCCACACCGTTGGCCACGCAACCTTCGATGAACTTGGCCCGCTGCTCCTCCATCACCTGGACTTTTTTCTTGCCCATGGCGCGGCGCAGCAGATCAGCCTCAGAGGCGCTGAACCCGGCCAGCGTGGATACGATCTGGATCACCTGCTCCTGATAGACGATGATGCCATAGGTCTCACGCAGGATCGGCTCCAGCAGCTCGTGCGAATAGATTACGGGCTTGCGACCAAACTTGCGATCGATGTATTCGGGAATAGAGGCCATGGGCCCCGGCCGATACAGCCCGAGGATGGCGATGATATCTGTGAACTCGGTGGGCTGCATGTCGCGCAGAACGCGGCGCATGCCCTCGCTCTCCACCTGAAAGATGCCGGTCACCTCGCCCGAAGCGAGCAAGGCGAACGATTCGGGATCATTCAGGGGGATGGAATCCTGCGTCAGGGCGATGCCACTGGTGCGCTTGATCCAGCGAAAAGCCTTGTCGAGCACCGTGAGGGTAGAGAGCCCAAGCACATCCAACTTGAGCAGGCCGATCTCTTCGACGTCGGACATGGCGTACTGCGAAATGAGCCCCTCTCCCCGGGGAGCCCGCTGCAGGGGCGAGTACTCTACCAGCGGACGGTCAGAGATGATCACTCCGGCCGCGTGCGTCGAGAGGTGACGTGACAGCCCCTGGACTTTTTGGGAATAGTCGATTAGATCACGAATAGAGGGGCGCGTCTCGTACAGGTTGCGCAACTCGGCCACCGTATCCAGCCCATCCTGGATGGTTTTGCGGGGGCCCGAGGGGATCAGCTTGGCCACATGGTCCACTTCGCTCAGCGGGATGCCCAGGGCGCGCCCCACATCACGAATAGCTCCGCGCGCTGCCATGGTCCCAAAGGTGGCGATCTGTGAGGTGTGATCCTCGCCGTAACGCCTGGTCAGATAGTCGATCACCTCCTGACGCCGGTCCTCTGGATAGTCCAGGTCGATGTCGGGCATGGTGATGCGGCCCGGGTTCAAAAAACGCTCGAAAATCAGCCCCAGCTGAAGGGGTTCGAGGTCGGTGATGCCCAGTGCATAGGCCACCAGGCTGCTGGCGCCAGAGCCACGGCCGGGGCCTACCAGCATGCGGGCCTCCTGCTTGGCCCACCGCACCAGATCCTCGTTGATCAAAAAGTACTCGTCAAAGCCCATGTTGTGGATCACGTCGAGCTCATAGTCCAGCCGCGCTTGAATCTCGGGGGTGATCTCCGTATAGCGGCGCTGGAGGCCCTGCTGGCAGAGCTGACGCAAGTACACGGCCGGGCTGGAGCCGTCGGGAACCTGAAAATGCGGCAGGTGATAGCCGTCAGGAGTGAGGTCAACATCACACTGGCTGGCCACCAGCAGCGTGTTCTCCACGGCTTCCGGGTAGGGCGCCATCAGCGTCCGCATCTCTTCCGCCGACATGAGATAATAGTCGTCGCTGCCCATGCGCATGCGGTTGGGATCGGCCATGGTGGTGTTGGTCTGCAGTGCCAGCAAGAGATCCTGCGCGGGAGCATCTTCACGCAGTGTATAGTGCACATCATTGGTCGCCACGCACTTGACGCCCGCTCGTTTGGCGAGATCCACCAACTGCAGGTTGATGGCATCCAGTTCAGGGACGCCGGCGTGTCGCTGCAGCTCGACAAAGTAGCGGTCTGGACCAAAGAGATCCTTGAACCACAGGATGGTCTGCTGCGCCTTGTCCAGCTGGCCATCGCGCACCTGCGAGGCCACCAGTCCCGAGATGCATCCGGACAGGCAGATGAGACCCTCACTGTGTTCGGCAAGCAACTGAGAGTCGATCCGTGGGCGATAGTAAAAGCCATCGATGTTGGCCGTGGTCACCAGTTTCAGGAGGTTTTGGTAACCGGTCAGGTTGGTGGCGAGCAGAATCAGGTGATACGATCTGCTGTCGAGACGGGCTTCTTTTTGATGGAGGCTCCGGCTGGCCTGGTACACCTCGCATCCAAAGATCGGCTTGATGCCGGCTGCCCGCGCCGCGTGATGAAAGCGGATGGTGCCATACATCTGCCCGTGATCGGTGAGCGCCAGAGAGTCCATCCCCAGCTCGCGGGCACGCAGGCACAGGTCGGGCAAACGCGCCAAGCCATCCAGCAGCGAAAACTCGCTGTGTACGTGCAGGTGAACAAAGGAACCCACCACAACCTCCTGTCGCGGGTGGAAGCACTTGGGACGGATCCGTTCGGCTGCGGGCTGACCAAGGAGCGGGCCTCGAGGAGCTCACCCTCGGCGAACAGCAGCATACCTGATTGTATCACATGCGCTGGCGGGGTACAGCCTGACGAGGCGTATCAGGATGGATACACAAGTAATAGAAGCGACTAAACCACACTTGACTGCAGGCCGTAGAGTCGCCAGTTTGGGGAACCCAAGTTGCGGTTTCGGGATTGGCCTCGTGGCGCACCAGCGCGTCGGGGGTATTCTGCTGGCCACGTGAATCAAGGGTACAGAAAAAGCCACCCTCGAGAGTTGAACTCGAAACCTGACGCTTACGAAGCGCCTGCTCTGCCGATTGAGCTAGGGTGGCACGAACAGCAGTAAATATACCATGCTGGCCGGGAGCCGTCAAATGACATGCCCGCTGGCCGTCGGACCGTGGCTCTGCAGGACGGGAACGCTTGGCGATTCCCGCTGCTTTTCGGTATGCTTGTGTCGTACGGGTCCACCACATTGTGGAGCACATCCGACAACGGACGTGCAAAGGAGTGGTTATGGAGTGTCCCCGTTGCGGACAGCCTGTAGAGCCCGAGGCCTCTTTTTGCTCGCACTGTGGCATGCGGGTTGAGCAGACGACTCGTCTGCTCGAGCCGGAG
>JAAYED010000206.1 GCA_012728955.1 Chloroflexota bacterium
ACGACGTTGACTTGGCCGATGCCGGGAAATACACGACCTACTTCTTCCGCAACGCCAAAGGCGCACCCATCCTCTACGACTACCACCTGACCGGGTATCTCAAGGAGGCGGCGGCGGCGCTCAACGGCAAGGTGCACGGCGGGGTGAAGAACTTGCGCCAGAAGGTGGAGAACTACGTGTTCGTCTCCCCGGTGGAGATCCCCCTGCTTACCCCACCGGGCGAGGAGCCGGGCCTCTTCGAGCGGCCCTGCCGCAAGCGGACGCCGTTCGGCGCGCGGGTGTTCATCGCGGCCAGCGAGACCCTGCCCGCAGGGACGAAGTTCAACGCGGGAATCAGCGTCTACCCGTCGGAGATCAGCCAGCAGGCCCTGGAGGATTTGCTGGACTGGGGCTTCTACCACGGGATCGGGGGCTGGCGCACGGGCGGTTGGGGCCGGTTCACCTACACCTTGACGCCGGAGAAGTAAGCACAACAGAACACAGCCAAGGCTCAGCGCGGCGCGGCAGTGCAGCCCAGCGCAAGGCAACGCGAAGGCGCAGCGAACCAGTGCAAACCGGGCCAAAGCAAAGGCACAGCAACGGAGGCCGGAATCGCCCGGCCCACAGGAGAGGGGAGTTGCAATATGCGATATTGCCAGAGTTGTCAGGAGCGCGAAGGCCGCGAGCACATCACCGTCATCGTGGATGCGTTCGGGCCGGAGACGACCGAGCGGCTGTACGCCCAGTTCTGGCTGTGCGCCGAGTGCGTCACAGTCCTGCAGCGGCTGTTCGTTCGGGATGCGGGGATCAAGGGGCGGGTGGCCCGCACGCTGACCCGCCAGCAGGAAGGGCGCGCACCATGAAAGCCATGCGGGCGGTGGGGTGGGCGGCGCTGGTGGCCGTGGGCGTGGCGGGGGCCTGCCTGCTGCTGCTGGGCCTGGCCCGGCTCAACGAGATGTTGGCGCTGGGCGGGCCGGAGGCCCGGATCGCCCGGCTGATCATCTTGCTGGGCAGCGGCGGCCTCCTGATCGCCATGCTCGGCGCGTGGTTGGACGACCTGGGATTCCTGCGCCGTTAGTTTCCGGCGTGTAACAGCGGCCCGTCGGTAGTCCGATGGGCCGCTGCGCGCCCAGCCATCATCTACCCGCCGCATTGCTACCCGTGCGGCGGAGATCAACGTGAGGTAGTGCAGCATGAGTTTGTGGTCTCTGGCGCTGGGTCTGTGGTTAGCGATCCAGCCGCCCCTCCCCGTGACCGGGGAAGCGACGTATTACGCCCAGGGCGTGATGCAGGAGGTGCTGGCATATCGGTTGCGGGTGGGCGACGTGCAGGCGTGCCCGGAGTGCGTCGACACGGTCGCCCTGTTGGACCCGGCAGACCTCGGGCGCAAGGTCTGGCTGGAGCATCCTGACGGGGCCATCGTCGGCCCGGTGCTCGTGATCGACTGCGCCCGCCGGCAGGATGTCGCCCGTCTGCTGCAGCGGCAGTGGGTGGTCGACATCAGCCGGGAGTTGGCCCGGCGGTGGGGGCTGCGTGGCCCGTTACGGGGGGTCACCATCCACTACGCCCAACCCGCGGCGGTCCAACCGTCCGGGTTGCTGCTGCGGACAGGACTGGCCGTGGCGGTGTAAGGGAGCGCCGGGGTGGGTCGGCAAGTCACCCCGCCCCGGTGCATCCC
>JAAYED010000017.1 GCA_012728955.1 Chloroflexota bacterium
CCATTAACCGGCGACGACGGGGAACGGACTGAACGCGGCAAGCAAAAGGGGGCAGGTGTACACCTGCCCCCTTTTGCTTGCCGCGTTCAGTCCGTTCCCCGTCGTCGCCGGTTAATGGCGATCTCGTCCTCATACGTATAGTTAAAGTCGCCATAGGGCTTGGGCGGGTACTTGGCCAGGGCCTCCACGTCGAGCTTCAGCCCAAGGCCGGGCTTGTCGCCCAGGGTAATGTATCCATCGCGATCCAGCAGCACTCCCTGCACAACCTCACGCCGCCAGAACACGTCCCGCGCGCGGTGCTCCAGGAAGAGCGTGCTGGGCGTGGTTGCCAACACGTGCAGGTTGGCCATCTCGGCGATGGGGCCAGCAGAGCCGTCATGAGGGGCGAGGGCCACGCCAAAGGCCTCGCAGAGCGTTGCGATTTTTTTCGCCTCGGTGATGCCGCCGATGCGTGTGATCTCGGGCTGGGCGATGGCGATGGCGCGGGTTTCCAGCAGCTCGCGAAAGCCCCACTTGGAAAAGAGACGCTCGCCCGCAGCCAAAGGAACCCGCGCGCGCTCGCCCAGCCACTTGAGCGCCTGCAGATCATCGGGGTTGGTAGGCTCTTCGAGAAAGGCCGGCTTGTAGGGACGGATGTCCTCCGCCAGCGTGAGTGCCTCTGCGGGGGTGAACTCTCCATGGCAGTGCACACCGATGTCGATGGTGGGGCCCAGCTCCTGACGCAACTCGGCCAGCAGGGCCACATCTGGCTTGCACTTGAAGGCGGTGTATCCCTTTTCCACCAGCGCGCGCGCCTCTTTCACCGTATCGGCATGGCCGTAGATACGGATCTTGCGGTCAACGGGGCCGCCCAGCAGCTGGTAAACAGGGACGCCCATATTTTTGGCCTTGATGTCCCACAGGGCGATGTCGATGGCGCTGATCACGCCGCCTCGCACAGAGCCAGTGAGGCCGTGAGCGTGCAGCGCGCGATAGAGCTTTTGCCAGATGCGCTCGGTATGATAGGGCTCTTCACGGTAGAGTGCGCCGGAAAGCTCCTCGATACCCTTTTGCACGACCTCGGGCCAACCGGTGCCTTCGCCGATGCCGGTAACGCCCTCATAGGTGCTGATCTGTGTGAACAACCAGTTGCGGCCCCGTGGGCGGTCGGCACGCTGCAGGATGTTGGCGTTCACCAGATAGGTGTTGACTTTTTCGATCCACATGCTTGTTCTCCTCCTGTACTGGGGCGCACCGAGCTGCGCTCACCACGCAACGTTGCGGACGTATGGGCGTGGCTCCCGGGCCGCGCCACAACCCGGCCCAACTGCCGGGGACGATGCCTTGGTCGCTGAGCCAATGCTCAAGATACCGACCCACCGACGTGATGTCAAATGGCTGCGCCGCCGGGCCCACGGTGCGCCAGCGGTTGAGCTCACCCGGTCTTTGTGATATACCCACGACACTCTTTTATGTGAGGGGAGTCCAGGTTGCGCATCGTTGTCTGTATCAAGTCCGTTCCCGAGAGCACAGCGGTTGAATTCGATCTGGAGCGGGGAACCATGCGCCGCGAGGGCGTGGGCACCATCATCAACCCCTTTGACATGTACGCCGTGGAGGAGGGCATTCGCCAGGCCGAGCGGCACGGTGGCACCGTTACCGCCCTGTGCATGGGACCCGGCCAGGCGGACCGAGAGCTGCGTGAAGCGCTGGCCATGGGCTGTGACCGGGCGGTGTTGTTGAGCGCCAGGGCGTTTGCCGGCGCAGACACGCTGGCCACGGCCTACACGCTGGCCGTAGCCATCCGCGCTCTCGGGGGCGCCGATCTCGTCATCTGTGGCAAACAGGCCATCGACGGCGACACTGGGCAAGTCGGACCGGGCATCGCTCAGCGGCTGGGCATGGTGCCGCTCACCTATGTGTCACGCATCCATTCCATCGATCAGGATGCTGGCAAGATCGTGGTGGAGCGCCTCTTGGAGGACGGCACCGAATTGGTGGAGGCACCGCTTCCTGCTGTGATCACGGTGCTCAAGGGCATCAATACGCCCCGCTATCCCACGCGCTGGCGCCTGCGGGCGGCCCGCCGCACCCAGTTGGAAGTGTGGGGGCTTGACGAGCTGCCTCAATTGGATCCCGAGCGGGTGGGATTGACGGGCTCTCCCACGCGCGTGGTGCGTATTTTTGCCCCCGAGGTCAGGGAAGGCCAGGTGCAGTTTTTTGATGCGGAAGACATGGACGTGGCCGCGGCAGCCCTTGTGGAGCGCCTCATCGCGGACAGGGTGGTAGGCCGATGAGCCACGAGTCGTTGCAGATCGATGCCGAACGGTGCATAGGCTGCGGTGCCTGTGTGGAAGCCTGCCCCTTTGGAGCCCTCCGTCTGGAGAGCGATCTTGCCGTCGTGGATGAGCGCTGCACTGCCTGCGGAGCCTGTTTGGAGAGCTGCCCTGTGGAGGCGCTCAGCCTGCCCGCAGTTCGGGCGGCAGAGGGCACGCCCCAGGCGCGCGGTGTGTGGGTGTGGGTGGAGCAATCGGCCGGGACAGTCCATAGCGTCTCCTGGGAGATGCTGGGACAGGGGCGGCGCCTGGCAGATGAGCTGTGTGTGCCACTGACAGCCTGTGTTCTGGGGCATGACGTGGCGCATCTCGCCCCTGCGGCCATCAGCCGCGGCGCCGATCGGGTCCTGCTGGTGGAGCATCCAGAGCTGGCGCACTTTGGCACGCTGCCCTATGCCGCTGCCATGGAGCAGCTCGTGCGCAGAGAGACGCCCGAGATCTTGCTGCTGGGGGCCACCTCTCGCGGGCGTGATCTGGCGGGTGCGGTTGCCACCGCCTTGAGAACCGGCCTTACCGCCGATTGTACCGAGCTGTCGATAGATCCGGTGACCCGTTTGCTGCTGCAGACTCGGCCAGCCTATGGCGGCAACATCATGGCTACCATCACGACGCCGCAACATCGACCACAAATGGCGACGGTGCGGCATCGGGTCTTTGCTCAACCCGTGCCCGATCCCACGCGTCAGGGGCTGATCCTGCCTCTGTCGGTGGTGCTTCCCCCCGAGTCGCTGCTGACGACGCTCCTCTCATATGTTCCAGCGGAGGAGGATGTCAACATCGCCGAGGCGCGCATCATCGTCTCCGGGGGGGCTGGAGTAGGGGGAGCGGAGGGCTTTGCGCCGCTGCGTGAGCTCGCGCAGGTGCTGGGGGGTGCCGTGGGAGCTTCGCGTGCAGCGGTGGATGCCGGCTGGATTCCCTATCCCCACCAGGTGGGGCAAACCGGTCGAACGGTGCAACCCGAACTCTATGTTGCCTGTGGGATATCTGGGGCGGTGCAACACCGGGCCGGCATGGCGACCTCGCGGGTGATCGTGGCCATCAACCGCGATGAGCACGCCCCGATTTTCAGCATCGCGCACTATGGAATTGTTGGCGACTGCCTGCAGATCGTCCCGGCACTCACGCGGGCCCTGGCCGCCCGCCTTGCTCGTTGACCGGCATGAGCGGTGCCCAGCCAGGTGCTGAACGTACCGGGACCACGATCACGCTGCAGGCGGTAGAGCGTTGGCGCGATGTCCGCTTTCGGCGCGTGCCATGGCTCAGGGTACGTTCAGAGGCGGAGGCGGTGGCCTTTCTCGACGACGTCGGGCTGGCCTTTTTGTTTGGGGAGCAGGGCGTAGCCATCCCCACGCTGTGGTGGGCCGTCACTGGATCCAGCCGCCCGATACCACCACACCACGACGACCCGGACTTGGGCCGCGTCTGGCATTGGAAGGACACCCTGCCCGAGCGACGGGAGATCTACTATGGCAAGCTGCTGCGCGGCAAGCCCACGTTGGTCTCGCTCAAGCTGTTGCCCGCTGTTTACGCGCTCTCGCCCAACTATGGCGATCCGATGGACTATCTGGACCAGTATGAGGCCGGACTGCTCTCCGTGGAGGCGCGCAGTATCTACGAAGTATTGATGGCGGAAGGCCCCTTGGCCACCACACATCTGCGTCGCAAGGCCGGGCTGGCAGGCTCTGGCGCTATCGCTCGGCGTTTTGATGCGGCTCTTGCCGAGCTCCAGACCCAACTCAAGATCGTCAAAGTAGGGACCTCGGACGTGAGCCGATGGGGCTATGCCTACGTCTATGATCTGTTTACCCGGCACTTTTGCTGGGTGGAGCAAGCGGCTCGCGCCATCTCGACGGACGCCGCCATGGAGCAGTTGTTGCTGACGCATCTGTTCAATGTCGGCATCGAGCGGGAGGCGGCCTGTGCGCGGCTCTTTCGTTGGGAGCCCTGGGAATGGAAGCGCGTTATCTCGAGATTGATTGATCGTGGCATGATAGAGACCGATCTGTTCGTGGACGCCTGGCCGGGGCCCGCCCTGGGGCACACGCGGGCACTGGAGCAGATTCGAACGGAAGGAGAATCAGCATGACAGAATGCCGTCTGGAGGGTCGAGTCGCCTTTGTTACAGGATCGTCACGCGGTATCGGCCGCGAGATCGCACGTCACCTGGCGTCTCTCGGCGCGCGGGTGGTAATCCATGGCACCACACCTATCAGCACCCGTGCCTTTGGCGAAGGCACCAGCCTGGAGGATGTGGCTGCCGAGATCCGCAAGGATACCGGTGCAGAGGTGATGTGCGTAGTGGGCAATCTGGCTGATCCAGAGCAGGTGACCCGGGTCGTGTCCGAGATCCATGCGGGTTTTGGCGACATCGACATCCTGGTCAACAGCGCCGGGGGCGACGTGGGGGCCAGCGGAACCTCGGCACCCATGGGTGGCAAGCCGGCGGGCAACGACGCCTTGAACATCTCGTTGGACGATCTCAGGGCGGTGCTCGATCGCAACCTGATGACCTGTCTGTACGTCTGTCGCGCCGTGGCCCCCGAGATGCAGGCACGGCGTCAGGGATGGATCGTCAACATCGGTTCGATCGCGGGCATGTTTGGTAATACCGGCTCGGCGATCTATTCCACCGCCAAGGCGGCCGTGCACGAGTACACACGCTGCCTGGCGGCGCAACTTCGACCGGACAATGTGTATGTCAACGCCATTGCCCCCGGGGACACCATCACGCCGCGTTTCAGCGCCAGCCGCCCTCTGGACGACGCCATGATGGTGGAGGCGGGCACACTGGTGCGCTACGGGCGGCCCATCGAAGTAGCGCGGGCCGTGGCTTTTCTCGTCTCCGAATCGTCGTCATACATCACCGGCCAGGTGCTGCGGGTAGATGGCGGCAAGCAGATCTTTGCCGGCTGATGCTACCTCTTGCGGATCTCTGCGTATAGGGTGCAGCGAGTTCCCTGATCAGGAGAAGTGATGATGAGTGATCTCTTGAGCACCTTTCGCAGGCGCGCGCAGGAGTTGATCGATGCAATCAATGGCTCTGGCGGCTTGAGGGCCACGGTGGATGGACTGCGTCGCCAGATGGCCGAGTCGGACCGTAGACGCACCATCCAAAAGGCCCGCTCGGACTTGCGATCCATGGACAGGCAGATCGACGAGATGATTACGGCGGTGGGTGTACAGGCGGTGGGCCTCCACAGGGCAGGGCGGCTCACCGCACCCGAGCTGGCACCGCTGGCCGCACATGTGATCGAGCTGCAGAGTGCGGTGGAGCAGCAGCGGCAGGCGCTCACCGCACTGGAGGCGGCTGCCGCACAGGAACGACCCGAGGGAAGGCACTGCGCCCAGTGTGGGCACGAGCTCCCCGCCCAGGCAACCTTTTGCCCGACCTGCGGAGCTGCTGCACCAGGAGCGGAACAGGCGGGGTTCTGCTCTGCCTGTGGGACGGCCCTTCGTGCGGGCGCCAAGTTCTGCCCGCGTTGTGGTCAGGGGGTGCTGCGGTAGCCCTGCTCAGGCCCACGCCTGTTGGATGCGCTGCGCGGCCCGCACAATGTCATCCATGGCCCGGTAATCGGCGAGCAACACCCACTGCGGTAGCCAGAGCCCCTGTGCGCACACTTTTTCGCACACGGGGCAGCGGTCTGGGGCTTCCTGAGGCATGCCCAGGCGTGTGCGGATAAACGCGCTGCGCTCTACTACCACCGGGTGCCGGCTGAGCGGTATGGGATAGCCCTGCTGTATGGGGATGCCCTCCGCTATCATTGCTCGAACAAAGTCCTGTGGCGGCCTGCCGTTGAATTGCTCTGGCGCGTACATGAACCGCACCAGGTGGTGCGCAAACTGTGTCACCCGAGCGTCTCCCCGCACCGGCGTCAGGCCAGGCACCTCATCAACCGCATCGAAAAGATAGGCGGCGTTCTCCGAACGTCGCGCCGACTGTTCCTCGAGGCGCTGAAGCTGCACCCGCAGCACAGCGGCGGGCCACTCTGGCAGGCGATAGTTGCCCGAGAGCCCTGCATGATGGTAAAAGGCACCTTCCCGCTGACGCCCTACGTTCACGATGGACCAGCAGCGCTCGGCGTAGGCGTCGCTGTTGGAGAGGACCATGCCCCCTTCGCCAGCATTCATGTTCTTGCTGATCTGAAAGGAAAAGGTCCCCATATCGCCCATGCTGCCGACCGGTTGGCCGCGCCACCGGGCACCGTGGGCCTGAGCCGAATCCTCGATCAGTGGCAGGCTGTGTTCCCGGGCGATCTGCCGAAGCGCGTCCATATCCGCGGGCTCGCCGGCGATATGTACCGCTACAATGGCCCGGGTGCGCGGGGTGATGCGCCTGCGGACGCTCTCTGGATCGATGTTCCACGTCCCGGGCAGCACGTCGGCAAAACGGGGCAGAGCTCCGAGCAAGAGACAGGCATTGGCGGTGGCGATAAAGGTGTAGGCTGTGGTGAGCACCTCGTCGCCCCAATCGATACCAGCGGCCCGCAGGGCTACCTCCAGCGCCGCGCTTCCACTGGCACAGGCGATGCCGTGGCGTGCGCCGTGAGCCAGAGCGAACTCTTGCTCCAGGGCGTGCACCTGTGTCCCCCCGATAGCGGCCCAGGCACCAGAACGCAGCGTATCCGTCAGCGCCTGCAGCTCTCGATCATCCCACACTGGCCAGCTGGGCCAGGGTTGGGTCCGTACCGGCGGGCCACCATCGATAGCCAGAGGAGTTGTCACGCAGCACCTTCCTCACCGCAATGGATCAACTGCTCGAGGCTCACCGTTTCATCTGCCAGTGCACACCGGATCGGTGCCACCGATGGCCGCGCCTTGATCAGCGCGACAATACAGTTCCGCTCCTGCTCGGGCAGGCCTACGGCCAGCACGCCATCCACCGCATCGTCCTTGACGTAAAAGTAGGTAACCGAGCCCTCACTCGGGGAACCCCGCTTGATGATGACCTCTTGACGGGTGAGGTCGCCCCAGGCCTCCAGGCTGAGGTCGAGAATGTCGGAGAAAACATAGCTCACCGCGTCATAGGGATCCAGGGAACCCGCCATGCTCCTGCCCGCCGCATACCCCTGCCTGTACGCTGTATCCCAATGCTCTGCGCGGACGCGTTCACCGCTGCGCGCGTCGGGCCAGGCGGCGATATCTCCAGCGGCATAGATGTGGGGATCGCTGGTGCGGAGTCGCTCATCAACCACCACTCCGCTCCGATCGGTGAGCTCCAGCTCGGCCTCGCGGGCGAGCTCGGTATTGAGGCGAATCCCTACGCCCATCACCACCAGGTCGGCGGGTGCCACCATGCCATTCTCCAGCCGCACGGCCTCCACGTGGCCCTCCCCCTCGATCCGCTCTGGGCGCATCTGGGGGATCAACACCACGCCCTGGGCGGCCAGCCGATCGCGGATCAGGAGGCCCAGCTCTTCGGGCACGATGCCCTGCAGGGGGTACTCTTCCAAGAAGCACATGGTGACGGGCACACCCATCTGCGCCAGGGAGGCACTGATCTCGGTGCCGATAAAGCTGCCCCCGATCACCACCGCGTGCCTTGCCGTGCTGGCCGCCTCGCGGATATCATCGGCGTCGTCCATGGTTCTCAGCGTGTACACGCCAGCCAGATCCGCCCCCGCCAGGGGCAGGCGCCAAGCCCTGCCGCCGGTAGCCAGAAGGAGCTCCTCGTAGCCGATAGAGCTGCCGTCCGCGAGGGTCACGCGCCGGCTGCGACGACTGATGCGCGTCGCTCGCGTCGAGGTGTATACCGCGATACCGCGCCTGCGGTACCACGCGGCGGGGTGCATGATAACGCGCTCGGACTCGTCCCCCCGCAGATAGCCCTTGCTCAAGGGGGGACGATGATAGGGCAGGTGCGGTTCTTCCGTGAGGATGGCGATAGAGCCCTCCTCATCTAACGCGCGTATGCCCGCACACGCCCGCGCTGCGGCAACTCCTCCTCCGATGATCAGATACTTGACGTCTCTGGTCTCCACGTCGCCCTGCTTTCTCTATTCAACAACACCGGGCAACCTCGTTCACGGTTGTGGTGTCAAGTGCTTTGCTCTCATAGTACCATTATCGGGACCCCACCGCAATGGTTTTTGCTTTCTCCTTTGATAACAAAAAACGGCGCTGCAGCCGACGAGGGCTGCAGCGCCAGGTTTCAGACAACCAACTCTAACGGCGGGGTATCGCGCGGGCCGCCAGCTTGCCGTAGGCTGCCAGGGGGCCACCGATCAGAGGCCGGGCATAATCCAGGAAAGCCTGCGTCACGCCGTTACCGGCAGCGTTGATATACTCGGTCGGCACAACGTGCTCGGCGTTGGCGATCTGATCCAGGTCCTGCAGGCGATAGGCGATAGCGTACTCGGGCCCCGCCAGGCGCTCAAAGGCGATCATCTTGCCCGAAGCGCCCGCCACTGCGGCTCGCACGCCCTCACGACCGGACTGGTACGCCTCTTCGCGGTCGACCTGTGACTGCATCTCGGCAAAGGAACGCTGCATGTAGGCAGGTTTGTCAAAGCGGGGGCGGATCCTGACGGCCTCTTCCACCACGCTGGCAACCGTCTCGATGACGCCCAACTTGACCTCGTGACCAAAGGCGTCGACCTTGCCGCTTGGCATGGCATAAGCCTCCCCGTTCTCATCGACGATCCCTTCGCTCACCGAGGCGACGCAATAGCCGTAACGATCGAGCGTGGCCTTGACGTCATCGACGATCTGCTCGCGCGACACAGGGCGCTCGGGCAGATAAATCAGGTGCGGCGGATCGGACTCGTCTTCCTTGGCCAACGCCGCAGCAGCGGCGAGCCATCCGGCATTGCGACCCATGATCTCTACCAGCTTGATGGGGCCGTCCGGTCCCATGGAGCGCGTGTCCAGACCCGAATTCCGCACCGCAGAGGCGACAAAGCGTGCCGCGCTGCCAAACCCGGGGCAGTGGTCCGTCATGGCCAGGTCATTGTCGATCGTCTTGGGCAGGCCGATCACCCGGAGGTCAACGCCACGGCGTTCTGCCATGCGGCTGACCTGGTACACTGTATCCATCGAGTCATTGCCGCCGATGTACAGGAAATAGCCGATGTCGTATTTGACAAACACATCGACAAGCTTGTCATAATCCTCTGGCTTGAGCTTGCGGCGCACGGTGCCCAACGCCGAGGCGGGCGTGTTGCGCAACCGCTCCAGCGTCTCGGCTGACTCTTGCCTGAGGTCGACGAATTCTTCGTTCAGGACGCCCGCGATCCCGTGCAGCATCCCATAGATCCCGCCGATCGCGTTCTCCTCCAGCGCCTGGTGTATTACGCCCACCAGGCTGTTATTGATGACCGCCGTGGGCCCTCCGGACTGTCCAACTACCAGATTGGGTCTGCTCGCCATGCTCTCCTCCGCACTGTCTGCTCGGCTCGCGCTGTGCACTAGTATAGACTAAAGCCTGCCTCGGACCAACTGTCGATCATGCCGAGGCTTGTCGCTGCGCTCTCTTTGCCTATAGTACACAGTAACTTGACTGGGCAGGTGCGCGATGACGAATTTCACACTGGGAACCAACCTCTGCTTTGCGATAAACCGTTTTCCCGAGCCACAGGTGTGGGCGCAACTGGTAGGTGAGCAGATGGGCCTGCATTCGGTGCAGCTGGTGTCGGACCTTTTACACCCCTTTTGGCCGGAGG
>JAAYED010000018.1 GCA_012728955.1 Chloroflexota bacterium
CCGGGAGCTGGTGGATCAGGGGGTTCTCGAACTGGTGCTCATCGCGCAGGACACCACCGCCTGGGGGCGCGACCTCGGGGTGCATGATGGATTGCCACTACTGTTGGAACATCTGGCTCGCATCATGCCGGCGGAAGGTTGGATCCGCATCCTGTACGCTTATCCGCAGCACGTGAGTGACGCACTGGTGGCCACGATGGCAGGGTTGCCGCAGGTGTGCCATTACCTCGACATGCCGCTGCAGCACGGGCATTCGCAGGTGCTGCGGCGCATGCGCCGGCCCCACGATGTCGAGACCATCCATGGGCGCATCGCCGCGCTCCGTGCCGCCATGCCGGATATCGCCCTGCGTTCCACCTTTATCGTGGGCTTTCCCGGCGAGACCGACGACGAGTTCGCCACCTTGATGCACATGTTGGATGAGATCGCCTTTGATCACGTGGGGGTGTTCACCTATTCGCGGGAGCGCGGCACCCCCGCCGCGGAGATGGCCGATCAGGTGCCCGGCAAGATCGCCCAGCGGCGGTATCATCAGATGATGGTGCGCCAGCAAGACATCTCATTGGCCCGCAACCGGGCGCTGTTGGGGCGTGAGCTGACGGTGCTGGTGGACGAAAATCAGGAGGGCTATGCAGTGGGGCGCAGCTATCGCGACGCCCCCGAGATCGATGGATCGGTGCTGATTCCTTCGGCTGCGCCGCTGCAGGGGCTTGTACGGGTGCGGATCACCGAGGCGCAGCCCTATGATCTGCTGGCAGAGCTCGTGGGTGGTTCGCGGAGCGGCTAGTGTAAGGGGGGCCACCAGCGGTCCGCCAGCAGCGTTCCCTGCAACAGGCGATAGCCCAGCGGATCGATCGTGTTGAGCTCGGTGGGGGATACCAGGTACAGGCTCAAGATGCGCGCCCAGTAAGCCCTGGGGGATTCGTCCAGGCCGGTGGGGGTGGCGTAGCTGAGCCGATACGCCTCTGCAAACCTCGACGCCTGCTCGGCAAGCCGTGGCGTTGCCCCTGTGCCGTCGCTGAACCAACGGCCTCCCTCGGACAGGTGGCTCCCCAGGAGATGGTCGATCAGGTGCGCCACCGGATAGAGTGCCTGTTGTGGTGCGGCCGCCAGGTCGGCAGCGCACACGGTGCCTACCGCAGCCAGCTCCTGGTTGCGCCAGCTCTCACGGCCGGATTCATAATGAGAGGGCGCATGGCTCACGACGATGTGTCCACCCTGCTGGGCCAGCCACAGCGCCAGCAGTCCACCGGGAAGCGGGTTGAGCAGACTTTTCAGGAGCAGGGCGGGTTCCCAGATGCTGGCAAAGGCCTCGCGCACCGCTGGCAGAGACAGCGTGAGCACCTGAGGATCTGTATGCAGGCGTTCACGCCACAGCTGATCCAGCAGAGCCCGATGTCGCCCCCTCATGCCGTCTCCCCATTCACTGTGCAGCGTCCTCCGGCCGCCCCCGCGAGGCTATTGACGAGCCGCTGGGGCCCGGTTACACTGGCGCGCAACAGCCACCAACGGGCACCCCTTGAGGAACAAGCATGACCGCTGTTCTCGTGCTGAACGCCACCTATGAACCGATCAGTATCGTCAGCCAACGGCGCGCTGTGGTTCTGCTCTTGAAGAACAAGGCCGAGATTGTGGAGGCGGCCAAAGAACGGTTGCGCGCCGCTCGTCTTTCGCTGCCCGTACCTCTGGTGATCCGCCTGGTCTACTATGTAAGGGTTCCCCATCGCTCGGTGACGCCTCTCACCCGACGGGCAGTATACCTGCGGGATGAGGGTACCTGTCAATACTGCGGTCAGCCCCTCGCCCGTCACGAGATGACGGTGGACCACGTTCTCCCCCGCATCCGCGGCGGCGTTACCGACTGGGAGAATGTGGTGTGTGCCTGTCAACGCTGCAACACGCGCAAAGGCAGCCGCACCCCCGAGGAGGCCGGTATGCCGCTCAGACGTTCGCCCTATCGTCCGCGCTATTCCTCCGTAGTGCTGGCCTCGTACGTCCAAATACACGACTCTTGGAGCCCATACATTTATGCCGCCGAGCAGCCCCTGTCCTCCGTGGCCACCTAGCGGGCTGTGACCTGTACCACTGTGGTGGCCACCAATTGGTCTACCGGATCCTGGCCATCCACCCGTATCTCTGCTCGCTCACCGGTGCTGCTGTCATACAGGCCCAGCGCCAGGGTATAGGTGCCCGCAGGGGCCGCGGGATCGATGGGTATGATGATCCGTTCCACCGCTACATCGCCAGCCTGCCAGGTGGATGTGGGCCACGTGCCTTCGCCCGGCATGCCGTCCCACTGGCCCCACAGAGGGCCCTGGGTGGCAGGATTGAATTCGCTGCCCACGAGATGGGTAAAGAGGGTCCAGTTCGCGCCGGGGGTTGAGAGCGCCTCCCAATACAGGTCGAGCACGATCTCATCACCGGCTGTCGCCGCCAGCGTCCCCTCCTTGGAACCGACCACCGTATAGCCCCTCAGCGCGATCGCGCCCCCCAATGTGGCCGAGAGCGGTACCTCCGGGCCAGAAGGCCTTTCATGTGCGGGCGCGCCGCTGGCGCGCAGGCTGCCGAGTATCACCTGGTCAGATCCGGAGACGAGCCTGATTTGAAACCGGCCGGTCGGGAACGCCGCGGTGATGGGGAGGGCGATCCGTTCCCGGGCACCACCCTCGGGGACGCGTCCCGCCCTGCGACCGGCGATCACCAGGCCTTGGCTGTTCAGCACCTGCAGCAAGGGCGCAGATTGTGGCACGGTATCCCAGTAGAGCGTCACCCACAGCACATCTCCATGGGCGTATCGGGAGAGGGGCACGTCCCATCCCCGCAGCCCCGTCAACTGGCCCCGGTTCGAGGTTGCCTCCACGGTGTGCGAGGGCACCCAGCCGGGCGACAGCCGGGGAGCCTGCTCGTCGGGAGCAAAGAGCAACAGGGTGTTGTGCCCGTATCCCTCAACCCAGGCTGCCCCGTACTGTTCCTCCAGCACCTGCCTGAGTGCGCGATCCGGGTCGGAGAGATTCACATCCACCTCGGCGAGCCAGTAACGACCGTGTCGCCCCCGATTCTCCTCCAGCCAGTCGGCAGCCTGTTCCCGTGTGAGCGGCTCATCCCTCTCGGGAAGGCTCTCCATGGGCGGCCGCTCTCCCGAGAGCTGGTCGTACTGGTACAGGAACAACGGATAGCGGTTGCCAGAATCCAACAGCACCACGTCATCGGGCTCGGCCTGGCTGGCTATGGCACGCACCATGGTTTGATAGTCATCGTGCAGTACCCTGCCGGTGTAATGTCCGGGCAAGACGACCAGCCAGGTTGCAAATACACCCAGGGCGAGGGCCATGCCAACCGGGCGCCAGCGCCTGCACAGGGTGGAGAGCGCCCAGGCCAGCAGGGTCCAAAAGGCAGGCGCAAAGGGGAGCAGATAGCGTGCCTCGATGTGCGGCGTATAAAAGAGGCTGCGCGGCAAGGTCGAGAGATACACTGTGACCGGCGGCAGCAGCACGGAGAGCACCAGAGTGGCAAGATTGGTCCCCGTGGTGGCGTCGCGCTGATGCCAGGCTCTGGACAGCACCAGCGCGCTGCCTGCCAGTGTGGCGAGCAGGGGCAGAACGGTCGCCCACAGAAAACGATCGATATCGACCGATACACCCGATGTCAGCAGGACTGTGTACAGCTTGGCTACGAATCCGGGAGATACGGAGGAGGCCACAGACCAGGTGCTCATCCTGCCCCACGAGAACCAGACCCACAGGGCTGTCAGGGCGGCGACGGTGACCTGCGCTGCGAGCCAGTGCAGCAGGACCCTCTTTCGTTCGGGGTAACGTGACCAGACCATAGCCCCCAGCACGATCAGGTTCTGCACCAGCAGCCAGTTCGCAGATAGAAAGATGGTGTACAGTGCCCCGACTGTGGACAGCACATAGAGCACCAGTGTGCGTACTATCCGGGCGGGACTGTCGCCTTCCGGCCGACGCTCCTGGCGCAACCAGCGCACAAAGAACACAAGCGACAGGGTGCCAAGCAGGCCTGCCAGCACGTACATGCGCAGCTCTTGCGACCACCACACGTGAAAACGCGCCAGCGCCGTGAGCAGGGCGGCCAGCAGGCCCGTGGAGTCATCAGCGACCTGGCGCCCCAGCTGATACACTGCGAAAACAGTCAGCACCCCGAACAGGGCAGGCAGCAGCCGAACGGACGCTTCGCTCTCGCCCAGAGCCTGTACCCACAACCACAACGACCAGAAAAACAGGGGAGGGTGAACATCGGAGGCGGTCCACAGGGTCACGCCTGCCAGCCCTTTACGCACCGCCCACACGGCGAGGGCCTCGTCCCACCACAAGTTGGCATCGCCCAGGCGATACAGTCGCAACCCCAGTGCGAGGATCAGTATCGCGCCTAGCGCCAGGCGTCTGCGCAGGGTCTGCTCCTGGTCAGTGGTTGCCAACCAGCGCATGGAGCTTGTTCTCTATTTCACGACGCTGACTGGTGGTCAATGGTGCAGCCGTGCTGCCTTCGCGCACATAGTCCGCCAGGTGCGACAGGGTTACCGCCGGCACGCTGGGGTCTTTGAGCTCCAGTACAACGTCCTTGCCGGTAAAAACCACCAGACCATTGATGGGGACGTCTCCCAGTTGCTGGCTGGTAGCCCAGCGTTGGAGGTCCTGGCGCTCTCTGGCAAGATCCTGCATCGGGTTGGCCAGGGAGGGCTCTCCCATCAGCTGCTTGAACCAGCGTCCGCGCTGTTTATGCGTCCAGCGGCCTTGGGCACAGCGGATCGTTCCCTGCTGAGACCGTGCAATGATCGCTGTAAACCCGTCATGTGAAAAGAGCACATGCTCCGTAGGAAGATAGTAGCTCAACAGGGTGTAGCGCTTGTCCAGGCCATCCAGGGCGCGGGACAGAAGCTGGTCTGGACGGGGCTCACGCACATAGCGGTTGGCCATGAATGCCCCCATCGAGGCGGCAAACACTCCCACCAGCAGCAACCCTGAGGAGATGGCTGGCGAGCGGGAGGCGAGGAACAGCCCGCCGAACAGCGCGCCCAGGCCGATATAGTTGCACCAGCGTGCGAGTTTCCGTCGCTTTTCAAGGAAGGGTTGATTGGCAAAAGCCTGCATGTGTCACCTCAACGACCCGTGCGCTTGGCAGCGCCTCAGGCCGGGCTGGAGTCTGGCAACGCGGTAACCTTTTGGAGGCGGTCGCGGATCGATTGGACGATGTTGCGTTCACAGGCGGAAATGGCCACTCTGATCGCGTTGCGGATGGCCAGCGCATCGCTGCGTCCGTGGGCTATCACCACCACGCCGTCCACGCCCAGCAGTGCGCCACCACCGTACTCGCGAAAATCCAATCGCTTGCGTACGGCACCAAAGGCGGGTTTGGCGAGCAGGGCCCCCGCCATGGCAAGAGGGCGTGCCTTGATTTCGTCGCGCAGCACGCGCAACAGCATGGACGCCGTGCCCTCGGCGGTCTTGATGGCGATGTTCCCGCTAAAGCCGTCACTCACCACGACATCCGCCAAGCCCCTGAACAGGTCCTTGCCTTCGACGTTGCCCACCAGATTCAACCCACACGGGGCGCTCTCCAGCAGGGCTGCAGTCTCTTGCACCAGCGTGCTGCCCTTGCCCTTTTCCTCTCCATTAGAGAGCAGAGCTATGCGCGGCTGTGAGATTCCCAGAACGTGCTCAGCATAGGCCGCACCCATGTGGGCAAACTGTACCAGCCACTCGGGCTTGCAATCGGTGTTGGCACCGATATCGAGCATAAAGAGGTGGCCCTGGAGGGTGGGCAGAATCGTGGAGATGGCCGGGCGGTGGACCCCAGGAATGCGGCCGATGCGCCCTGCGCTGGCCAGCGATGCGGCCAGCACGCCGCCCGAGTTGCCGGCAGATACCACAGCATCCACCTTGCCATCCCGAAGGAGGCCCATGGCGACGACGATGGAGGCGTCTTTTTTGGCACGCACGGCCTGAGCCGGATGCTCGCCCATCTCTACTACCTGGCTGGCATGTTCGATGGACACCGTGGCTCCCTGCAGGTTTTCTCTTGCCAGTATCTCGGCGAGGCGGGTCTGGTCGCCCACCAGCACGACTTCATGGCCGGTGTCACGGGCCGCCTGCACGCCACCCTGCACATCGATGGTGGGAGCGCCGTCACTTCCCATGGCGTCAAGGGCAATACGCATGCTTTTCTCCGAAAGGATGTTGAGGGCAATTGTACCGTGTGGGCGGGTGAGTTGACAACTGACCCTCTGAGACTATACTTGCTGCCGAGCCCCTGTGGCGGAATTGGCATACGCAGCAGGTTGAGGGCCTGTGCTCGCAAGGGCGTACTGGTTCGAGTCCAGTCAGGGGCATGTTTGGTACATAGTCCGAGGCGAGGTGCAGGAAGGCCGGAACCAGGGCTTGGGAGTCCAGATTCCTGCCCGCAAGCGCACCGTACGGCGGCAGCCCGTCAGGGGTTGTCGCCGGTTCCATATCGTAGCACCGAGCCGCCGATGTACCCATCGGCGGCTCGGCCATTTTCGAACATCCTGTCACCCGCTGTTCTAGTCCCTCTTCCTGATCCACCTGATCTGGGAGGGATCCCATTCGCCCTCACGGGTCCAGGCGATCTCCTGCCATCCCAGGTCAGCAGGATCGCGGAACACCTGGCAGACGATATCTGCAGGCAGATTGTCCGGCAGGGAGATGGGCAGGTCTGCCGGGCGACACTCATCGCTGGCAGGCATCAGCTGTGGATTGCGCTGCAGCGCCGCCACGTACAAGGGGGCTTCCGGATCTCGTGGGAGCACCTGGTCCTGCACCAGATTCGAGACCCATTCGCCGATCTGATCCTCCGTCATGGCGGGGAGCGCGTGCGACTGCACGCCCAGCGCAGCACCCTGCACTTGGGTGAGATCGTTCACCACCGGCGAGGGCTGATCGCCATCCATGAACATGCGTCCGCCCCACGAGGGATGATCGCCCAAAGTCCAGAGAGCGGCGCCTTGTACAAATGCGGTGTCCCGAATCATATAGTTGATGTGGGAAACCAGCGCGCGTTTAAAAGTGGGATTGTCCAGCGCCTTGCGGTTGGGCAATCCGTATTCTGTCAGCCACATGGGCTTGGTGGGCCACCAATAGCGGATGGCCTCCAGGCGCCGTCCAAATCGAGCGTGGCTCCAGCACTGCTTGACGCCCTCACGATCATGCACATAGGTATGCACATACAGTTCATCGGCGGCATTCAATGCCTGAGCGCAGGGGCCGCTGGAGATTGCGCCGCTCCAGTCGCTGGCCGTCATCAGCTGGTACGACCGGCAGCCCGAGGTCCCATGGTAGTAGTAGCGGCCAGAGGGATTGCCAGGATACCAGAGGTCTCGAAAGCCGGGGGTCAAGGGCGGAAAGCCGACCCGCACGTCGGGAAAGCGTTCCTTGATGCGAAAATACCCTTCGGTGAACATGTTATTGAAGCGAACCATGGCGTCTTCAGTGGGACCAAAGCCCGTGCCACCCGCTGCAATGGGCCGGTTAGGCTGGTTCCACAGCTGCACGTGCAACCGGCCACCCGGAACCACCTTGCGCCAGGCTGCCAGCACGTCGAGCACAGCGGTAATGTATTGGCGGCAGCCTGCATCGGTGGCAGAGAGCTGCCGCGTGGTCTGCGGGCGCAGTATCACGTGACAGTCGGGCACAACCGAGAGGATCCAGGCGATGTCTGCCGGGGTGATGGGCAGGCGTTCCACCGCGCTGCTGGGACGGACCACGACGCAACCGGGCTTCAGCGCGGTGATCACCCGGCGATCGTGCCCGCTGAGGACGCAGCCGTTGCCCAGGTGCAGGCCGACAATTCTGCGGTTGGCAGGCGCCGGATCCCAGTCGATCAGTGGCCAGGGGTCGATCGCATTGTGGCGAAAGGGCGACCCGGCATTGCGCCGCACCTCCAGGTGCAGATGCGGCCCGGTGCTGTTACCGGTGCTTCCGCTATACCCGATGATCTGCCCGCGCTTGACCACCTGACCGTCGCCCACCGTGTAACGATCGAGGTGTGCGCTATACACCTTGGCTTCAGGCGTCTCGATACGCACATACCGGCCAAAACCACGGGTCTCCACTCGGCCATAGGCGATACCGTTTACCGTGGCATAAACCGGCGTGCCGGTGTACGCCGAGAGGTCCAGGCCAAAATGGCGGGAGGGGTTAAACCGCTGTGTGATGCGAACATAGCTTGAGAGCGGACGGGAAAGCCTCATCGTACCTGCCTTGTCGACTCCTGACATCCACAAAAGTGACAACTGGCTTCCAGACTAGCAGAACCGCGCATAGATTACCACCAACGCCGCCTGCCGACACCTCATATGACAAAGCCCCCCGGAACCCGAGGGGCAACTGTGGGCGCGGGAGGACTCGAACCTCCGACCTCACGGATGTGAACCGTGCGCTCTAACCATCTGAGCCACGCACCCGCCACGTCCACAGTGTAGCACATTCCGCTGAGGCTGCAAGTGGGCCCCAGCGATAACAAGGTGCCGCGCAGATGCTGGAAAAACGGATGAGGCTGCAGTAAGATGAAACTGTCGAATCGCGGAAGGGGGAGAAGGTGATGGACAGGTTTCTGTTTCGACAGCCATCGTTTGTAACCTATGGAAACGGCGTGGCCCAGCTGGTGGGTGACGAAGCGCGCTCCCTTGGCGTTACCCGCGCATTGCTCGTGACCGACAAGGGGGTGCGGGCGGCCGGCCTGGTGGACGGGATCCTGGCCTCGCTTGCAGCGGCCGGAGTCACCACCGTCGTGTATGACAATGTGGGTACCAACCCCGAAACGACCATGGTTGAGGCGGCGCTGGCCCTCTTGCAGGAGAATGGGGCCGAGGGCGTGGTCGCTGTGGGGGGCGGCAGCTCCATGGATACCGCCAAAGGCGTCGCCTTTCTGGCAACCAATGGCGGCAAGCTGCGGACTATATCGGAAGGAATCCCCCGGTGGTACCCCTCCCGAGCATCTGTATCCCTACCACCGCCGGTACTTCGAGCGAAGTCACCAACAACATTGTGTTCACCGATCCGACTACGCGCTTCAAGTTTGGTCTTTCGGGCCCCAACTGTGCGGCCACGCGTGCGCTGGTGGATCCCGAGATGACGCTGACCCTGCCCAAGGGCATGACCGCGGCAACGGGCATGGACGCGCTCACCCATGCCATCGAGTCGGTCACCAGCAAGGGTGCCTATGACCTGACCCGTTCGCTGGCGCTGGATGCCGTGCGCCTGATTGGTGAGTGGCTGCCGGTGGCGGTGTCGGATGGCCAAAACCGTGTCGCTCGGGAGCGGATGATGATGGCCTGCCTGGAGGTGGGCATCGGGTTCAACCAGTCGGGTCTCACTATTGTGCACTCGATGTCGCATCCGGTCAGTGGGTGGTGTGGCACGGCCCACGGCGTGGCTAACGCAGTGCTGTTGCCCCACGTCATGGCGTACAACTGCTCTTATGATGTGGAGGGCTTTGCCCGGGTGGCCGAGGCCCTGGGCGTCGAGACCAGGGGGATGTCGCGGCTGGCGGCGGCCGAGGCCTCGGTGGAAAAGGTGCGCGAGCTCAACCGCATGGTAGGCATTCCCGAGGGGTTGGCTGCCTGCAACGTGAAGGAATCGGATTTTCCGAACCTGGTGGCGGATGCGGTCAAATCCGCAGGCATTGGCAGAAACCCACGGCCCACCTCCGCTGCAGATATCGAAGAGATCTATCGTCAGGCCATGTAGCGCTGGGCCGTCTGCGATCTCCGCGCCAGCGATTCAATCAGGAACAAGGGGCTCTCCACTGGGGAGCCCCTCATGCTATTCGGATGCAGGGACCGGCTCTGGATTCGCCGGGCGCTCGGGCACGCGCACCAGCGTTGCCACCAGGGTGGCAATCGCACCAAAGATGGCTGAGGTCACCAGAAACGCACTGGACATGCCCCACAAGGCAGAGACGCCAGCTCCCAGCATGGGGCCCACTGCCCGGCCACCCGCCTGAGCACTGTGCGACATGCCAAAGACAGCACCACGATGCTCTGTACTGGTGGCCCGGGCCAGCAGGGCGTTGGCTGTGGGCATGATTCCGCCCATAAACAGGCCCTGGATGGCCCGTAGCACCATCAGTTGATTGGGATGCGTGGCAAAAGCCTGCGGAATGTGGATCAGCGCGACTCCGATCACACACCCCACCAGGATACGCTTCTGACCGATTCGGTCGCCCAGACGCCCCAACACCACGGCAGACATGCTCGAGCTGAACGCCGCAATGGACATGATGGTGCCCGCAATGGTGGCCAGGTTGGGCACCTCGCCGCCGATGATCTGCTTGATGTAAAGGGACAGGATGGGGCTGAGCACCGCGATGGCAAAACTGTTACCCGCCAGCGCGATAACCAGCAGAAGAGTGTTGCGGTTGGCCACGGCGGCGAGACGCTCTCGGAAGGACTTGCGCTCTGCGACCACTGGCTCTGGCTCGATCTGGGTACGCGGAGGCTCACGCACGAGGACGATGGTGGCCAGTACCGAGCCGAGCATCAACGCAGCTGACACAAAGAACACGTTCCGGTAGCCCAGCGCATCGGCGGTGGCGCCGCCGAGCAGCGGGCCGATGGACTGTCCCACAAACTGGGCGGTCTGCATGATGCCCAGGCTGCGCCCCAGGTGTTCGTCGGGCGTTCCAGTAGCCACCAGCGTAATTGCGGCAACCACCGTACCGGAGAACAGCCCCTGGATGATCCGCAGGATCACCAGCTGGGTGGGATTGGTAGCCATGCCCATGAGAAATGTAAATACGCAACCAGCACTGATGGCGCGCACCAGCATGATCTTGCGACCATGCCGGTCTCCCAGCATGCCCCAGATGGGCGAGGCGATCATCATCGAGATGGCGGCACCGCTGTTAAACAGCGCCATCCACTTGGCGGCCTCTGTAGCGCTGGGAATACCCAAGTCCTGCATATAGTACGCTACAAAAGGGTGATAGCCGGAGAACCCGATCATGGTTGCCAGCTGGACAAAGCTCAGCACCACCAAGTTGCGCTTCCATTTCACCATCTGGTTGGGTAGCCCCCCTTTCACGCTTTGCGGCCTTGAGCGCTCCCCTTGGCCCTTGGGGCTGGGGACGCAGGCACATCCAAGCAAGCTCCCGCTCCCCGGAAGACGACACATGCTAAACGGTACGATCATGGGGTACGACAACGTTGTCGTACCTGGCTCTCATTCTAGTCTCTGCCGCTCAGAACCACAAGGCGCGCACCCGGGGCCTCCGGATGCGCGCCTCTGCAGGCCATGGGTGAGCGCAGGACACTAGTCAAAAAAGTGCGCGTCTTCCTCGGCCAGATACCGGCGGGCGGCCTCTGGAATCAGATCCACACCCATGCCCGGGCGATCCCACACAGTGATCATGCCATTCTTGACGATGGGATCAGGCAAGCCCTCAACGATGTCATACCACCAGGCAGGCTGTCCGACGGGATACTCAAAGGCGATATAGTTCCAGGGAAGGGTGGCGCATACCTGTACCAGCGCCGCAAGGCCCAGTACGCCGTCTCCCGTCCCGTGTGGGGCGATCAGCAGGCCGTGGAGATCCGCGTACTCGGCCACCCGCTTCAGCTCGGCGATGCCGCCTACGTCGCAAGGGTCCGGCCCGATGATGCGCACCGCCTGCCCCTCGATCAGCTCGCGAAAGTTCTCGCGCAGGTAAATCTCCTCGCCCGTATGGATGGGCGTGGACGTGCTGGTGGTTACATCGCGGTAAACATCGGCCAGCACCGCCGGAGAATAGTCACCGGTGATCAGGTCCTCCAACCAGAGGATATTCAGAGGCTCGAGCGCCTTTGCCAGGCGGATGGCATCGGGCACAGTCCAACCGGGACCACAGTCCAGCGCCAGCCCCACCTCGTCGCCCAGCACGTCTTTCATCGCCTCGACGCAAGCGATCACGTGTTTGAGCCCCCGCTCGGTGATCATCCCCCGGTAGGGATGCCTGCCGACCGGGGTGGCATCGCCAAAGTAAAAGTTGGGCACGGTGGCAGCCATCGGGGAATGAAACGCAATGGCCTGCTTGATGATCTGAAACCCCTCGGGCGAGGCCTTCATCAGCGCCATGTTGGCAGCATAGTCTTCAGGCGTATAGCCCGCCATGGGAAAGCGCACGGCGCCGTTATAGACGCGTACCTCGTCTCGCACCTTGCCACCCAGCAGCTTGTATACGGGCAAGCCCGCTGCCTTGCCTGCCAGGTCCCACAAAGCCATTTCGATGGCACTCACGGCACTGCCCCAGGGCTTGAACGCGCCCATCTTGCGGATGCGCAGCATGGTGCGTTCTACATCGGTGGGGTCCGCGCCAATCAACAGGTCGCGATAGAACAGAACGTGGGGCTTGAGATAGGGCTTGTATGACTCTACCTGCCCATAGCCCGACAGTCCCTCATCGGTCACCACACGAACCACCGGATTCTTGCCAATGACGGCGCACTTGAGATCGACGATCTTCATGTTTGTCATCCCCCTGGGCGTTTCGAATACGCTGTTCCTGTATAGCAACAGGCTCTCTGCCAGATGTGGCGGACGCCAGCGCCCCCGTTCCGTTCTGGCACTTATACCTCAGCCTGTGTATGCTCGCGCAACACCACCAGCGATACTGCCAGGCAAGCGACCAGTGCGATGGTGGAGACTACCCAAGGATACACGGGATTGGCGGCATACAGGTAGCCCCCGGACAGGGAGGCCAGCATGGCGGGCACCGTAACCAGGTACCCCAACCCGGGACCGCCCATCCCGCCGCCAGTGCTCCCCAGAAAAACGGTGCCGCGTCCCAGAGCGGCCATCGTGCGTCCCCGCAGTGCCCGGGGTACGGTATCTGCCATCAGCGCCGATCCGGCAGGGATATACACTGCGCATGCCAGCGATATGGTAACCCGGACCATGAGCGACAGCGCAAAGCCCCGCACAAACACAAAGGAGGGAATCGCCACCAGGGCCACAACCAGCGCCATGCGCAGGCTGCGGACGCGCCCCAGCCGGTCCACCAGGTATCCCGCGGGGAGATATCCAACATCCCGCACAATCGCCTCCACCAGGAGGATCGTGCCCCAGGCTTCGGTGCTCAGGCCTTTTACCTGCGTGGCATAGAGCACCCAGAATGGTGCTGCCACAACATTGCCGATAAAGCCCAGTATGACCATGGCACCAAGGCCCCGGGTTGTTCTCGGTAGCGACTGGAGCAGAGGCAGAATGCCCGCATAGGTACCACGCAAGAGTGCCGGTACATCACGCAGTCTGAGGGGAGGCCCACTGGGCTGGGTTGTTTCGGTGAGCAGCCGGAGATTCACCGCGCCGGCCAGGGCGTAGGACGCGCCCAAAAAGGCGTACAGATAGCGCATGCCAGGATCCACCCCCCACCGCGTGAGCACTGCTGCAGCCACGAGCGGAGCGGCGGTGGCGGGTGCGCTGGACATAAAGTTTGACAGGGCAAGCCCACGGGCACGATGGCTCGGAGCCAGGGCATCGGCCGTGAGGGCACTGTTGGCAGGCATGGAGATGACGCCGAATCCGATCAAAAGGGCACCAACCAGCAGCCACTCCCACGACAGTGCGGCGGCGTGCAGGACATACAGGGCCCCCATGATGATGCTGGTCCAACCCAGCAGGCGCACGCGCCCGCGGTGATCCGCCAGGTAACCGCCGATGGGAAAGACCAGCAGGCTGGCCAGGGGCGCCAGCGAGTTGATCAGGCCCACTTGTTCAGGATCGCCACCGAGGGCCAGGATGAACAGCGAGGCATACGGAAAGGTCATCTGCCGCGCGAACATGCCGGTAGAGCGCGTGAGCGTCAGAACCAGCAGGTTCCCGCGCATAAAGCTGAGCGAATTACGCACCCGTCTCAAGAGGCCGGCCTCAGGCGTTCCCTGCACGGTCGCACCACCGGTGATCTGCGTTCCTTCCGAGCCCAAAGCTGCTCTGTTGCCTGCAGGTGTCATGGAAGAGATCGTACCGGGCAAGGGAGCTGGCGTCAACAGGATTTCAGAGGTTAAAGGCAGGAGCAAGGCCCCTTGTGGCTCCCGGGCGCGTGTCTCTACCGCAGATGGACCGTATTCGCGGTGATGAGTCGTGCCCGATCCGACACGAGGAACACGATCATCTCTGCTACCTCGTCTGGCTGGACGATGTGGAGCAGATTGGGACTCGACTCTACCGCCTTGCGCACCGCCTCGTTTACCCAACCGGTGTCCGTGACCGGCGGGTATACCAGATTGGCGGTAACGCCAAAAGGCGCCAGCTCCCAGGCAGCGGACATCGTATAGTTCTCCAAGGCGGCTTTGGCTGCACCGTACGACACCTCGGTGGGAAAGCCCTGGGGGCCCCCGGAGGTGAGCCCGATGATCCGTCCCCAGCCCCCTTGCCGCGCGATGTGACGGCGGGCAAACTCGGCGATCATCAGCGCGGCTCCGCGCGCATCCACCTGAAAGACCTGGTCGTGGCTGCTGGCGGTGAGCTGGGCCGATCCGCTGCCTGAGACGTGGCGGCCATTGGGGGTAAACGTGTCGGCGAGCCACCCGGTGGCGTTGTTGACAAGGATATCGACCGGACCAAAGGCCGCTTCTGCCGCATCAAACAGCCCTGCAGGGGTAGTGGTATCGGCCAGGTCCGCCTCGATGGCCAGCGCTTGCCCGCCGTGTTCGTGTATGTCATCGATGACGGCAGAGGCGTCCTGAGCTCGTCGGGAACGGTACAGTGCCGGGAGATCGGCGGGATCCTCGGTGCGGAGAAAGGTGATCAGCACCGAGGCACCACAGGCGGCCAGGGCTCGGGCGGTGGCAGCGCCTATGCCATGGTTGGCGCCCGTCACGATGGCCGTGTGTCCACTCAGGTCGATGAACGGCGTAGAGTGATCGGCTGGCATGGCATGCTCCTGCAGGAATGCGCTGGATGGAAGAGAGGGCAGGGACACCAAACGAACGCTGCCAGGCGCTTCTGCAGGGGTAACGCCCGGCAGGCCAGGCACCATACGCGATCACACTACTGGGGCACTACTGAGCGGGCGACGCGATTTGAACGCGCGACAACCTGCTTGGAAGGCAGGAGCAACCCTTGCCCTGCCACACTCGCATGAGCCGCTAGCGGTAGTGCCTGTGAGTCCCTCATCCTGCTACAGGTCGTGGCGCAGCCCTCCAAGACGGAGAGCGCTAGATGTTGGACGGATTACTGCTGAAACCACCACCGGTAGTCAACACGCTGCAGAGTACACTGGAGGCCTGTTTGCTGTCAAGGGAGGCCATGCGCTGCACGCCCAAGACGATGGCGCACTGTTGCTACACCTGGCAGAGCTTTGTGCGCTTTCTGCAAGAGCAGGGCATTGACTTGCCTGCTGCCATCACGCCTGAAGACGTGCGCGCCTGCCTGGCCTTGCTATAGAGGCGGGGCCTGAAGAACACGACGCAACACGCTCACGCTCGTGGCATCAAGACCTGGCTGCGTTGGCTGGAGGACGAGGGAGACATCCCCCGGAAGTCGATGGCCTGCTTGTGCACCTGTCACTTGGCGATTTGATCTGGACTCGCTGTATCTGGCACGGGCAATATTCAACCCTGCACGGCCTCAAATTCCGGTATGCATTGCAGATGCCCACAGTAATTGGTTGACCGTGTTATCCCGGTGCGTACAATGGCCAAGTAGCCGGCCCAGCTGGGCCGATCCCCTTCTCTGTTTCAGACTGCGAGGCATGGGCCATGGACGTCTTTAAACTGCGTGACCAAGTCATCGAGGACTATTCCAAGTATGTGCGCAGCTTTCTCAGAATACGAGATGAGAGAATACGAGAGTATGTCGAACAGCATCTCGACGAGGGGATGCTGTGGCCCGACCCATTGGTCCAACTGAACCCGAGTTATGCCTTTGGTCCCTCGATTGACGATCTAGTGGGGGCAGGCAAGCTGCATCCCCTGTGCCAACAGATCTTTCGCATCAAGCGCGAAGATGGGACCAGCAAGGGCATGCGCGTGTACGTGCATCAAGAACAAGCAATCGATGCCGCTCTGGAAGGCGATTCCTATGTCTTGACCACAGGCACCGGCTCTGGCAAGAGCCTTGCCTACATCATTCCCATCGTGAATCATGTGCTGCGCAGGGGTAGCGGCAAAGGCATCCAAGCCCTGATCGTTTACCCGATGAATGCCTTGGCGAACAGCC
>JAAYED010000207.1 GCA_012728955.1 Chloroflexota bacterium
CGACTCGACCTACTTGCGCAACGGCATCACAGCCTGGATCGATGGCTGGCGCGCCCGCGGCTGGCGCACCAGTAGCGGCCAGCCGGTGCAAAACGCCGATCTGTGGCGTGCACTCTTGGCCGCCAGCGAGGGCCACACGCTCCGGTGGCACTGGGTACGGGGCCACCGCGACAATCGGCACAACAACCGCGCCGATCAATTGGCCACGCTGGCGCGACAGCAGTGGACCTCTGCTCCGTCCGCTGGCAGCGCTCCACGCGTGACGCCCTCCTCGTCAGAAAGCGCCCTGCCCCGCTACGAGATCTATGCGCGGGGCGTCTCTCTCAATGGTGGCACCGGCGGTTACGGCGCCGTGATCGTGGGACCAAAGGACACGCAAGAACGGTCGGGAAGCTGGCCGGTGGCAAGCAACGTGGCCATGGATCTGTGGTCCGTGATCGCTGGTCTGCAGGCTCTGCCGGAACCGGCGCAGGTGCGCATCCTCACCCCCTCCAAATACGTGGTGGACGGCGCAACCCGCTGGTTGGCGGGCTGGGAGCGCAACGGCTGGCGCACCACTTCGGGCCAGGCCGTGGCCAACCAGAGCCTCTGGGAAGAATTGACCCGCGTGATGGGCGACCATGCACTAGAGTGGCAGCACCTCCCTGCGGAAGCGGCGGAGGAGCACGCCGAACGGGCGGTTAGCCTCGCCCGCGACGCCGCGAACCGGCGCACCTCAGAAAAACCCGCACAGTAATCGGCGAAAGGAATGTCCATGGCAAATGCGATCACGCTGTCGCGCTTTCCCCTGCTGGTGCTGATCGTGCTGTTGCTCTCCTCGGCATCGCACGGCGCGCATGTGGCGGCAGTGCCGTTGGTGGTCCTTTTGATCCTGCTGGATACCGTCGACGGACTGGTGGCGCGCGCCCGTGGAGAAGAGTCACTGCTGGGCAGCGTGCTCGACATCATGGCGGATCGCTCGGTCGAACTGGTGCTCTGGGTGGTGTACGCCTACGTCCGCCTGGTACCGCTGGCCATCCCCGTAATCTTTGTTCTGCGAGGCACCATCGTAGATTCTCTCCGAGCGGTGGGAGTCCGCCAGGGAACCAAGCCCTTTGGCAGCAACACCTCCCGTCTGGGGCGTGCTCTGGTGGCCAGCCCCGTCATGCGCACGGGGTACGCCCTTGCCAAGGTACTGGCCTTTGCGCTGCTGGCGCTCACGGCGGCGGTTCAACCGGCTGGATGGGCCTCCTCACGGATTGCCGAGCCCGGCACGTTGTGGACCGTGGCCAGGGCCGCCAGCTGGATCGCCACTCTCTTTTGCATCGTGCGCGGGGTGCCGGTGATCGTCGAGACGCTTCCACGCCTGATGAGCCAATCCAACAATAGCGAGCAGGCACAATGACGACGGGAAACAGCGACCGTACCGCCCGCTGGATCCGCCTGGGAATGATGCTGGCGCCGCGCATCCCGCGTGGGCTGGGTTTCTGGCTGGCCCGCCAGGCTGCCCGCGTGCTCCGTCGTCGCTCCTCCGCCGCCTACAGCATGCTGCGTACCAACCTCGCCGTGGTACTGCCGGGCACGTCCGAGCGCCAACGGGATGCCATGGCGGAGGATGCCCTGTACGAGTTGGCCTGCAGCTACTTTGACATGGTACACTTTGCGGGGGACAAGGTGTTCCGCGCAGGGCTGATCACGGTTGAGCCCACCGGTTGGAAACGCCTCCAAGACGCCATTGAGGCCAAACAGGGCCTGCTGGTGGTGGCTGGCCACGTGGGCAATTTTGACTTGGGCATCCAGTGGGTGGTGGCGCATGGCATGGATGCGCAAATTCTGAGCCTGCCCGACGAGAGCCGTGCCCAGCAGCTGATGACCGAGTTCCGTGAAAAGAGTTCGGTGGTGGTGACCCCCACCTCGGTGTCAGCGCTGCGCACCGCCCTGCGGCGTCTGCGCAATGGGGGAATCGTTGCCACTGGCGTCGACAGGCCCATGGATTACGCAGACCCTCCCGTGGTGTTCTTTGGCCGGCCGGCCCCACTGCCCACCGGCCACGTGAGGCTGGCCCTGCAGACGGGGGCGCCGATCGTCGTGGCCTCCTGCATCCGGCAAGCAGATCGCTCCTACTATCTCAAATTCTGGCCACCGCTGGAGATGCAGAGCACGGGCAATCGGGAACAGGATGTGGCCAGCAACGTGCGTCGGGTGTTGGCACTGGTGGAGGAATCCATACAGGAGGCGCCCACGCAGTGGGGCATGCTGCACCCGGTATGGACGCCACCCCAGGCGAACCTGCGCGACTAGCGCACACCGCCCTTCCGTATCACGTTCTGCCCGCTCTGCACGGCAGTGCTGCCGATTGGACGGCGCCTGCCGATGGCCAGGATTGGACCTGTTGCGCAACTCTATGACTTCTTGCGCCAACCCTGCAGACCGGTAGTACCTCCCAGCGACACAGGCTAGCAGCAATATCGTTGCCCCCTGCCCACCAGCAGCCGAGTGCCTTTGTCCCTGAGCCGCCGAAACCGTGCGTAGCGACGGAAACCTCTGATACCTGTAGACTATTGTGTTAACAAATTGCCGACCGAGAGGTTTCGTGGCATCCGAAGGTGACTGCGGCGATAGGACAGCCTGCCGCGCTGTCTTCGAGGAGGCTACCGTGCCCTATCGAACCCTCACAAGGCTCTCGCTGGCATTGATTCTGTCGTTCCTTCTCTCTCTAACCCCTGTGCAGAGTGTGCGGGCCCAGGAGCCTTGGATCATCAGGGTCACTACCACGCAGGACCTCCGGAACTATGGCCACAACAGTGTTTGCAGCGCTGGCGACGCCACCAAAGGGCCCTGTTCCCTGCGAGCCGCCGTGTTCGAGGCAGCCCACGACCCGAGTGGGGACGTGATCGTGGAGGTTCCCCCTGGCGTGTACCGATTGACGCTGACGGCGTCCAGCGGATCCAGCAGTGATGAGGACTATGGCGATCTCGATTTCCCCGCTCTCGGTACTCCCCGTTCCGCGGGCATCCTCATCAGGGGCATCGGTGACTGGGAGAACCCCTCGATCATCGAAGCCAACTATATCGACCGAGTGATGCAGATCGGCGCAAATCAGCAGGTGCGGTTGGAGAACCTGGTGTTGCGAAACGGCTTGGTGACCTCAAGTGCAGGCACCGGGTCGGGTACTGATGGAGGCGGCCTGTACATCTCCGATGCCTCGCTGCAGATGAATCATGTTCGGCTGAGCAACAACGAAGCGCGAGGGAATAGCTCGACGCTCTCCAGTGGCGGGGCGATTTACACCGCAGGCTCCAACCTTGAACTGAACCAGTGCGAGTTGAGTTACAACAAGTCGGATGTTGGCTCCGCCCTTGCCGGAACGCAGAGCCAAGACACGCTCATCCAGGGTTCCACCCTGCGTCACAACACGGTGAACCAGAGCACTGGCGCACACATCGAACTCGACAGCTGGTTGGTGATGACCAACAGCACCATGTCGGACAACCAGGGCGGCGCCTATTATGTCAAGGATTCGCTCTATACCCTGATCCAGAATTCTACGCTGGTCTCCAGTGCAGCGTCGGGCTTTTCTGGAATCCTAACGCGCTGCGGCTCTGGTTCAACATTCTGCAGGTAATTCCCACAGGCAGCGGTACAGCGGCTGCCGTGTGCACAATAGATCCGGGCTGGCTCCCCTCCCTGGGGGGCAACCTCTTTTCCGACAGCTCCTGCAAACCGGAAATCGATGACAGAATTTTCAGCTATGCCTCCATGAGGCTGGGACGCGTGGCCGTGTATGGCGGGTGGGTACCCACCATCCCGCTCATGCCCGGCTCACCGGCCATCGACTATGGGATCGGTGGCAACTGCACCACCGCAGACGGTGCCCCACTGGCGATCGACCAGCGCTTTGAGGAGCGGCAAGACGGACTCTGTGATGTGGGCTCTTACGAGCGGCAGGCCCATGACGCTCCGAGCCTGGTGTTCTTGCCCTTGGTCCAGAGATAACAGGGGCGTACTCCCAGACCGATGCCCTGGTTGGCGTGCGTTCGTGCAGGTTTGACATCCGCGCATGGGTGGCGCGTGCCGCGCTGCACGAACCTGTGCTGGAGGCCGGGACTTGGCATTGCCGGGTGGCCCGGTATTGGTCCGCGAGACGGGCCCGACACCTCGGCCCGGCACACAGGACTTGCCCATCCGGGGCTGGTTCAGCCCATCCCCTCTCTGCCTGCTGGCCTGGGGCAGCAGGGGCCACGACCTGCCTACAGACAGCGGCTCGGTGGTTCACCCGGAGACGAACTGGCCCTGGCGGGCGTTTCTCCTGCGGCCGATCCGGACGATACAGGCGGCTGTGAATGGCGGTTGGCGCCCATCGCGCGGTTCATAACAGCCTGTTTCCGGCAATGGTTCACACGGGAACGCGTGTTCCAAGGGACTACCATCGTTTTGGGTGCGGCACCGATCAGCAGCACAGCCACCCGAGAATGAGCACGGGCCTGTACTCGTTGACGGCCATGGTCGGGCTGACGGCGGCTCATCAGCGTGAAACAAGGACACTCCAGGCCCCCAAAGATGGGTGGCCTGGAGTGCGGCAGTCCGTGTCGCTCTCTGGTCCGGCCTGGATTCAAAGTGCGTCAGCCGATAGCCCTCTCCAGCTCTGACTGGGCAGCACTGAGCTGCTGCAGCGCATCCTCAAAGGTACCGGCGCTCTGGGCCAGGCTCACAACGCTCATGGCATTGGCAATGTGTTCATCCAGCTCGGTCAGCGCCTCCGATTCACCCTGCTGCCGGAGAGCATTGGCGCGACGCTGCGCACGGTCCAGCAGGTTGCTGGCGGTGCGAAACTCGCGATTGAGCCGCTCCAGGGCCGAGCGTAACTGTTGCTCGGTGCCCGAGTAAATGTCGTGAGCCTCCTGCCCGAGGGTCACGGCGCGCTGCATGTCGTTCACCGCCTGGTCCAGCACTGTGGCCTCCTGGCTGGCACTCTGAGCGGCAAGGGCACGCTCCCAGGGCTCCTCGCCAGAACCCAACACCCAGCTGATCTGCTGCCACTGGTTGTCATGCTCCAGAGAGCGCAGAGATGAGCGGGTGCGTTGGACCGCCTGCCCCAGCTGCTGGAACTGCCGCCGCAGCGCGTTCAGCGCCTGGCGACCATCGCTGATCTGGGTGCGAGCCTGTTCGATGCGACGCTCCAAATGGTCCGCCTGATGGGTGGCAAGGTTGGCCATGGCCGCCGGATTGGCACTTTCGGCCTCGGCGGTGGACACCCAGGACTGATAATCCGCCAGCAGCTTGGCCACATCCTCCGTGGGGAGCGGCGGCTCGAGCGGATCGAGGCGTTCCAGTCGCTGGTAGCTGCGCTGCAGCCGACGCCGCACGCTCTCCAGCTCACGCCCATAATGCGCCAGATCGCCGTCATAAGCGGACATGATGTTCTCGCCGGCGGTCCGGACCTCGGGCAGCCAGCTGTTCACCGCCTGCTCATAGTCCACCTGAGATTGATCCTCCAGAGTAGCGCGCACCTGCCGATAGTCCGCCAGCCAGGTGTCGTGCCGTTCCGCCAGCTCGGGCAGCATGGTGTCGCGCCGGGCAGCCAGGGCCGCTACCAGCCGCTTGTCCACATCCTCCAGCCCCTCATCCAGCCGCTGGTGCTTGTCCTGCAGCACACTCAGCCCCGACTCCAGCCTTTCAATGTTGGCGCGGGCGCCATCGCAGGCCTGCTTGACGGTGGCCAGAGCCGTCACAAGCGCGGGCAGCTCGGACTCGAGCGCTGTGCCCTGGTCACGGAACGCCAGCGGGATTTCACTCCAGGCGGCGTCCGCCGCATCGAGCAGTGCGACGGCTTCATCGTACTCGGCAGAGCGCAGCGGCAGCCAGTGACGCGCATAGGGCTCCCAGCCGCGCGCCAGCTCGGCACCCTTTTCTCGCAGGGCAGCCCGGGCAGCATCTCCCAGCCCCTCCCGGTCCGAGGCGAGCTCGGCGGCACGTTCCGTGGCATCCCCAACCTTGCCCAGGGCAGCTGTGAGGGTAGTCTGCGCCTCCTCAGCCAGGCTGGCCGCGGTGCGATAACCGTACTGCGTGCCCTGCGCCCGTTGGCGCTCGGCATCGCTCAAGAGCTGCGCGCCCAGCTCCACATCGGCCGCGCTGCTGTCCCAGAACACCTGAGGATGCTGTTCCTGAGCGGCGACCAGTGCATCACGGGCCTCGGTGGCCAGTGCTTGCCCCCGAGTGATACCCGCCTCGCTGGCGGAGCGAGCGGCATCCAGCGCCTCCAGCTCTCCCATGATCGTCGTCGCCAGCCCCAGCGTCTCGTCACCCACCACAGTGGCACTCTGAAAGGCCTCTACGGTGGCGGCGTTCAAAGTTTCATCGAGGCCGGCAGAGGCCTCCAAGAGCTCATTCACCCGCTGTGCCGCCGATGAGTCCGTAACGCCTTGCTCCTGCAGCGCCTGCCAGCGGGTGCTCACCTCAGCCACTGCGCTGCGTACCCGTTCGGTGGCAACCTGAGCATCGACACGATGGGTACGGGCCGCAGTGAGATCCTCATCGGCTTGGGCGATGGTCTCGCCCGCCATGGTCAGCTGTTCTTCGGCCTGCAGCACAGTATCCAGCAGGTTGTCCTCCGTCGCCTGATAAACCGCCTCCATGCTGGAGCCGATGGCGTTATCCACAAGAGCCAGGGAGTCTCCCAAAGGCTGGATGTCTTGCGTTCCCGCCTGAACCTCTGCCTCCCACTGGGCGTACAGGCGCCGGATCTCGGCCTGGGCGGCCCCCAGATCGGCCTGCACGCGCTCCGGCACGCCCAGTGCCAGATCCTGCTGCTCCAGCAGCGCATTGGCAGTATTCTCGGCGGCGGCAATCTCGCTCTCCAGCCGATCGCGCTCCTGCAGCGCCGCCAGAAGCGAACGGGAGCTGGTCCAGCCCTTGAGGGCAAGTACGTCCACCAGAGACAACTCATCAGGGGTAAAAGCCGCCACGCGGTCTGCCGTGTCGTTTGCCCGATCGAGCTCGCCACGCAGGGCCATCAGGAGGCTTGTGGCAGTCTGATCGATCTCGCCATAGCGCCCACCACGGGGTTCTTCGGGCCACAGCATCGTCTGTGTCCGTTCGGCATCCACCAGGCCATTGATGCGAGGTAGAGCATCGCCCACAAAGCTGGGGCGACCGCGCAGCCGCGAGAGGATCACCGCGTTGACCAGCCAACCCAGGAGGCACACCAGCAGGTATCCCCCCAACAGTATCAGGATCCATGACCACCAGGGCATCGCTTTCCTCCTCTGGATTCGGGTGTAACGGCCCGCTCGTGTCTACCAGTTCGTAAAGGACCCGTCCGTTCGTCGCAGATGAGGCAGCTCCTGCATCCGGAAGGGATGCGCCGCGGCAGCCTCGCGATTCAATTCAATTCCCAACCCGGGAGCGGTGGGCGCCAGAATGGAGCCATCCTCCCAAAGGGGCTGGTTGGTGATCACGTCGGTCAGAACTGTTCCCGGCTGCCGCGGTTGTTCTTGAACCGCCATGTTGGACACGCTGAGGTTAAAGTGCAGACAGGCTGCGGTCGCCACCGGGCCCAGCGGGTTGTGAACGGCCATGTCGATATAGTGGCCTTCACACCAGCCCGCGATCTTGCGCCCCTCGCTGAGGCCGGCGGCGATGCACAGGTCCACCCGGGCATAGTCGATGAGGTCCCCATCGATCATCTCTCGAAAGTCCCACTTGGAACAGAATTGTTCGCCCGCGGCCAGCGGAACGTCCGTGCGAGAGCGCAGCATGCGAAAAGCCTGCTGACTCTCCGAGCGCAGCGGGTCCTCGATAAAGTACGGACGATAGGGACGCACAGCATTACACAGTGTCACTGCCTCGGGAGGCGTCAGACGGGTGTGCACGTCAAAGCAAAGCTCGATATCGGGGCCAACCGCCTCGCGCACTGCCTCGAACTGCTCCACCGTCTGCCGGATGGCCAGGTTGGGATGCAACAGCTCCCCATCATTGGGCAGGCCCCAGCGGAGGAACTTCCAACCCTCGGCAACCTTGGCCCTGGCATCCTCCACCAGCAGATCCAGATCGGTGCCATGCCCACCACTCAGATGACAGTAGCACACCACGCTGTCACGCACTTTGCCACCGAACAGGTCATACACCGGGAGGCCCAGGGCTTTGCCCTTGATATCCCAGAGGGCGATGTCCACCGCCGCCAGTGCGCTGCCGAGAATGCGGTCATGGGGAAAGAACCCACCGCGCGAAAGGGTCTGCCATAGGTGCTCGATACGCATCGGGTTCTGGCCTACCAAGAGCGCCTTAAAGTGCTCCAGAGCGCCCATCACGGCGAGCTCCCGCCCCGTCAGGCCCGACTCGCCCAGCCCGTAGATGCCCTCGTCCGTCTCTACGGTGACGAACAAAAAGTTACGGTGCCCTGCCCAGACAGGATACGTTTGGATGTCCGTTATCTTCACTTGACCTCCACACACGAGCGATGAGTACTCTTAACCGAAACCGACGGCACTTGTCAAGAGCCCGCGCCCAATGAGCCCTTGCGTTCAGTAACAGCGCTCTTGGCGATGTGCGGCGCCTCGGGTAATATGCTGCTCAGTGTCGTTCTGCGTGAGCGCCCCACCGCTTTTGGGGGGCGTCCGGAGCGATTGACCATTGCCAAACAAACCAGGAGTCAGAGATGCCCGAACCCACCTTTTGGCAGACTGTATTGAGCCCACCGGTTCTTCTCACGATCATGGCCTGTGCCCTTGTTACCGGCGTTCTGGTATGGCTGCGCGGCAAGTGGACGGGCCGTCAGCAGCAGGCTGCGCTCAGTGAGCAGCGCAAGCAGCAAGAGGCCACGGTGGAGCGCCTGCTGGAGGCCACCAACATGGACAAGCAGCGGGTGATCAGCAACTATGAGCAAACTATCCGCGAGCGGGACACGCAGGTTGCGAAACTCGAGCGCGAGGTTGCCAGGCTGCGTGACCGGCTGGCTGCCGGGGGCGTGGTGGGCGTGTTCGGTGGAGGAAGACAACGGGACGTGGTGAGTGCGCTGCTGCTGGAGAACGAACAGCTGCACGAGTTGCTGGCGGATAAGCAGGCCGAGTTGCGCGACCTGATGGCCGACATGACGGGCAAGTTGGTGGATCGGCTGGACGCACAGGCGCAGGAAAGCGCCCGGGCGGTGCGCTACAAGCAGGCGCTGCTCTCGGCCTTTCTGGAGCGTGAGGAGACCCGTCAGCTGCTGGGCAACATGCTGGCCCACGGCGAGATCGCCCAGGATGCCGAGGTCCGCGAACTGCCTCCAGAAGCGCCCACCGCACCGCAACAGTAATTCTGCTCGGGGGGCCTACTCGTAGCGCAGTGCGTCGATGGGGTTAAGCCGTGCCGCGCGGAGCGCGGGATAGATTCCAAAGAAAAGCCCAACCAGCAGCGAAAAGGATACCGCCAACAGCACCGATTGTGGCGTAACCAGGGTCCGGAAGGCGCCCATCTGGTTGATGATCATGCCGATGGCCCAGCCCAAACCAACGCCCGTGAGCCCACCGATGACGCTGAGCACGATCGACTCGATCAGGAACTGACTGAGAATGGCGGCGCGGGTGGCGCCCAGCGCCTTGCGCAGGCCGATTTCGCGAGTCCTCTCCGTCACAGAGACCAGCATGATGTTCATGATGCCTATACCACCCACCAGCAGCGAGATGCTGGCGATGGCGGCCAGGAAGGTGGTCATGATGCCCATCACCTGGTCAAAGGCACCCAGTACGTCCTGCTGGGAAGTGACGGTGAACCGATCGTCCTCGGGCAGGTAGGTGCCCTGCCGCTGCCTCATCACCTGCTGCAGCTCGGCCACCGCTGTGTCTACGCTCTCTGCATCCACCACCGAGGCATAGATCAGGTCCACAGTGCGGCCGCCATAGGCTTGCACCCGCCATGGGAACAGCTTGGTGTAGGCCGTGCTGAGGGGCACAATGGCAAACTGATCCTCTGACATGCCAAACATCGAACCACCCTTGGCCTGCAACACCCCAATCACCTTGAAGGGGATGCCATTCAGGCGGATGGTCTCGCCCACCGCGCTCTCACGGTCACCGATGAGCCTGTCGGCCACCTGCGCACCGAGGACGACGACGCGAGCGGATACGGCATCATCTCCCGCGCTGATAAACCGACCGTAGGCGACGCGATGGTTGCGCACCATGGCCAACTCTTCGGTGGCGCCCTGCAGTTGAAAGCCAAGCACCTCCGAACCATAGGTTCCCGTGACTGATCCGTCCACGGTGGGCGCCACGGCCGAAACATGCGGAACCTGGGCTGGATCTGCGATGGCCTGGGCATCTGCGAGGGTCAGTTGCTTGACGTCGCCGGTGCTGTTGATCGTCGTAAAGTTCGGATACAGCATCAGGACGTTGGACCCAATGCCGTGGAGCTCGGAGGAGATGGCGGCCTGAGCGCCCGCCCCAGCCGACATGAGTGCGATCACCGCCCCCGTACCGATGACTATACCCAGCATGGTGAGCAGCGAGCGCATCTTGTTGGCGCCGATGCTTTGCAGCGAGATCCGGAGGCTTTCCAATATTCCCATGGCTTACCTGTCCAGTGCCGAAACGGCGATGCGTGGATCGGGCACCGGCTCGTCGCTGATCAACCGACCGTCCGTAAGGCGAATGATCCGTTCCGTATATTCCGCTGTTTCTGCCGAATGGGTCACATACAGGACCGTGATTCCACTCTCCCGATTCAGTTTCTGGAAAAGGGAGATGATCTCCAGGCCGGTGCGGGTATCCAGGTTGCCGGTAGGCTCGTCTGCCAGGATAATCTCGGGGTTGTTGATCACCGCCCGGGCGATGGCGACGCGCTGTTGTTCACCGCCCGAGAGCTCGTTGGAGCGATGGTGCATGCGGTCCTTGAGTCCCACACGCTCCAGCGCCTCTTCAGCGCGGCGGCGCCGGTTGCGTACGCCCGCATAGATCAGGGGCAGCTCCACATTGTCGACGGCGCTGGTGCGGCGCAGCAGGTTATAGCTCTGGAACACGAACCCGATCTGGCGGTTGCGCACCACCGCCAACTGCCGCTCGCTCAGCGTAGAGACATTCACGCCCGAGAGATAATAAGCACCGCTGGTGCTCTGGTCGAGGCACCCCAGGATGTTCATCAGCGTGCTCTTGCCCGAGCCGGAGGGCCCCATGATGGCAGCCATCTCCCCCGACTGAATGGTCAGGTTCACGTCGGTCAAGGCCGGTACAGACAGGGCCCCCGTGCTGTAGACTTTGGAAAGATTCTCCAAACGGATCAGTTCTTTACATTCCAAAGGGCACCCCTATCGACATCCCTGGGCGAGGCAGCAGCAACTTGTCGCCGGGCTGGAGCCCCTCGGTCACGATGGTGTACTCGGCGTTACTGGCGCCCAGAGTGACGGGAACCCGCACCGCCTGGTCTCCTTCGATGCGCTGCACAAAGCGCCCGTTGGCATCGCGCTGCAGAGCGCGGTTGGGCACCAACACGGCATCCTCCTGGCGATTGACCACGATATCCACCGCAGCGGTCATAAAGGGCCGCAAGGCGAGGTCAGTGGCGTCAATATTCACGCGCACATCGAACATGGTGATGCCCTGTACATTATTACCCACGGCGCCGATGCTGCTTACCGTCCCCAAGACGGGCTGCGAAGGATAGGCGTCCAGCGTGACCGTCGCCTCCTGACCCGGGGTCACCTGGCCGATATCCGTCTCATCGATGCTCAGCAAAAGGTGATAGGCATGCGAGTCGATGAGTGTGACCACCGGATTGCCGGCGGCCACCATGTCTCCCACCAGCAGCGAGATGTCGGCCACGATGCCATCGGCGGGGGCGCGCAGCTCCACATCCGCCAGGCGGGCCCGGGCCGCATCCACCCGAACCTGCGCCTGCTCCACCTGCGCCTGCACCACTGACAGGTCCGCCTCACTGGCCCCCTGGCGGGCCTGCTCAGCCTCGGCCTGCGTACGCTGCAGCTGGGCATTGGCAGAGGCCAGCTGCGCCAGCGCCTGATCCACCTGCGCCTTGGCGGCGGCGGCATCTGCCGCCGAGACCCCCGCCTGCATGCGCTGCAGCTCGAGCGTGGCGATCTCTACCGCGATCTCGCCGCTCTTGACGCGAGAATTGGCCGCATCGCAATCTGCCTGGCTGGCCATCACACCAACCTGACCGCAAACGGCGTCCCGTTGGGCCTGTGCGCCCCACAGGGCGTTCTTGGCATCGTCCACCCGGCGTTCGGCGATCCTTACCTCATCAGCGCTGGGGCCCGCCAGCACGCGCTGCTGATTGGCTCTGGCGGCATCCACGCCGGCGCGGGCCATGTCCACAGCCGCCTGCGCCGAGGCGAGCGATGCCTCGATGATGGCCAGCTCCGAATCGCTCTTTTCGGCCTGGGCCTTGACCAGCTGGGCCTGTGCAATCTCGAGTGCGGCTTCTGCATCGGCCAGATTGAGCCGCACATCCTGATCGTCAAGGCGGGCCAGAACCTGGCCCGCGGTCACCGTGTCGAGCTCGCGCACCAGTATCTCGGTGACCGTGCCCGAGGTGCCAAAACTCAGGCGCTGCGAGCGTTCGGACCGTACGCTGCCTGTGGCACTGATGGTGGACTCGAAGGGAGCACGCACCACCTCTGCTGTAGAGAGCGCAGGATCGACGGCGCTTGCACTGCTGGCCGGAGTCCTCCCCTTGACAAACAGCCACCCTCCAGCCCCCAACACAAGCAGTGCAACGACAATCCAGATCCAGCGCTTGCCCACCATCGTCTCCTTCCGAGCCTGCATCCGCAAGTGAACCAGGGTACAGTGACTGACGGCACTCCCGGACAAGCCCACCCACACCGTACCGGGCGAGCTGCCGCTGTACCAGGGCCACCGTCCTTCATGTACGTTACGTAAGAATCCCCTGTTCGGTTGCGTAAAAGTAGCAGCAATCACAGAAAAAGAAAAAAGGTCAGCCCATCCCGGTGACAGGATGGGCTGACCAGAGATGATCGGCTTACTCGGAGACGGTAAAGGTCTCGTTCGCCTTGTAGTTCGGTGCACGGCTCAGGTCCGTATAGGGTCCTGCAACGGGCGCTGCCCAGCGCACCGCATTCTTGAGTACCTGCTGAACCTCGGCCTGATAGTAGATGGGAAAGGTCTCATGTCCGGGGCGGAAGTAAAAGACCTTGCCCTTGCCACGGTGATAGGCCACTCCGCTGCGGAAGACCTCTCCACCCTGGAACCAGCTGATAAACACGGTGGCATCTGGCTTGGGGATGTCGAACAGCTCGCCATACATCTCCACATGCGGAATCTCAAAGAACTCGCCCAGGCCGGCAGCGATGGGATGTCCTGGATCCACAACCCAAAGGCGCTCGCGCTCCCCTGCCTCACGCCACTTGAGCGAGCAGTTGCTGCCCATCATGCGGCGAAAGATCTTGGAAAAGTGTCCCGAGTGCAGAACGATCAACCCCATCCCGTTCAGGATGCGCTTTTGTACACGATCCACAATCTCGTCCTTGACCTCGCCGTGGGCCATGTGCCCCCACCAGATCAACACATCGGTCTCATCCAGCACCTCTTCGGTCAGGCCGTGCTCGGCCTCGTCGAGGGTCGCTGTGCGGGTGACAATGTCCTCTTCAGCGCCGAGAAAGCTGGCAATCTGCCCATGGATGCCTTCCGGATAGACATCCGCCACGACCTTGTCCGTCTTTTCATGGCGGAACTCGTTCCACACCGTTACACGAATCTTGCCGGCCATAGTGCCTCCTGTGCTCTGGTCCTGAGAACGTGTATGGATCACACCTTCAACAGTCTACCCGACCCGCGACCGCCTATCAAGTAATTGCAGGGCCCATCGAGCGTTGACGCCGCGGGTTGCCACGCTATACTCTGGCTGATCGGAGGTGGAAAAGGGTGGATGTGGCCGAAAAACAGGCGTGGGTGGCGCTGTTCAGCGCAGAGGGCCTCGACAGGACTGTCGCCAAGCGGGCCCTGTACCGACACACCCTGGCAGAGGGAGCGCTGCTCAGTGCCTGTGAGCCAGAGGCGCTGGGGACGCTGATGCCCGAGTTGGACGCTGCGCAACGAAAGTGCTGGGCGGCGGCCTTGGGACAACAGGCGAGCATGCACCAGCGTACAGCCGCCTGGGCCCGGGAGGGCATCGAAGTGCTGCTCCGTTCAGACCCACTCTACCCCGAGAATCTTGTGCGCCGCGAGTCCGAGGCCTGGCTGCCGTATCTCCTGTTCTACCGGGGCAATCTGGAGCTCCTGGAACAGCCCGGGGTGTATGTTACGGGCTCTGGCAGTCCCACCGCACCGGCGCTGGACTTTCTGAGCGATTTGGCCGGGCAGGTAGCGACGCTGGAGCTCGTCAGCTTGGGCATGTATGCGCAAGGGGTGGATCGAGAGTTCAGCCGGGCGGCAACCCAGCGTCAGGGCCCGACGGCACTGATGCTCCCGCTTGGACTGGGCCACGCCGGTGCCATCCACCGCGAAGGACTGCCCGCCCTCCAGCAGAGTCAACGCCTGGAACTGTCCCCGGTGATGCCAGAGGTTGCGCATTCTCCGGCGCTGCTGCGTGCCTGTCGTCGGCTGCTGACTGGCCTGGCCGAAGTGCTGGTGGTCGTCGAGGATGAAAGACCGGAGGACTGGCCTGGTTTACCAGAGATGGTCCGAGATGGGGGATTGGTGTTGGTGTACGCTGGTCAGAGCGCATCTGCAGCGGCGTGGGCAGCCCAGGGCGCCACGCTCGTCTCGGATGCCTCCACTGCTGCGCAGCGCATGGCAGAACATGCCAGCTTGCACGAGGACGCCGACACCGAGACGCCTCCGGAGGCCGAATCGGACCGGGAAGATGCCACGCCCATCCAGTTCGAAAGCGCTGATTCTGCCATTGCACGCTTGAGTCAGACTGGCCGGGTTCCCCCTGCTCTCGCACGCCGTTTGCGCGAGGCAGAAAACAGCGGTACGCTCGGGCAAAAGGACTGAGCGTCCCCAATACTTCTGAAGGGGTATTCGCATGAGTCATCGCTGGTCAGAGCTCGAAAGCCGGGCAAGCAATGAGGTCATCATACCAGCTTGGATGCGCCAGTTGGTGTCGGTTGTGGCAACGGCAAGCGCCGCCATTCTGTACGCCATCGTACTGGGCATTGCCGTCTATCGCACCTTTACCGAAGGCCAGCCCCAATTCTCTGAAACCATGACCCGCGCCGCTGCGGCGTTGAGTGGTCTGGTGGGGTCCGTGGTCACTGCCGGGTTTGCTCGTGGCGGCTCCGCGGCGGCGATCTAGGTAGCGGGGATCCGACGGGATGCGGTGGACGTGCCTGTCAACCTGGTCAAACGAAGCTTTACGGGCCTGGCCAACACCATCGGGCTGCCCCTGTTGCCCGAGCTGGTGTTGTGGACCGAGCCGGAACTCGGGCCGGGGGGCGAGCCCGTGTCCGATACGCCCTCCTTTGAGGTCGACGAACCGGCGGTTAATCGCACCTCGCTCTTTTTGGCCATCCTCTACTTTGCGGTATTCTTTGTGGTCGGGCTGACCGCCTTTGTCACCAGCATCGCACGGCCGAGCGTCCCTGAACTTTTGGCCAATTGTGCCTGGGTATGGCTCGGGTCGATCATCACCTCGGGCTATGCTTTTTTCACATTGAGCGGAGAGAGTGCGACCAACTGAGGGATAAAAAAAGGGACGAGCAGGTTTGCGCCTGCCCGTCCCTCTTTTCTGTTCCAGACTAGCCCGCAGGGTTGATCAGCGTCCGCAGCAGGGCTACCGGCACCAGCGGCCATACGCCCAGCACGAGGATCGCCAACACTTCGACCTCGCCCAACGCCCGTGAATTGGGTGCCGGTTTGCCCAACAGGCGACTTCCCAACGCCTCACAGGTATTGGTGATGAGCACGATTGCAGTAACCAAACGCACGTAGGTCACCACATCCCGCGCAGTTCGAGTGCCAAAAGCCCCAATCAGCTCCTCCAGTCGCTCCCTGGGGGGCATTCCTCCGGCGGCAAGCGTTTCGCGGGCCAGCGCCGCCACCAGCATCAGCTGCTCCTCCGAAGGCTCGTCGGGAGAAACGTCCCGTCTCTTGCGCAAACGCCTGCCCGGCGCGGCCAGCCAAGCCAGCACGGAATCGGCCCACAACGGCTCGTCCGCGCGATCGCCCTGAACCAGGGCTGCCAGAACCGTCTCCGTGAGGGGCGCCCCGATCACAGGATCAGCACGCGTCATGGCCAGCGCCTCCGGATGTCGCCAGAGGGGCCTCAGGATCTCGAGCAACTGGTAGGCGTCAGTAAGGATGGGCTTTTCGTAAGGCCTGGCAGCGGCGCGCGCCTCATTCAGCTTGTGCGTGCCCCAACGGTAAGCCAGCACGCCCGCCAGGGCACCCACCAGAACCCAGCCCGCATTACCTTTGCGCACGACACACCTCCCAACTGCGGGCACCGTGCCTAGGCGACTGTGAGACGATGGAATCGCTTTTTACCTGCGCGCAGCAGGATCTCGCCTTCCTGAATGTCATCTGTACCGAGCAGACGGTCGGTTGACGGTACGGCCTGATCATTGACATAGGCACCCCCCTGCTCCACCAGGCGGCGTGCTTCACTCTTGGAGCGGCTCAGGCCGACTTCCACCAGCGCATCCACCAGGGGCAGGCCATCGGTGAGCCGATCGAGCGCCAGCGGCGTCGAGGGGATGGCCGCCCGTTCGCCAGAGCCTCCAAAGAGAGCCCGCGCGGCCCCCTGTGCCTGCTCAGCCGCCTCTGCACCATGTACCAGGCTGGTCACGGTGTAGGCCAGCACCTGCTTGGCATGATTGAGCGCGGAACCCCGTACCGAGGTCAGTTCGGCAACCTCCTCCAGAGGCTTGAAGGTATACAGCCGGAGAAAGCGCTCCACGTCGTCATCCTCCACGTTGACCCAGTACTGGTAAAAGTCGTACGGGGAGAGCATGTCGCCGTTCAGCCAGAGCGCGCCTTCAGCGGACTTGCCCATCTTGGCGCCGGAGGAGGTGGTCAAGAGCGGCGTGGTCATGGCAAAGGCCTCGCCCCCGTCCACACGGCGGATCAGATCCACTCCCGCCAGAATATTGCCCCATTGATCGTTACCGCCCAGCTGCAGACGGCAGTCGTAGGTCCGGTAGAGGTGCAAAAAGTCATAGGCCTGAAGCAGTTGATAGTTGAACTCGATAAAGCTGAGCCCCCGCTCCAGCCGCTGACGGTAGGCCTCCATGGCGATCATGCGGTTCACAGAAAAGTGCTGGCCGATCTCGCGCAAAAAGTCGATGTACCCCAGCTTGAGCAGCCAATCGGCATTGTTCACAACAATGGCCTTGCCCTCGTCAAAGGAGATAAAGCGCGAGAGCTGCTGCTGGATGGCACGCACGTTGGTTTGGATGGCCTCTACGGCCAACAGTTTACGCATCTCGGTACGACCGCTCGGATCTCCAATCATGCCTGTACCACCGCCCACCAGGATCAGGGGGCGATGCCCGGCACGCTGGAGGTTGGCAACCACCATGATGGTAAGGAGATGTCCCACATGGAGACTCACCGCAGACGGGTCATAGCCAATGTAAAAGGACAAGGGTTGGTCCAGGGCGGCATGCAGCGCCTCCTGGTCCGATACCTGTTCGATGTAACCCCGTTCCTGCAGCAGATCCAACACGTTCGCCATGACATCACCCTTGTACTTGACTGACCTGAACAGCGTAATACGATTAGGCCTATCGGATATCCTATCCGCCGGCAGGCGGATTGTCAATTATGTGCCGCTGTCGACGGTACCGAACTGGCCGGGAGGTTCCCTTGTCCGAAACTGCCACCGTCATCGCCATCATCCTGCTTTCAGGGCTCATTCAGGGCATCACCGGCTTTGGATTCGGGCTGTTTTCCATGGGCGCCCTGGTACTGATCATGCCTGTGCGCGACGCGACGGTGATCATCGCCATCCTGTCCCTGGCCAGCGCCACCCTGAACCTGTGGAGCACGCGCAAGAACATACCGTGGCGCGACGCTCTGCCGGTTACCGCGGCGGCTGTGCCCACCACCATCATCGGGGTATGGCTCCTGCGCAGCACCCCGACCGAGGTCTTGAAGGCAGGCATCGCCGTGATGATCCTGGTAGGATGCGCGGTCACCTTTTGGCAGCCCAAGCGCCAGCTGATCAACAAGCCGTTGCCGGCGGCGGTGGGAACGGGGGCGCTGGCAGGGCTGTTTGGCGGAGCATTGAACATGGGCGGGCCCCCAATCGTGCTCTATACGCTGTTGCGCGGCTGGGACAAGACCGAGGCCAAGTGCGTCATGTCGCTGTTTTTCTTTGTGACGGGCATGCTGCGGGTGGCGATGCATGGCATCACCGGTAACCTGACCGCTGCGCTGGCCTGGCGCTCCCTGCTGCTGTTGGTCCCGGCCCTGGCGGCCACCTTTGCCGGAGTACGCATTTTCCGCAGGCTGAGTACGCGCGCATTTCGGTATTCAGCAGCGGGCCTGCTGGTGGTGCTTGCCTTGCGCATTCTGCTGGGCTAGCACGGGGCGTTCGCAATCCTGCCAGCCTCGGTGACCGGCGAGGTTGTCGCCACCGCTGTCGCCCTCTGATGAGCGCCGCTCCGCCAACACGCCCGGGTGGGGGCGCGGGCCATCCCGGGACCTAGCATAGAGCCTGTGCCGCTGCACGCCAGAGTCCCAGGGCTCGATCAACAGGCACTGACGACCGGCTTTCAAGTGGTACAAGCAAGAGGGCCACCGGGTATCCGGTGGCCCTCTTGTTCTGCGGAAGCGACGGGAATCGAACCCGCGATCTTCGGCTTGACAGGCCGACGTGTTAGACCGCTACACTACGCCTCCAGCGCGAAACATAGTACCATGGCTGAGCTACCCTGTCAAACGTGGTATTCTCACTCGCCGCTGGTCTCTCACAAGTTCGCAACCGCAGGGCCTGAGGCACGTACTGTAGAGTGTGGTCAAGGCCGCACCATCCTGTTGGGAGCATGCCTTTTGAGCGCTACCAGTTCCGATCCGCTCGCGCCAGGTACCCGCCTCAAGGGTCGCTACGAGGTGATTGACCTGATCAAGGGCGGCGGCATGTCCTGGATCTACCGGGTGCGCGAACACCGTCAGGATGCCACCACCCAGCTGTGGGCACTGAAAGAGTTGCGCATCGACGCAGAGGATACCCACACCCTCGCCGAGGCGGAACAGCTCTTTGCTCAGGAAGCACATATCCTGGTACGCCTGAGCCATCCGAACCTGCCGCGCGTAGCTGCTTTTTTCAGCGAGAACGGTCGATCATACCTGGTGATGGAGTTTGTGCACGGCCACACCTTGCAGGAGATACTCGGGCGGGCCGGTGGGCCATTGCCCGAACGCGAGGTCACTCCCTGGTTCATCCAGGTGTGCGCGGTGCTCCAGTACCTGCACGCTCAGCGCCCAGCGGTGATCTTTCGCGATCTCAAGCCCAGCAATGTCATGGTTACCCCCTCCGGCGATATCAAGCTGATCGATTTTGGCATCGCCCGCACCTACAAAGTGGGCAAACTGCGTGACACTATCAGCATGGGTTCGGAGAACTATGCGGCGCCCGAACAGTGGGGGCAGGAGCAGACCGACGCCCGCTCCGATGTGTACGCCGCCGGTGCGACGATGTATCATCTGCTGGCCAACGAGGCGCCGCTGCCGGCCTTTGTACCCGGGGAGCGCATTCCCCTGGAACGGCGCAACGCCGCCGTGTCGGCCCGGCTGGCGGAAGTGATCGCCCGGGCCATGGCGCCCGAACGCGCCGACCGGTACCAGTCGGCAGAGGAGCTGCGCGCGGCGCTGATTCGCACCCTGGCGCCGTGGGAACGGGTGCGCTGGCTGGGGACGGGCACCCGGACGCAGTCCGCGCCGCGGCAACCGGACACATCCCCGGGATACGCAACTGCAGAGGCAGTGGCACCGGCACCGATGGTATCACCACAGCCGAGCGTATACTGTATACATTGTGGTGCGGCCAACCGACAGGGGGCGCGCTATTGCGCCAGCTGTGGCCGCCCCCAAACCGCCAGGTTGCGACGCACCCTGACGCTGCAGTATGCCTCGTCAGCACCGGTGCGGTATTCTCTGGAGCACAACAACACCGTAATCGGCCGGCGATCGCCAAGCCGTTCCGTGGATATCGATCTGGGTCCCTATGATCCCCAAGGCTATGTATCACGTCAGCATGCGCAAATTGGCTGGCACCAGGGACAGGGCAGCATTCAAGATCTGAAAAGTTCGAACGGTACCTTTGTGAATGGGCGTCGCGTGCCGGCTGACCACGCCACACCCTTGCGCCATGGAGACGTGGTACGCATCGGCACACTGGAACTGCGCTACTCGGAGGAGCCCGAAGTATGATATCGCACGGCACCACACACACCTGCCACGATTGCGGGCGTGACAATCGGCCCGGGGCGAGTTTCTGTGCCTGGTGCGGAAGCCCGATCCCTTCAGATGAGGATCCTTGGCTGACTCCACGGGCGAGCCCGGTGCCCCCCGGTGCCGGGGGCGCTGTCACCCGCAAGCTTGATCCCGCCGAACTGGACCTGGCCATGCCCCTGGGCGTGGGCACGCTGTTGGCGCAGCGATACGAGATCCTCGAGCTATTGACAGAGACGCCCGATAACCGAATCTATCGCGCCCGGGATCGACAGCGCTGCCCGTCCTGTGGCCAGGTCGCGCTGGACACACCCGCACCGCCCTACTGTTCGCGCTGCGGCGCTCAGATGGCCCCCGCAGGCACGGTCAGCATCCTCGAGTACCGAGCAGGTCCCTCCACGGAGCTGGAGGGGCACTTTCAGGATGGCGGCCGCGACTATTATGTCCAGTATGAGCCCAGCGGTCCATCCCGGGCGCTCGCCGCATCAGACTGGCGCGTGGTGTTCGGAACGGCGACCGATCCCGGATGCCAGGCCGACACCAACGAGGACGCCCTGGACGCCCGGCTGTACGCTGATCACCGGGGCACGCGTCTGGGCTATTTCGTAGTGGCCGATGGCGTGGGGGGCCAACAGCATGGTGAAATCGCCAGCCACGCCGCGGTGCAGGCAGCCTGGCATTCGCTCTATGAGGGGTTGTGGCAGATGGCCTTCCATGGCGAGGCCATCACCGATGCGGACGCACGCGCCGCAGTGACCGGAGCGATCAACGCGGCCAACAGCGCGGTCCAACAGGCGCGCAGCGTGCGCCAGAGCGACATGACCACCACGATCACGCTGGCCGTATTGGTGGGCCGCCGCGCGCACATCGGAAACCTCGGAGACAGCCGCACCTACCTCTGGGACGCTCAGGGTCTCCACCGGGTCACCAAAGACCACTCTTTTGTGCAGCGGCTGGTGGATACCGGTCAGATCAGGCCGGAAGAGGTCTACACACACCCACGCCGCAATCTCATCTACGGCTCGCTGGGGGAGCAAGCCCAGTGTCAGCCTGACCTGTACACCGTCGAGGTGGGCCCTGACGCGCGCCTGGTGCTGTGCAGCGACGGCTTGTGGGAGATGGTGCGTGACGAGGGCATCGAGGAGGTGTTGCTGGCAGAGCCGGATCCGCAGCGCGCCGCCGAGCGCCTGCTGCAAAACGCGCTGCTGGCAGGTGGCGCAGACAATATTGCCGTGGTGGTCGTACAGTTAGAGCGCTAGGGCAGGCACGGCAGGAGGAAAGAATGACGCAGGAAATGCAGCTCGTTGTGACAACGAACAAACAATACGTCCCCGTGACGCAAACGCAGCAGCTGATCTATGTGCTGGTTTCGGCACAGCCCAGTTCGGTGCTGGCACGCACGCGCATGGGCCTGAACTTTGGCTTTGTACTGGATCGTTCCGGGTCGATGCGCGGCGCCAAAATGGACCGACTCAAGCAGGCGATGGAAGTGGCGGCGGCCCGCCTGGGGCCCAGCGATCGGGTGTCGGTGACCGTCTTTAACGACAGTGCCCAGATACTTTCCGCCAGTGGTCTGTTGAGCGAGCAGCGGTCCCTGGCCTTTCGGGTACGCTCCTTGCGCGCCGGAGGCGGCACGCAAATGGCGCGGGGCCTGAGCCTCGGCCTGCGAGAGGTCTTTCGCCACTTTGACCGCCAACTCTCCAACCAGGTGCTGCTGTTTACCGACGGACAAACCTATGGGGATGAAGAGCAATGTCTCAAGCTGGCGCGAGAGGCGGGTGAACATCACATCGCCATTCAGGCGCTGGGGCTGGGCGACGACTGGAACGAGGATCTTTTGGACCAGATGGCGCAGAGCAGCGGCGGCATCGCGGACTTGATCGAATCCCCCGACGAGATCGTGCCCTTGTTTACGCAGACGGTAGAGCGCTCGCAGAAGGCGGTAGTACGCAACGCCGCGCTGGTTTTGCGACTGGTGCCTGGAGTCACCCCACGTCAGGTGTGGCAAGTCACCCCCCTGTTGGCAAACCTGGGGTACATGCCCATCGGCGAGAATGATGTGCAGATCGACATGGGCGAGTTGGATGCGGAACAGGGCAAGTCGGTGCTGGTGGAATTGCTGCTACCGCCTCGACCGGCAGGAAACTATCGTATCGCACAGGCGCAGGTGACCTATGACCTGCCCCAGGCTGACAAGACCGGCCTGCAGACGCGTCAAGATGTGATTTTGGACTATACGGGTGACGCGACACTGGCGCGCCGATATGACCCTGCCATCATGAATTTGGTGGAAAAGGTCACCGCCTTCAAGTTGCAGACGAGAGCGCTCGATGAGGCGCGCATGGGCAATGTGGCGGCGGCAACCAAAAAGCTCCGGTCTGCGGCTACCCGCCTGCTGGAGATGGGCGAGGCCGATCTGGCCCGCTCCGCCCAGGCCGAGGCAGACAACTTGGAGAGATCTGGACAAATGAGTGCCGCAGGCACAAAAAAGCTGCGCTACCAGACCAGAAAACTGACACAACGACTATCGGACCTGCCCGAGGATATGTGAGTACGCACAAGGAGCTGACCATGAGATGCCAGAATTGTGGGAGTCAAGTTCAACCCGACGCCCTGTTTTGTGACCAGTGCGGCGCCAAGCTCGAGGCGGCACCGCCTTCCGCAGCGGTGACCGCAGCACCGGCGGCGATGCAGACACCCGTTGCCCCTGCGTCCATACCTGCCCTGCCTGGCGTGGCAGTGTGCGCCGCCTGTGGTGCCGAAAACTTGCCCGGTGAGGCGTTCTGCTCTGACTGCGGGTCACCGCTGGCCCCGCCAGAGCCGATGCCCGAGGCGGCTCCGTTCTCTGCAGCGGCGCCTGAGCAACCGGTGGTTGTGGAGGCTCCGCTGCCGCCAGAGGCCATGCCGGCCAGCGAGCCACCTGCCCCTGTGGCAACACCTGCCAGGGAGGAAAGCGCACCAGTTGCAGCCGCACAACCCGAGCAGACCATTGCCTGCGCCGCCTGTGGCGCTGAACTGGAGGCGGGCGACCGCTTCTGCCACGCCTGTGGTGCCCGTGTCCAAGCGCCTGCGGCGGCGGTAGAGCCGCCGGCGGCGGTAGAGGCAGTGGAGGCGGCAGCGCCTGCCAGTCCTGCCCCGGCGGTGTTGACCGAGTGCCCCACCTGTGGCGCGCACGTTACACCCGGCGAACTGTTTTGTGAGTTTTGCGGAGCAGCCCTGGTAAAACACGCGGCCACGCCAGCACAACAGAGCACGTCATCTGCGCCAGTGGCTGCGCCTGCAGCCGCAACTTTGTCGGTTGCAGCGCCGGCGACGGTAGAGGAAGGGCCTGCCTTGCAGGTGGTAGAGACGGGGCAGCTGTTGCTGCTCCCGGTAGGCACCGAGGTTCTGGTGGGCCGCGAGGACTCGTTCAGCAACATCTACCCGGACATCGACCTGACACCCTTTGGGGCGGAGGAAAAGGGCGTGTCCCGTCGCCACTTTAAGTTGACCGTGGCGGAGAACGCCTACGTGGTGCTCGATCTGGGCAGCACGAACTATACCTGGGTCAACCAGCAGCGGCTGCAGCCCAACGTGCCCGTGCGGTTGCAGGATGGCGACGAGATTCGGGCAGGCCGGCTCAAGCTGGTGTTCAAGGCGAGAGGATGACCACTCCCTGCCCCCAGTGCGGCCATGACGTGCGCCCGGGCGCGCGATTTTGCCCGCGATGTGGTCGGCTGCTGCGTGAGCAGCTGGAGCCCGGCACATCGCTGGGCGAAGGGCGCTTTCGCATCCTGCGCTCCATCTCCAAGGGCGGCATGGGCGCCGTGTACCTCGCCGAGGATCGCGGCGCCTTTGATCGGCTGTGCGTGGTTAAGCAGATGCTCGAGTACTTTGATCCGGGTGACCCAGCCGAGCGTGCGCGCGCCCAGCAGCGCTTTGAGGAGGAGGGGCGCATTCTGGCCGAGCTGAGCCACCCGGGTATACCCCGCATCTATGCCTTTTTGCAGGAGGGCGGCCGCTTTTACATTGTCATGGAGTATGTGCGAGGCGAGAATCTGGCTGCTTTTACCACCCGTGAGGATGACCGGGGCCCCGTGGCACCGGTACGGCGGCTGCCACGAGAAGAGATGATTCGGTACACCATCCAGGTGTGCCGGATTCTCGAGTATCTTCACAACGGGTCCACGCCTGTCGTGCACCAGGACATCAAGCCCGCCAATATCATCCTGGAGCCGCAACTGGGCGAGGTCAGGCTGGTGGACTTTGGCACAGCACGCAGCCGCAACGCCGGCAGTGGCGGGCAGCCGGGAACGAACGACCGGTCGAGCATCTATGGCACCGCCGGTTATGCCCCCCCGGAGCAGTACCGCGGCAACCCGGTGACCAAGTCCGACGTGTTTGCACTTGCTGCCACCACCTACCATGTCCTCACCGACGACGACCCCCAGGATCATCCCTTCAAGTGGCCCGAGCTCGCCTCGCTACCCAGGGAGCTGGCGGCTGCACTGGAGCGCGCGCTGCGCAACAGCGTCGACGAGCGCTGCACCGCCGCCGAGCTGCGTCAGGCATTGGAGCCGATGAGCACGCCCCAACGCACCCTCGAGGTGTTTACCTTTCCTGGGAACGTTCAGATCCGTACCGTGGGCGGGCTCTCGGCCTTGGCCGACGAGCACTGGGACGCGGCCCGCGGATTTCTGTATCAGGGCGATTTTCAGCGTTGGCTCAAAGACATCAACCGGCACGATCTCGTGCTGATCGCAGACCAGATCGTGGCCCGGGAGGACAATCAGGACGCGGGGCTGGAACAGTTTCTGCAGGCCGTGGACCCAGGGTTGGCGCAGCCCACCATCAGCTCTGATCCGCCCGAGATCGACCTGGGCGGAGTGGCCCGCGTGTCGGCCCTTTCGGTGCGCGCCACGCTCACCAACCGCACCCGTGGCTATGTCCAGGGGTCCGTGTCATCCTCAGAGCCCTGGCTGGAGGTATACCCGCCCCTTGTGCACCTCTGGGCGGGGATTCCCTCTCATCTGAGGGTACATGTGCGGGCAGAGGATCTCCCACTGCGGTCGGAGCAACGGGGAACCATCACGGTGAGCGACCCGCAGGGGCAGACGCTGGCGCTGGTGCCCGTGCGGGCACGGGTGTCCCTGTGGCGAGAGGTGTGGCGGCTGGTGTGGCGCTCGCTGGCGGCAGCCATACCGCAGGGCTGGAGCTGGACGCGCACTGTGTGGCAGTGGCACGTCCAACACCTGCAGGCCCTGGCGGCACCCTTTGAGGGACGGCCCTGGCTGGTGGCGCTGGTGTGGGGCATCCTGTCCCTGGCTCTGGGCATCGCCCTGTACACCTTTCCTGTCGAGGCTCCCCTGGTGCCACTGGTCGGTCCGGCACTGCAAACAGGGGGCAGTGCCCTGCAGCTGGTGCTACGTGCCCTGGTCGTGCCGCCCCTGCTCCTGCTGACAACCTGGCTGGGGGCCTTTGTCATCAGCCTGGCAGGAGCCGGATTGATCGGCTCGGTGCTGGGGGGCATTCGCTCCTGGTCACGCTAGCAAGAGGGGGCCCGCAGGGGCCCCCTCTGTACGCATGCGCTAGATCTGGGACACGCCTCCCATATAGGGCCGTAACGCATCCGGAATGGTGACGTGCCCATCGGCCGTCTGATAGTTCTCGATCACGGCGATCAGTGTACGTGGCAAGGCAAGGCCTGACCCGTTGAGCGTGTGCACAAACTCGGGCCTGCCGCCAGCGCTGCGATAGCGGATGTTGGCTCGGCGCGCCTGAAAGTCCTTAAAGTTGCTGCAGGATGAGACCTCGAGCCATTCCTGACAGCCAGCAGCCCATACTTCCAAGTCGTACTTGATGGCAGCCGAAAAGGACAGGTCGCCGGTACACATCTGGATGACGCGATAAGGCAACTCCAAACCGCGCAACACCGCCTCGGCATCGGCGATGAGGGACTCGAGCTCTGCTGCCGACTGCGATGGCTCCACGAACTTGACCAGCTCGACCTTGTCGAACTGATGCCCGCGCTTGATGCCTCTTGTATCACGCCCGGCGGACATCTGCTCGCGTCGAAAGCAGGCCGTATAGGCCACGTGATGGATCGGCAATTGAGCGGCATCGAGGATCTCATCGCGATACATGTTGGTTACCGGAACCTCGGCAGTGGGCACGAGCCACAGGTCATCCGCCTGATCCATATAGAGATTATCGGCAAACTTGGGCAGCTGGGCGGTACCTACCAGACATTCGCGCCGCACCATGTAGGGCGGATACACCTCTACATAGTCCTGCTTCAGCGTATGGAGATCGAGCATGTAGCTGATGAGAGCCCTCTGCAGCCGGGCTCCCTGCCCCTTGAGCAGGTAGAACCGTGAGCCCGAGATCTTGACCCCGCGGTCAAAGTCAATGATGTCGAGGGCGGGCCCCAGATCCCAGTGCGCCTGCGGCTGAAAAGCATAGGTCGGCAGGACCCCCTCCTGGCGCACCACGATGTTCGCCGACTCGTCCGGTCCCACGGGCACGGCTGGATCCGGCATGTTGGGAATCTGCAGCAAGGCATGCTGCAGCTCGGCCTCCAATGGCCCTAGCTCGGCATCCAAGGCGTCGATGCGCTGGCCCACGCCCAGCATCTCGGTAACCAGCTGCGCCCGCTCGGCCTGGTCTTTGACCTTGGGAATCAGCTTGGAGACCCGGTTGCGCTCGGCCCGCAGCGTCTCCACCGACACCAGCAGCTCGCGGCGGCGGGCGTCGAGGGCCAGCACCTCGTCAATAGGTGCGTCGAGCGCACCCACCGCACGCATCGCCTCACGCACCGTCTCGGTATTATCGCGAATCATTGCCAAATCGATCATGAATCCTCCTGTACGCCCTGCAACAAAACAGACACTGTGTCCGAAAGGACGCCAGTGCCTGTGCGTGGTGCCACCTCTCTGCATGCCCCGCTGCTGACGGGGCACCTCATGGGCTATTGCCCGGTTCGCTAACGGGAACCAACCGGCTGCGCTTGGGGCTGCGCCTTTTGCGCGCGGCTCCGGAGTGGATTTCACCTGCGGGGTTACTGCCTTGCAGCACCGGCAGCTCTCTGGAAACCTGTGGCAGGGTACTCTGCTCCCTCATCGCCCATATTCAACTGTCCACATAGTAGTCGCCAGGAAGGAGGCTGTCAACCGGAGGCTGCCCTCCTGAGGGCGTCCGCTTGCACCCCTAAGTACCCTGGTTGCACACCACCAAGCGTCCATCCTCCAAGTACAATGCCCGCCCGGGGATGGCCTTGACTACCGCCTCGTCCAGGCCCAACAGTGCCAACGGGGCGTGGCAGGCGGCGAACAGAGTGGCTTCCAGCGACAGAATGCCGTGGTCGAGCAGGACGTTGGCACACTGCACCAGCGTGGCGCTGGATCCCACCAGATGTCCCTTTTCAGGGTTGTGCAGCCTCCCCGAGGGCTCTAACACCGCGCGATTGCCGAGCACGAGGTACTCGCCGGGCGGCAGCCCCGCGACCGGAGCGGCGTCGCTCACCAGCACCAGGTTGCCTGCTGCGCTCCGGGCCCGCGTCATCACCTGCAGAACAGAGAGGGGCAAATGGTGCCCGTCCGCAATGATCATGGCCACGAGTCGCCTGTCCGCCAGACCTGCCCAGACAGGATTGGGATGGCGCGGCAGCATGTTGGGTAGACCGTTGCCCAGATGGGTGAGCGCCTGTGCTCCGGCGCCATAGAGCCGGTCCAAATCCTCACTGGAAAACAGCGAGTGCCCAACAGACACCGTTACGCCACGCTGTCGTGCCAGGCGCGCCAATCGCTCTGCGCCTGGGACCTCGGCCGCGATGGTGAGCATGCGCACGGCGTTCTCTCCGGCATCAAGCAGCTCGGTCAGATACTCTACATCGGGCGACAGCACACAATCCGGGTTGTGAGCGCCAACGGCGCCCGGTTCCCGGGAGATAAAGGGTCCCTCCAGATGGATGCCGAGCACGTGGCCTTGAAATTCGTCCCGTCGCATGGCATGGGCAATCAGCGGAAGGTTGCGGGCATAGGTTTCCGGCGCGCTGGTGATCAGCGTGGGGAGAAAGGCGGCAGTCCCTGCGGCAAGCATCCCCCGCCACGCGTCTACCAGTTGCTGCTCGGTGAGATCAGGCGACGAAAAGTCGACTCCGAGGTATCCGTTGACCTGCAGATCCACCAGCCCAGGGATCTCCAGCAGCGTTGCCCCCTGTGCGCCCATGTCAAACTACCGGCTTGCTGAGTTTGCCGGCCGACGCCGCGTCCAAGTACAGGTCGCAGTTGCCATGGTTCTGCAGAGCAGAGGCAGGTACGGAGGGGGTAACCGGACCCTCGAGGGTGTGCAGCACCGCTTCGGCCTTGCGCTCGTCCGGCACGGTACAGACGATGGCCGCACTCTTGAGAATGTGAGCCACGCTCATGGAGATGGCCCTGGCAGGCACATCGTTCACCGTCGGGAACCAGCCCTCGCCCATCTGTTGACGCCGACAGGCCTCATCCAGCTCGACCACCAGATAGGGTTCCTGCGTGTCGAAATCGGCGGGTGGGTCGTTAAAGGCCAGATGGCCATTCTCGCCGATGCCGATACAAGCGACGTCCACGTCAACCTGGGAGATCAGCGCTCCCAGACGGGCGCACTCGGCCGCGGGATCTGGCGCGTCGCCCACCACCGGCACAAAGCGGCCAAGGCTGGGCAACCGGTTTACGACACGTTCGCGGAGATACTTGCGAAAACTCGCCGGATGGGACTCGGGCAGGCCGATATACTCGTCCAGATGAAAGATGGTGACCTTGTCCCAGGGGACGTCGGCATGAACCAGGTTTTCGAGCATCTCGAACTGGCTGGCCCCGGTCGCCAGGATCAGATTCGCCTGTCCGCGGCTGCCAATGGTTTTGGCAAGCAAGTCTGCCGCCCGGCCGGCCGCTGCAGCTGCCATGGTGACGCTGGCATCAAAGATGTGTACGCGCATGGTTCCTCCCCGCTGGATGGTGTTCTCGAGCCGCCTTCACCTCATCCGTGTCCATTATAGCGAGTGCGGCGACGCTTGACACCCCAACGCGAGTCGGTATCATCGCCGAAACAACCTGGGCCGCCACTGAGGAGTACACCATGTCCACACAACGCGTCGCCGTACCCTATGACCACCAACTCGGCAAGACACTCGCCCTGCTCAGGAATCCGGGCTTGCTTCTGGCAGCCACGGGAGCCTCGGGCAGGTCCAACGCCATGACCATCGGCTGGGGTTCCGTGGGCATTATCTGGGGCCTGCCGGTGTTCATCGCCCTGGTTCGCCCCTCCCGCTTTACCTATGGACTCATCGAAGAGACCGGTGAGTTCACGGTGAACGTGCCGGCTCCAGAGATGCGCCGCTTTGTAGGCCTGTGTGGCACGAAAAGCGGGCGTGACATCGACAAGTTCGCCGAGGGAGGCATCTCCACGCAAGCCGGCCAGCAGGTGCGCGCCGTCACCATCGACGGCTGCCCCCTGGTGTACGAGTGTCGATCGGTGCACTACAACGATCTGATACCGGAAAACTTGTTGGAGTCTATCGAAAAGAGTTCTTACGGCGGCTCGGACTATCACCGCCTCTATTTTGGACAGATCTTGGGCACCTATGCCAGCCCGGACTACTGATCCTCACCGTCGGGCTCTGTGACGAATCAAAGGGCTGGCGGCTGTCGCTCAGCCCTTCCAATACTTGACCGGATAGCTCCAGAATGCTCACCTGTTGACACTCTGCGGCACCGGTCTATAATCAAGGGCACGATTTCCCCGTCTACTCTCGCCTGGCGGATGTGGCATGACCAACACGCGTAACTGCCCCAAGTGCAATCAGCCCAACCCTCCGGAAGCCGCAGTGTGCAGCTCATGCGGTGCAGAACTGGTGCGTTATTGCCCCAGCTGCGGCGCACCGCGCCCCTGGTACGTGGCCGCTTGCCCCAATTGTCAGGCAGACCTGCAGGAGACGGCGCAGTTTGCGGACCTGTTTCGGGCGAACCGCAGCGGCGTGTTGCGCAGCCGCTATACCCTGCTGGACAAAATCGCCTCTGGAGCGGTGAGCGCCGTTTACCGCGCCGCCGACGTCAATCACGCTAACCGCCTCTACGCGGTCAAAGAACTCTCCACAATTTCCCTTTTCCGCCCCGACGAGAGACGCGAGGCGGTGGCTCGGCTCTCGCGGGCTATTGAACGCTGGTCTCAGGTGCGGCATCCTGGTCTCGCCCGCGTGGTGGATGCCTTCCGTGAGCGGGACCGTTATTATGTCGTCTCTGAGTATGTGTATGGCTGGAGCGCAAGTCAGTTGTTGACGGAGGCGTCGAGCCACATCCCGCCAGAGCTGGTGCGTAACTGGGGCGCCCAGGTTGCCGATCTCCTTGAGCACCTGCACACCCTGACAGATCCCTTGTTCGTGCCCTTTCTCTCACCTGCTCACTTGATCGTGAATCCCGAGGGCCAGGTGCGTCTCGTGGGCTATGGCCTGGGATACTATATCCGGCCGACAACCTATGGGCCCTATGGCGGGCTGCCCGGCTACGGTGCCCCCGAGTTGAGCCGACAAAGCCCCGACTCCCGCACGGACATTTTCAGCCTCGGGCGGGTGCTGTACGCCCTGCTTATCGGCCAGCCACTGGAGCGCGGAGTGCCCAAAGGCACGGCGCTGGATCGTGCGGTTCCCGGTATCTCCAAGCAATTGGTGCGCGTAGTCGCGCAGGCAGCCACCAGCCGGCGGGAACGCCGCTACGAGCGCGCCGCAGACCTGGCATCTGCCTTGAGAGAGGGCGCGCTGGGCCCCATGGAGCCCGTATACGGTTGGCACGAGCAGTCGGGCAGCGCCCTGGCCTCGCATCTCACCCGGCAATCCGAGGGGCAACCCTCTGAGCAGCATTCCATGGAGGCACTGGGCTATGCGCGCGACCCGCGTTTTGGCCCACGGCCCGAGCCCACAGCAGCCGCCTTGTCGACCCCGACACTGCCGGCCAGTTCCAGTGCCAAACTCTCGGCCAGTCCCACCCGACTGACGCTGCGCGATCTGCCGCCCAACGCGCCTCGCCGGGCCGTACTGGCAGTGCGCAATGCAGGGGGCGACCAGCTCACCTTTCGGGTTGCCAGCCAGGTGCCCTGGATCAAGGCGCCCAGTCGCGAGGTCAGCCTGAGTGCCGGCCAACAGGCGAGGGTGGTAGTAACCGTGGATCCTCAAGCCTTGCCCGCCGAAAGGGTCAACGAGACACAGGCGCTGTTGCTGGAATCCAATGTGGGCAGACTCTGGATCGCGGCGTCTATCCAGATCCGCACGGCACCGGCGCTCAGCGTTGATCAGGACAGCCTGGATTTTGGCGAGGTCGATGCTCCTCAATCGCTCGAGATCACGGTACGCAACCAAGGCAGGGAGCGGCTGGAAGGCCAGATCGTCTCTCAGGTGCCCTGGCTGGAGCCCAGCCCGGCTTTACTGCGCGTTCAGGGAGGGGCGAGAGCCACGCTTACTGTGCGATTGCGCCCGGAGCGCATGCCCGACGGACCGCAGACGGTCGCCCAGGCTCTCCTGCTGGACACAAACGGCGGCCAGAGCGCCATCGCAGCGCAGGCCTGGCGCCCCAACCCGCACCTCGAGATCGCTGGGGGCATCGATCTGGGAAATGTGAACCCCGAGGCGCCAGTCACGGACGTGATTACCGTGAGCAACTCGGGCGATGGCGCGCTGCGCGGCACCGTCAGAAGCCTGGTGCCGTGGCTGCAGGTGTCGCCAGAGACGGTGCAGTGTGCCGCTGGCGAGAGCTTGACGCTGCAGATCACCGCCGACACCACCGGGCTGGGCGACGGTACGGTACAGCTCCCTCAGGGGCTGCGGGTGCAAACCAACGGGGGAGCGGCCACTCTGTGGGTGCGCCTTAACAACCGGGCCCCGCGCCTTGAGGTGCAGATGGCGTTGCTCGATTTCGGACAGATCACCCTGGGGCAGACGGTGGCGCAAGACCTGGTGATCCGCAACAGCGGGTCAGCAGACCTGTATGCAGCAGTGAACTCTGCCCTGGACTGGGTGCACACCTCTGAACGCTCGGTGCAGTGCGCCCCTGGCGAATCTCAGATTATTCGCGTCACTCTGGATTCGTCGCTTCTGCCCCGCGGTGGGCTGTACAACGAGCCCATCGCTCTGCGCATCTCCAGCGGTGCGGACATGCAAATGGTCGGGCTGAATGCATTGGTGCTGCAGCCAGAGCTCACCGCACAACCGATGCTGGTAGACTTTGGCTATCTGGACCCACTGACACCGGGAGCCGCGGAGGTGCTGCTGACCAACACCGGTACCGGTGAGCTGGCATGGCATGCGCAGTCCGACGTCGAGTGGTTAGAGATCGAGCCCACCAGCGGACGCTGTGCCGAGGGAGAAGCGGCCAGCGTACAGCTGCGCGCCTATGCGCTGGGCCTCGAAGCGGGCCACCAGCAGGCCTCCGGCAGCCTCGCCATCACCAGCGATGCCGGCAGAATCAAGATCCCGCTGCGTGTTGCCCTGGCGGCACCGCGTATCGCCATGGACCGAACTTTTGTCGACCTGGGTATCAGTGTGAACCGCGAAAACGTCGCGGCCGCCGTACGGATCTTTAATCGGGGCTTGGGCCTGTTGCGCGGCACGGCGATGTCGGATAGACTGTGGTTGGTTACTGGTCGCACCTCTTTTGAGTGTGACACGGGACACTCGATCGAGCTCAGCCTCGGCACGGACATGGACGAGTTCCCCGAGGACCTCAGCGAGGACCGCGCCGTGGTTTCCATCGAATCCAACGGCGGGGCCACCGAGATCGATGTGCGGGTGCAGATCGAGAGGCGCCCGATGTTGCGCGAGCCAGAGCCGGTGCAGCTGCGCGGGGGTGAACGCCCGCAGGGGCGGCTGGTGCTCTGGAACGATGGAATGGCCCCGGCCATGGTTGACCTGCAGCCAACGGACGTCCGACTGGGGATCTCCAGATCCGATGTTCAGGTCAAGCAGGGCAAGAGCGTACGCATCTCGGTGAGCTGGGATGGCAGCCAGCCGCCAGAGGCACCGGTCAGCATCGGCATTCGCAGTGCCGATCAAGAGTGGCAGGTACCGGTGGAGTTTACGACGAGCACCTAGAACGAGACACAGCGGACGCCCCGTCGACACCAGCAACTGATAAGGACAAAACGATGAAGCTACTGATGGCAATTGTGCGTGACGATTACGCCGCCGATGTCAGCTATGCCCTGACCAACGAAGGTTTCAGCTCGACGCGGGTGAGCACCACTGGTGGCTTTTGGCGCAGGGGCAACGTGACCTTTCTGATCGGCGTTGAGGATGCTCAGGTGGAGCAGGCGCTCAGCATCATCGATGCCAACGCGGGCCCCGAGATCGAGGCCCGCACCGCGCCCGAAGGCCACCCGCCCCGTCGTGCCACCGTGTTTGTCATCAACACGGAAGCGTTCGAGCGCTACTAGCCGCTGCCAAAGCCCCCTCCTGCAGCCTGGCCCAGGGGCTAGCGCTGCGGCAGCGGGCTGTGCCACCTTCCCTGCTGGTCAAAGGGAAGCGCCATCAAGTCCGACACCACCTCCAGGTCCGGATTGTTGGCGACCTCGGTAAGCATCGACTCTGAGACCAGCAGGTACTCCAGGTGCAGCGTATCCTGCACGGCAATCAGTCGCAGGTCTCGCGGTGGAATGAGCCGCTCTCGAAATCCAGCGGCCTCCACCGCTTCTCGATCGGTGTCATAGGCAAAGGGTATTTTGCCCCGCTCCATATTGCCAGAGGCCAGCACGTTTGCGCGAACAGCCGGCCAGTCGATGGCGTCCACAAGCTCGCGCGTGGTAAAGTCTGCCAGTCCCACCCCCAGAGCATTGCCCTTGCTGGCGGCCGTGACCCTGAGGACGACGAGACTGTGGATGTCCGGTGCCTCGGGCCACTCGGGCTCGCCGATCACCCGTTTCCGCCCGATGACATAGCAGTCCATGCCGGTCCCCGAGATGTTCTTGCCCAGCTGCTCCACGATACCGATATCGATCTGATGGAAGGGGATCTTGGGGCTGAGCTCACGCGCCTGACGCAGCAGGGCGGGTTCCGCATCCAGGATCTCTTCCCGCCGCAGTCCCTCCAGGCGTGCCAAGCCGCCGCGGGCATTCTCCACCAGCGCCAGCCCCGCAAGTATCGGTGCCTGGGCGAACACCACCGCTGCCACCTCGGGGATCAGCCGAGCCAGGCCCGCGTTTCCGTAGCGATGCACGGTGACAGCCTGCCGGTGTTTGCCCATGCCGATGACAGCCATCTTGCAGAGTCCACTTTCGCGATCGGCATCAAAGCTGGTGTGCTTTTTGATCCGGTTCACCATGATGATGCCCTTGGCCTGAGCAGCCTGAGCATCCAGAAACACCGGCAAGCCGGCAGGCGTCTCGCCTATTTGAACCACCGTCATTTCGCTCTTGATGGGAGCGCCCATGGTGGTCTCGTCGATGCCAAGCTCGGCCAGCAGTGCGCGCTGGCCCTCGGCGGTGCCGCCACCGTGGCTGCCCATGGCAGGAAAGATAAAAGGCCTGCCACCCCGACTGCGCACGGCATCAACGATGGCACAGAGTACCACCGGCATGGTGGCGATCCCACGGCTCCCGGCGGTGATGGCGATCTCGTCGCCCGGATTGATTCGGGCAAGCGCTCCCGTCCTTTCCAGCTGGCGCAGCACCTCCCCGGGCACATCATCAATGGAGGGCTGCCGCCAGAGCTGGCGCACCATGGCCACACGGACGTCCGACAGATCCTGGCTGGAAGCAATGATGGTCTCGCCACCGGTCATCAGGCACCCCCCGAGTGTTGAATGTACACGCAGGTTAGCACATCCGCGTACACCTGTCACAACAGGGGCTCACACTGACAGCAAGGCGGGGCTGTGGTAACATATCAGATAGTCCATTTTTCTGGAGGCCTTTATGGTACACGTTTCTCCATCCGTACTCATGGGACATGTCCAAGGTGTGCTGGCCGCTGCAGGCTTGCCCAAGGATCAGGCAGAGGTGGTCGCACAATCCCTGGTGGAGAGTGACCTGGCAGGACACAACTCTCACGGCGTGTTGCGGGTGGGTGCCTATGTCAATGCCATCGAGCGAGGGGCTATCAATCCACAGGCCAAGCCCGAGACGGTGCGCTCAAGCGCCACCACCGCCCTGATCGACGGAAACGGTGCCATCGGCATCGTTGTGGCCCAGCAGGCGATGGCCTTGGCCATGGAGAAAGCCAATGAGCACGACCTGGGGATGATTGCGGTGCGCAACCTGGGTCACACCGGCCGAATGGGAGCCTACACCTCCTACGCTGCCTCGCAGGGCTATGTAGCCATGATCATCGGGGCGGGCTCTCGGCCGGGCGGTACCGTCGCTCCCTATGGCGCAGCCAGCGCCGTCTTTAACACGGATCCCATGTCGTGGGGGCTTCCGGCCAAGGTGTTTCCGGCCGTGTACACCGACTTTGCAACCTCCGTTGCTGCCTGGGGCAAGGTGCAGAACGCCATCGATCGGGGCAAACCCATCCCCGAAGGCTGGATACTGGACAGCGAGGGTCGGCCCACTACCGACCCCAACGACCTGCGCAACGGTGTGCTGTTGCCCTTTGGCGCGCACAAGGGCTCTGGTCTGGCCTTTGTGGTGGAGGCGCTCACCGGCGGTCTATCGGGTTCCAGCTGCGCCCCCCTTCCGGACTACAAACCGCAATACACATTGGTGATGATCGCCATTCGGGTGGAAGCTTTCCAGCCACTGGATGAGTTCCGCGCCAGGATAGACGGCCTCGTAAACGCGGTTCATTCAGCACGCCCTGCTGAGGGATTCGATCGCATTTTGGTACCTGGCGAGACTGAATGGCTCAATCGGCAGCAGGGTTTGCGTGTCGGCCTCGAAATCTCGGACGCCGCCTGGGAACGCATCGTGGCGGCAGGAGCAAAATACGGCTACACTGTTTCCCTGTAGAGGCAAGGCAGCAGGAGGCAGCATGAAGCTCTATATCATCACCGATCTGGAAGGGATAGCGGGAGTGGCGCGCTGGGATCAGACGGGCACCGACGCGCCCGGCTATGCACAGGCGTGTCGCCTCATGACCGAGGAGTTGCGAGCCTGTGTGGCGGGCATCCAGTTGGCGGCCGCAGATGCAGAGATCTGGGTGTGGGACGCCCACGGCCCGGGCTCGATCGATGTGGAGCGCTTTCCTCGCGGGGCACGTTTGATCAATCGAGGCTCCATTCAACCGCCCTACTTTATCGACAGCAGTTTCGATGCGGTATTCTTCCTGGGACAGCACTCCAAAGCGCGAACACGCAACGGCAACCTGTGCCACACCTACTCCTCGGCGACGGTGGATGGTTACTGGATCAATGGAATCGAACTGGGTGAATTTGGCTGCCGCGCGGCTTTGGCCGGCAGCATGGGGGTGCCTACTGTTTTTGTAAGTGGTGACGACACCATGGCAGCCGAGGCCAGGGCACTCATCCCCAATATCGAGGTGGCACAGGTCAAGGTGGGCCTTGGCCCCCAGCTGGCCCTGCATCTGGCGCCGGAGGACGCGCGGGACCTGGTGCGTGACACTGCCGCCGCAGCCGTTCAAAGAGTCGCCGAGATCGCTCCCTATGTCATTGCGGGGCCGCCCTATGAGCAACGCATCGTGATCACGGGCCGGGCGGATGCCGGGTCGCTGCTGCGCAGCGGGTTTGAGCAGCGCAGTGCCAATACCTTTGTCAAAGTGGCAGAGCGCCTGGAAGACCTGAACATCTGACGCGCGCAGCCGCTACCGCAGCAGGGCTGAAGGAGAACGTTCGAGTGACAGCGTCGCCACACATGCACGGGCACAAGGAGACGAACCATGCCCAAAGTAGATCCTGACCTGCGTCAGGAGTGGAAGGATGGCGAGAACCGCACTTTTTCGCTGATTCTTCGAGTCACCGGTGACTTGGAAGCCAGAGCGGAAGTTCTGGAAGAGATCGGCTGCCAGGTGCGTCGCCGTTTTCGCCTGACCAGCTCGATCAGTGTGCGTTGTACTGGCGAGACGGCGCTGGCATTGACGCGCCGCTCCTGGGTCACCAAGGTGGAGCGCGACTCGGCGCTCCGCGTCTTTGGAGGCTGACGGCTATGGCGAGAGCGCGCAAACTGAGCGACGAGCTCGTGGTGAGCATGGGCCGCACCGCTCCCAATCGACAGATACCGGTGATCGTGCGCTACAGCCCCAATCGTGTGGTCATGCGTGCCAAAGGGCCAGCGCTGCCGGGCGTAAGCGAGAGTTACAACTATCGTCTGGCGCCGCTGGCGCACATGCATGCCACACCGCAGGCCTTGCAGAGCCTCTCGCGCGATCCGGAGATCGTGCGCATTTATCGGGACCTGCCCGTCCGGGCCCTTATGGACACCGCCTCAAGAATCGTGCGGGTGCCAGAGGTGCTCAGGATGGGCGTGGACGGTTCGGGCGTGCGCATCGCCGTGATCGACACGGGGGTAGACCTGCACCACCCCGATTTTCATGGACGCATCGCCGAGGCTGTTGACCTGGTGGGTGAAGGGCCCAACGATCAGAACGGACACGGTACCCATTGCGCCGGCGTTGCGCTGGGCAGCGGCATCGCCAGCGCCGGAAGATACCGTGGCATCGCCCCGGGGGCGCTGCTGTATGCGGCCAAGGCGCTGCATCGCAACGGTCAGGGGATGATGAGCGATGTGATGGCGGGCATCGAGTGGGCCGTGGAACACAAAGTCCAGATTATCAGCCTGTCGCTGGGCGGGCCGGGCTCCAGCGACGGACACGACGCGCTGTCAGACATCTGCGACGCTGCCGTAGCGGCGGGAGTGGTGGTAGTAGTGGCCGCCGGCAACGACGGACCGGGAAGCTCTACCATCGGTTCTCCGGGAGCGGCCCGTCGGGTAATCACCGTCGGCGCTACGGACGATACCGATACCATTGCCAGCTTTTCATCGCGGGGGCCTACCGCCGATAACCGCGTCAAACCGGACGTGGTGGCTCCGGGCCACCGCATCGCGGCCGCACGAGCCAGAAACACCGAGCTGGGCACGCCGGTGGATCCTTACTATACCGAGCTCTCTGGCACCAGTATGGCAACGCCCCTGGTGGCCGGAGTATGCGCGCTCATCCTGGCGCGTGAACCGGGTTTATCGCCCGAACAGGTCAAAGCCCGCCTGATGAACACTGCCATCGACCTGCAGCAGCATCCTTGCCTGCAGGGCCGCGGCAGGGTGGACGCGCTGCGGGCCGTTTGGAACGACAAGGGCAGGGCCCCGTCGCGACCGCAGCCACAGCCACAACCCCAGAAGCCCGCCCCTCAGGCTCCCAGCGGCTGCCTCACCAGCATCACCGCGTCCCTACGTCGGGCACTGTATCGTCGCCGCCGCTGAGAGGAGCGGCTGACACTGGCAAACGTCAGCGGGCTCCCCGTGGGGAGCCCGCTTGATGCTTCACTACCTAGAGGGCCATGCGCCTCAGGCCTTGCGCTCCTGGTTCAAGAGCAGCTTTTCCATCTCGGCGACGCTGAGAATCTTGCCGGAACCATCGGCGCGCATGAGCAGGCCCTCGGAAAAGACCTGCGCCACATAGGCCTGACCAGCGATATTGAGTTGCATCTCGGCGGTGATCGGGCCCAGCAGGCGGCGGCGTGCCGCCTCTTTGCTGAGTGGCGATTCGGGCCTTGCAGGAATCAGACGTCGCTTGATCATCCACAACAGGGCCTCACGCATCTGCCGGACCTGTGCCGCGGGATCATTGGGCGCTGCAGGGGTCTTGCTGCGACGATAACCATCGATCCACTGCGCCACCTGCGGTATGATCCATTCTTTTTGCACCGCCCTGCCCGGGCAGCTCTTGCTGCCCAGGTCGCGATGGAACCCCAGATTGGCGATATCGAGCCCAAACTTGACATGTAACATGCCCAACACAGCGATGGTGTTGTCCAGCGTGGCCCCTGAAGGCAGCTGCTCATCATAGTTGCCCACCATCTCTACGTGGCGTGTTCCCGTGTTGTGCCCCCGCACGCCCACGCCATCCAGACGGAGATCGCTGAAAAGCCAGATTCCATCGTCCGCGACAAAGATGTGAGGGCCCGCCGTCCACCCTTCGCGCAGCGTACCATCGACGTCTCGCCATAGCTGCTTCTCGTAGTACTTTTTCATGGCAGCGATGGTAGATTTGCCCTTCCAAGACTCGCGGGTCGGCTTCCAAGTATGGTGGAGAAAGACCCGGGTGGGCTGTGGATCGAGAATCTTGAGTCTCTCCACATAGGTGATGAAACTCGACTCGTTCATCACACGCCCATCGATCACCATCGGCGCTGACTTGATTGGACGTTCTGCCAGGGTCCTCGGACCGCGCCAGTCACTCACACGATAGCCTGAATTATGTCGATCCGAGTACATGGCACCTCCAAAGAGGTCAGCGGTACCACCTGTAGTCATTCTGCAGGGCAGCTTTCCAGTCAGCCAGGACCTGACTCTTGCCCGCCATCTGCCAATCATCCTGTGGATGCCTGCCCCAACGATACAGGATCATCGCACGAATCTTTTGGTTGGCAGGGTTGCTGTTCCAACGATCGACCTCGGCATAGGCCTCACGCACCCAGCCCCGGTTCACATCCTGCCAGGGAACATTCTGGTTTGTTTCGGTGATGTACACCGGCAACTGGCGCAACCGGGTGGGTATCGCTTCCATAAAGTCAACGTAAGAACGAAAGCCGCTGCGCCGATTGTCCCAGGGCGCCGACATGCGCGCATCACTGGTGATCTCGGCGGGATTGGCGCTGCGGGCATAGGTGTGCAGGGCAATGCCATCCAACTGCCCCGCAAGCAGGTCGAGAACATGCTGAAAGTACACAATCCAGTCACCGGTGGGGTTCTGGCGATAGACCGTCTGCGCGTTCCAGGGGCCCACCGCACCGATCACCACCTGATCACGCTGATGGCCGGCACGACTGTGAATGGCGTTGCGACAGGCAGCAAAGGCGCGCGCATAGCGCTCTGGCGTGATGCGCTCACCGTTCTCAGGCCCCCCCGCCCGCTCTCCCGCGACGTTGGGCTCGTTGCCGATTACCCAGATGTGGCAGCCGGCGGATCGCTCTACAAAGTTGGCGCAGCGCACAGCAAAGTTTCCGTAGAGAGTCGAGTGCGGCAGCGTGCCATTGTGCCCATCACCGTGGTTCAGGCGAGCGATGACGCCAAAGCCGGCATCCGCCAGATCCTGAAAGGACTCGGAACCCCAGTCGTCCCGGTTGGCACCCAGGACGTGGCTGCTCAATACCCAGCCTCGGCGGCCACCCTCCGCCATCAGCTGCGCGCCAGCGCGGTCGTGAATCCCAAAGATATAGGGCGATTCCCCTTTGGTGGGAGCACCCGGCTGGGAGGTGACCTCGGGGATGCGCAGGACCTGCCCCACACCGATGAGATTGGGGTTCTCGATATCGTTATAAGCCGCGAGGACGGTGTGTTTCTGGGCGTCTCCGTAGTAATCCCGGGCGATGGACGCCAGCGACTCTCCCGCCTTGACCACATGTACCGAGAACTGCAGCCCCCAACTCCCGAGCCAGCGCGTCATCTCGCGGCTGAGCCGGTTAGCGAGCGTCTCTCCTGCGAGAGCGGCCTTGGCACGCAGACGACGGGCGAGCTGCTCATCCACTGTCAAGGCGATCCTGCGATCAGGCATGCTCTGCCGATCCTCCCTGTACGTGCGACAGCGGGCGTCCTAGCGCAAAACTCTCTCATCGCCGATACGACGGGTAACCCGCCTGCGATCGAGTTCTTCAAGCAACGCCACAACATACTTGCGGCTGGCACCCAGCAGATCCCGTGCCTGTGCCACCGTAAAGGGCGTTCCTGGGCCGATGGCCTCGCGCAAGCGCTCCATCATCTCCTGCAGCGTGTCGTTGGTATAGACCACCGAATCGCTCAGGCGAACCAGTGTGCCCCGGTCCAGAAGGAACTGTGCCAACGCCGATCCCACAGCGGCCTCTACCTGTGACCAAGCGGGGCCAGTATATCCTGCGCTGCACATCTGGTCCATCAGGACGTCTACCCTTGCCTGCTCCTCCTGGCTGAGGGTCACGCCATGTTCCGGAAGTGCCAGCGCTTCCCCAACCAGCAGCAGGTCGCCCCTGTCGACAGCATAGTCGATCAGCGCAGCGGTCCAGTCTCCCGCCAGCGCCAGGCGGCTGCGAAACTCTTCGCGGGGCATACCGTCCCGCATCGGATGTTCAGCATGATAGCTACGGAGCAGAGCTTCAGAGCGCGCAAACGCCTCCTGCAATGCCTCAGCGGTAACCACGAGCCCACGCCACGTGGCAAGGGGCTGCTGCGCCGGAGGCGGAACCAGCGGTATAATCTCACCGGTGACCACAAAGGCCCGCAAGGCATCCTCCGCCTCGGCAGGAGCCAACTGGCTCTCGCGTATCAAATCCGCGCAGGGCAGCGGCTTGCCTCGACCGAGCAGGGCCAGGAGCACTCTTGCGCCACCACCACGCAGGGCCTCCAGGCGCTCGAGCACGGCAGGATCGTTGCGCCGGTGTCGCCGCACAGGCTGCCCATCCACCACCACGCCACCTCCCAGTGTGGCACTGGGAGAAGGCATACGAATCACAAAGTGATCACCGCGGGAGAGGGCGATCGGCTCGGTCAGCCGTATCTGCGCCCATCCTGCACTGCCGGCCGGCAACTCGTCCTCCGCCAACAGGCGCATTCGGCCCAGCCCCTGGGCCGCGCCGGTAAAGAACTCGACCTCCATACCGTGCTTTACCGGCCAGGGCGCATCAGCGATGACTTGCAGATACACGTCTACCAGACTGGAAGCCTGCATGCTGCCCGGCAGGCACAGCACCTGTCCCCTGTGCAGATCCTCCACCGCCACTCCGACCAGGTTCACGGCGGTCCGAGTACCAGGGAGCGCCCGCTCCACCCGCTCCTTGTGCGATTGCAGCCCTCGGATACGAGCGGTACGACCACCAGGTACCATCTCGACGTTCTGGCCAACCTCCAGATGCCCATCGGTGAGGGTACCCGTAACGACGGTGCCAAAGCCGGCGATGGAAAAGACACGATCGATGGGCAGCCGAGGGCGACCAAGGTCGGGACGGGGCTCGACAAGGTCCAGCTGTGCGTCGATGGTGGCAAGCAGCTGCGGCAAACCATTGCCGGTTACCGAGGAAACGGGGATGATGGGCGCCTGCGCCAGGCTGGAACCAGAGAGCGCATCGCGCACTTCTTCCACCACCAAGTCCAACCACTCGGGATCCTCGATCAGATCCGACTTGGTGAGGGCGACAACGCCACGGTGCACGGCCAGCAGGTCCAGAATAGCCAGGTGCTCACGGGTTTGGGGCATCACTGCCTCGTCGGCAGCAACCACAAGGAGCGCCAGATCGATGCTGCCCACGCCGGCCAGCATGTTGCGGATAAAGTCCTCGTGACCTGGCACGTCCACGATGCTGACTTCGCGACCACTGGGCAGCGTGGTCCAGGCGAACCCCAGATCGATGGTCATCTCGCGGGCCTGTTCCTCACGCAGCCGATCGGGGTTGATGCCACTCATCGCCCTGACCAGGCTGGACTTGCCGTGATCGACGTGGCCCGCCGTACCGATGACGAACACGCCCTAGCCCTCCACCCCCAGGGTGTCGCTGATTCTGGCCACAAAGGCCATCAGGTCCTTGTGCAGGAGGTCGATGGTACGCCGTGTGACCAGCGTGGAATGCTCGTCATGCGCGGTGAGCGCCTGCTGCAACACACTCACCCGCTCGTTGACCGCCTTGAGCGCGGCGGCCACATCCTCACGTGCCTGTTCCAGGTCCGCCAGGCGGCCATCCACCAGGTCACTGTGTGCGACTGTGTCGACCCGAGAGGCCTCACGCCGTTCCAGGTCCTGAGCCCAGCGTTGATCATTCTCCACTCGGTACTCACGCAGCTCCTGGCGGAGCTGTTCCTCCGCCACACGCTGCAGCTGGCGCAGGCGATCCTGTTGCTGACTCAGATCGTGGGCGAGCGCCTGGACATCGCGCAGAACGGTGCGGTTTTTCTCGTGTTGATCGGCGTAAAAGCGCATCTGGTCTGCCCAGGACTCTACCTGTTGTACCACTCCGTCCAGCTGCCGTCCCCACTCGGTGAGGGTCTGCGAGCGCTCTCGCTCGGTGCGACGCTGTCGCTCGAGAAGCTCGGCCTGCTGAGCCGTAAGCTCCTCGCGAATGCCCTGCATCTCACCAATCTGTTGCGCCAGCTTGGAGATATCGTTCTCCACAGGAAGCACGCGCTGCAGGAGCTCCGGCCGCACCCCAGCCAGTTCGTGGGCCTCCTCGGCTACCTGGTTCAACGCCACTACCTGCTTGGCGAGTGCATCTTGCAGTTGCCTGCGCGATTCGTCGCCCTGTGCGAGCTGCTTGGCAAGCACCTCAATCTGCGACTGGAGCCGCATGACCACTTCGTTGATACGCCGATCTTCGGCCTGATTGACCGTAGCGGCCTGCTCCAGCGCGGTAAAGCGCCCCAATTCGGTACGGATCTCTAACAAGGCGCGCAGGTCCTTTTCTCGCTCGCCCTGCCGCGTGCGCAAAGCTTCCACCTGACCCTTTTGCACGTCCTGGCGGAGGTCGCCGAGCATGGCCACCACCTCATCGCGCGCATTCTGCGTGGCCTGCCGCAGCTCGGGCAGCGTCTGCAGGGTACTCTGCACCCGGGTGAGCCTGTCCTCCAGGCTGAGGATCCGTTGTGCCTGATCCACCAAGGCTACCTGCTGCTTGTCTACCAGATTCCTGAGGTCTTCGACGATGGCTTTTTCGCGGCGCAGCTCCTCGTCCAACCAACTGAGGTTAGGCCCACCAGCCTGTGTAACCGTCATGCGTAAGTCTCTCCCACCTGCAGTCCTCTGCGTCACGGATTGATGAAAACGACGGTACCCAGCGACGCCCAGTTGTACAGCCAAATCGCGTCGGGCGTGTTAAGCACCAGACAACCAAAGGAGCACTGCGTGCCCAGCGCCCCTGCCCAAAGCGTGGACCCGTTCGACAGGATGGGCAGGGCGTGAAAACCGTTCTCTGTGCCACCGGCCCAGTAGATGCCCAACCAATAGGGCAAGCCCATATCCCACGTGGTGGCATAGGCGTACTCGGTCTTGGTCTGAACCTTGTAGCGGCCGGGCGCTGTCGCGTGAGAGGGGCGCCCATGGCACATGGGAAAGGTCTTGACGACCACATTATCCTCATATACCCGCACCAGGAACTCGCTCAGCGTTGCCTCGATACGACGGGGCGGACGGATCTCGTCCTTGACCCGCTGCACCAGTGCCGAGGCCTCATCGGTGCCCTGAAGGATTTCCTCGCACACCTGCGCCTCATTGAGCGCCGCATCCAGTTCGTCCGCGCCAATCAACTGCTCCGCCAGCTGACAGTGCGCCTGCCCCAGCATGGAGCGCGTATCGCGAAAGTTGGGGGTACGCTCGTACACTGCGCCCAACAGCTCGACCGCCTTGGGCCAGTCCTGTTCCAGATAGGCCTCCACCGCGGCGCGATAAGACTCGATGTCTCGCCGC
>JAAYED010000208.1 GCA_012728955.1 Chloroflexota bacterium
GTCGGCGTATGGGTCGGCGTCGGCGTCGGCGTATCCGTCGGCGTCGGCGTTGGGGTCGGCGTATCGGTCGGCGTCGGCGTCGGTGTATCGGTCGGCGTCGGCGTCGGCGTATCCGTTGGCGTCGGCGTGTCCGTCGGGATCGGGGTAGGTGTGGGCGGGATCGGCACGACTGTCGTGTCGTCCAGTCCGCACCAGGACTGTCCTGGCGGCCAGCCACCGCAGGTCTCGGGCCGAGAGCCGCAGCTCATATCCTCAGGGGGCGTGTTGGTGGTGACCCAGGCCACCGTCACATCGGTGAGGCTGATGGGTGCCGAGCAGGGCACATCGTGCAACACGGCCAGCGAGCCGTTGGCAATGGTCTTGCCCGGGATGGGCGAGATCACGCAGGGGCTGATGCGTTCGATGGGGCCGTCGGCCACCTGAAGGTTGGCGCGTACGGTGACCCACAGGCGATAGTCGCTGGCGTTGTTATACAGCTCTACCCACACATAGACCGTATCCAGCACGCCGCTGGCAGGGCACTCGGTGAAAGGCTGGCCGGAGGCGTCCCCGATCCACACCTTGTCGATCTGCACGTCCAGTGCGGAGCACACCCACTGGCACTCGGGCCAGGGCAGATCGGGGCCCATGGGGACCACGCCCTCGGCGCCGATGGGTGTAAATTCGATACCTCTGAGCCCTCCGGCGGACTGTGCCGAGGCCGGGGCTGCCGGAACCGGTTCGGCCACAGGGGCCGTGGTGACATCGGCTGCCGTGCGGATACCACCGGGCACCGCCAGGGCCAGGACCATGAACAACAGAGCCAGTATTCTGGGCAACGCTCCCCGCAGGGCGCGTCCCCTCAGGTCCGGAACCATGCTTCGCACGTTTCTCTCCCTTTTAACGTGTGAATCTGCGATTATCCTTGCTCACGCCAGCTTCCCTTGTTGGATGGTTATCTCCCTCCTGACCGCCTGCGTCGAAGTCTCGACCATTGGCATTCTGGGCGGGCATCAACACGCTCGTCTGAGCGGTCATGGCCTGAAATCACTGCGACTCTTTATGCTGTCTTAATACCGTGTGAACATACTCCTATTGGATAGTCTACAGTAAGACTGTGTGGAAATCAATAGATTGCGACGCAATCGTAACAGCAGATTTACAGATTGGGGCATGTTGTGGCCGATCTCACCGCGGGCCAGGGGAGGATGCGCCGCTGTTCGGGTTCCTTCAGGCTGGTCAAGCCCCGGGGAGCCGACACCTCGTCCGTGGTTGCGTGGTTCGCAGGGGCTGCCGGATGCGCCGGTCAGTGGAAAAGTGGGTCACCGGTGCGCTCTCCAGCGGAGGACCCCCCGCTGCCCTAGGGCTCGCGGATCACCACCGGCAGCAAGACCCTGAAGGCATAGCGCCGCCGCAGGGGGGCCAGCCAGGCCTGGGCGCCATCCACGTGGCGGGGATCCCCGCGCTGGTCGGTGATCATCAGTCCCAGGGGCATGGCGCGGTTCCAGGCCTCTGCGCTGCCGGCGGACACGCTGAACTGGGCCGTGGGCGCGCCCGGCCCCGGGTCCAGCCGGTCCGCGCTCCAGTACAGCGGGGCATCCCAGTAGTTGGTGGTGCCCGGCGGGAGGGTGGCCCAGGTGCCGCGCAGGCTGTCCCAGCCCAGCAGCTGGTAGCCAAAGGTGCCCTGGGTGCGGCTCAGGCCCAGCGCGCTCACGGGCAGAAACCACTCCATCAGCCCATGGTTCAGGTCGGTGTAAATGGCATAGCTGCTGGGAAAGGTGGTCTCGTTGGTGGCGAGGTTCACCAGCGCCACCGCCCAATCGTTGCTGGGCTCGGTGCCGTCGAGCATGCCCAGCCAGGCATTAAAGGCGACATAATCGTCGACGCCGTCGTTGTTGGTGTCCAGATACAGATCGAACTCGGCCACCTCGGGCTGCGGGTCGTGCCAGGGGCCCCAGGCCTCGATGGCCACGCCGATGTGGTCGGCGGTCTGCTGCTCGAGGGCCACATAGTCCATGCCCAGCATGCGCGGGCTGACGGCCGGCGAGACGGTGGGATCGGGGGCGTGGCTGATCTGCAGGGCGGGCCAGGCCCACAGCTCAGAGGGCACGGCGCCGCTGGTGGTCACCTGCAGATTGGCGAGCCCCGGGTCGGGCTGCACGATGGCGCTGTCCCCGGTGATGGTCAGGGTGGTATAGGGCTTGGCGTGCAGATACCAGGGCACCCGGGCGGTTTGGCCGTCGCTGCCGGTGGCCAGCACCAGCCCCTGGATTTCTTCCAGCTGGGGCGACAGCGTCTCGGACAGGGCCGCCATGTCCAGCGTGATGGTCAGCGTGGCCTGGGCGCTGCTGTGGGGCGCCAGGGTGAGCTGGGTGGGGCTGACGCTGTGTCCTACCCCCGGGGTGCCCCCCAGCAGCGCGCTGCTGAGGCTGGTGTCCAGCGCGGCATCGCCCAGGTTGAACAGCGTCACACTGGCCGAGGTGGTGAGGCTGGCCTCGCGGCTGCGCAGCACGCCCGGGCTGATGCTCACCAGTTCTGGATCCCCCAGGGCCAGCAGGGTGGTGGTCACCGCGGCGATGCCCTCCACGCGGCCGGTGCCCGCCAGCGAGAGCGGGCTGCCGTCGTCCAGCGGTTTGGCGGTGTTGATCAGCGCGGCCTTGACCTGAGCCGGCGTCAGCTGCGGCCGCTGCTGCAGGATCAGGGCGGCCAGGCCCGCCACGTGGGGCGTGGCCATGGAGGTGCCGCTCATGACGGTGGCGCCGCTGCCGCTGCCCATGTCCGCGGCATTGATCCACTGGCCCGGGGCGCTCACGTCGGGCTTGAGCCAGGAGTCGGCGCCGGCGGGCCCGCGGGAGGTGAACCAGGCGGCGGTGTCGCTGGTGCCCGTGGTGCCGCTCTGGCTGTGGCTGGCGGCCACGGTGATCGCCCCGCGGGCCACGCCCGGGCTGCTGAGCACGTAGGAGGCATCCCCATCGTTGCCCGCCGCAGCCACCACCACCAGTCCCGCGGCCACGGCGGCTTCGGTGGCCACCACGTCGGGGTTATCGGCACTGGCCACGCCCCAGGGCGCCCCCAGGGACAGGTTGAGCACCTGCGGGTAGCCCTGGGCCAGATAGCTCTCGGTGGCCATCTCGATGGCATCCATGATCAGCGTGCTGGATCCGCCACTCCCAAAGACTTTGTACGCCATCAACGAGGCGCCGGGGGCCACGCCGCGCGCCACGGTGCCGTAGGCCTGCCCCGCTGCGATCGAGGCCACGTGGGTGCCGTGGCCCTGTTCGTCCAGCGGGTCGGGGTCCGGGTGAGGGGTATTGAGGGCCGGATCGTTGCTGCCGGCGTCATAGTCGCTGCCGGCCAGGTCCCAGCCCCCGATCACCCGGGCGGTAGGAAAGCTCCCCGGCTCGACCGTGGCGGGATTGTTGGCAGCATAATCCCCCGGACCGCCGCTGCCCCCCAAGGCCCCATGGGTATAGTCGATCCCCGTGTCGATGATGCCGATCACCAGGCCGCTGCCGTCCAGCCCATAGTCGCTGGCCAGAGTGTCGGCGCCGATGATGGGCACGCTGCTGGCGAGGGTGGGGCGGTACTGGGCGGCGCGCCACAGACGGGCGACGCCGGGGAGGGCCGCCAGCGCCGGCAGCTGGCTGGCACGGACCCGCAGCTGCAGGCCGTTGAAAACCATGTCATAGCGCGAGATGGGACGCACGCCCAGCCTGGCGGCGCTGGCCAGCAGCGCATCCTGGGCCCGGGCGAGCTCGGCGCGATAGGCCTCGGCAGCGGCGGGATCGAGAGCGCCGCCCCGATCGCGCTGGTGCAGCATGGCCTGGCTCAGGGCGGGGGCCTCCAACTGGACGATCACCGGCAGCTCAGGGTCCAGCGCGCGCTCCAGGGCGTGGGGCAGATAGCCCAGCCGGGCGGCCAGCGCCTCGGGCGGGAGGGGCTGGCGCAGCGCCTCGGGCAGCTCCAACAGGGGCGGCTGGGCCCGCACCGGCCCAGTGGGCCGCTCCGCGGGCACGGGCTGCTGGGCGCGGGCAGGGGGCAGGGCCCCCCAGATGGGGCTCAGCAGGACCAGCAAGAGTGCGAGCAGACGGACGACGGGCAGTGGGCGATGCGCCAAGGGACCCCCTTTGGTACTGCGCAGCCGTGTGGCGGTTGGTGACGACAGCAGCATAGCACGGCCGGCCAACGATGTCACGGCAGGGGGCAAGTCGGTGGGCGCTGGTTCGAAGGAGCAGTGCGGCGACGTGATGGGGCGGACCCGGCGCCAATGCGGCATCGAGCGTGTGGCGGCGGCGGGACAGGCGGTGGCCGCCAGGCATTGCAGCGGCTGCAACAGGGGCGTCCCTTTCAGAGCAAAGCGTGCAGGCAGACGCCTGGGCCGGGCATCAGTTGGAGGTCCCCGCATGCAGTGCAAGGCAGCACGTGGCGTGGTGTCGGTGGTTTCCTCCGCGCGCTCTGGGTGCATTTGAGCGCCAGGGCGGCATGAGCGTGCCCTGTGCCGATGGATCGTTCGCGGGGGCTGCAGGAGGCAGGCCTGGGGACAGGCTGGCGGCGCGGCCCGGCTGTGGTATGATCATTAGAACCTGGTGGTGGGCAGGGGCGGCGGCGCCGTCCCGCGGGAAGGAGCTGGTTTGGACGGAGACTCGCAACGCCTGTGGAATCGACAGTTTATCTTTTTACTGTCCCTCTCGGCCGTCACGGCAACGGCCTTTAACATGGTCACGCCGGCGCTGCCCCTGTTCGCCGTGGAGCTGGGCGCGGGGCTCACCATCGCCGGCACGCTGGCGGGGATCTTTGCCATCACGGCGCTGGTGGTGCGTCCCTTTAGCGGTGCCGCGGTGGATCGCCTCAACAAGAAACGCCTGCTGGTGGTCTCCACGGCGCTGATGGCCCTGGCGGTGATGGGGTACTCCCAGTCGCGAAGCGTGGCGGTGCTCTTTCTCTTTCGCATCCTGCACGGCGCCGCCTTTTCCGTGAGCGGCACCACCAACACCTCGCTGGCCTGCGCCTATATCCCGCCCCGCCGGCTGGGCGAGGGCGTGGGCTATCTGGGGCTGGGCTTTATCCTGGCCACCGCCATCGGCCCCAGCCTGGGGCTCGGCCTGGCGGAGCGCTACGGATATCAGGTTACCTTTACGGCCTCGGCGGTACTCTTTGCCCTGGCGGCGGGCCTGATGCTGCTGCTGCCCTATCGGCACCAGCCCGCTGCCGCCTTGAGCCCCGAAGAGGGTTCCACGGGGCGCCTGCGCCTGGGGGACCTCTTTGCCCGTGACCTGCTGATCTATGCCGCGCTGGCGGCCATCGTCTCGCTCTCCAACGGTGTGGTTGCCACCTTTGTCTCGCTCTTTGCCCAGGAGCGGGGCATCCCCAATATCGGGTTGTTCTTTACCGTGAGCGCGGTGAGCATGCTGGCCATGCGGCTGGTGGGCGGGCGCCTGCTGGATCGCTATGGCCTTTCGCGGGTGCTCTATCCGGCATATGCGGTGGCGGGCCTTTCCATGCTGCTGCTGGCGGCCTCACGCACGCTACCGCCGGTGCTGGTGGCCTCGATGCTCCGTTCGCTGGGGCAGAGCGCCGCCCAGCCGGCCCTGCAGGCCACCTGCATCCGCAAACTGGGTCCGGCCCGCACCGGCGTGGCCACCAGCACCTTTTTTGTGGGCGCGGACGTGGGCCAGGGGCTGGGCCCCATCATCGGCGGTGCCGTGTCCGAGACCATGGGCTACAGTGCCATGTATGCGGGCACGGGCGTCGTGCTGATGCTGGGGATGGTCCTCTACGCCTGGTACGAGCGGCGCCAGCGGGCGCGCCAGAGCGAGGCGCCCGCCTCCTGACCCTGTAGCACCGGGCGGAAGCGCGCCAGACCGAGGCGCCCGCCTCCTGACCTTGTAGCACCGGGCGGAAGCGCGCCAGACCGAGGCGCCCGCCTCTTGACCCTGTGGCATCGCACGCAAGCGCACCAGGTCGAGGCGACCGCCTCCTGACGCTAGAGCACCGGGCGCGGGGGCGGACAGTTGCGCACCAGCCGGATGGTGCCCTCGGGTGTGAGCCCCGCCTCGCAAAAGCCGTTGCGCTGGTAAAAGTGGCGGGTGCGCTCGTTCCAGGGGGGCGTATCCACCACCCAGGCGCTGGCCAGCGGGTACTGGGCCCATATCAGGGCCAGCACACGGCTCCCGATGCCCCGGTTCTGTCGTTCGGGCGCCAGAAAGATGCGCCACAGCTCGTGCTGGCCGCTGCTGCCCGGCCCGATGATCAGCCCCCCGATCAGCGTTTCATCCTCGCGGATGGTGTAATAGTCCGCGCCGGCGATGGTCCGTCGTTGCCAGTCGACGCTGTCATAGCCGGGGGGGCCCCCGGCCTCGGCGGCACCATAGTGGATGTCGTTCTCAAAGGCGCGGATGGAGAGGGCGGTCAGTGCCTCGGCATCGTTGGCGTGGGCTCGGGTGAGGCGGATCATTCGGCCTCCTGCCAGGAGTTCATTCTCCGGCGCTGGTCTCCAGACGGCCGCGCACCTCGGCGGCCTTCTCGGGCGGGAAAAAGTTGATGTTGCTGCGGGTGCCGGCGGCATAGTACATGATCCATCCCAGACGGCCATCGTCCGCTGCCACAATGCAGCGGACGTTTCCCCAACGGTTGGGAGGATCCAGCGCCAGCACTCGGGCATTGGCGCCAGCCCGAATGCGGGCGCCGAGAACGGGTAGTTGCATACTGACCTCACGCATCGTGGGCGGCGGGCGTCGCCCCGTTGTCTCTCTCTGCCGATGCCTCTGCCTCGCCGTCTGCCAGGGAATCGCTCAGGGCGCCTCCCGGGGCGGCTGTGCTGGGCCACCAGTCGGCCTCGGCCAGCGCAGCGCCGTGGTCGTCCCCCTCGGGCAGATTCGGCTCGCTGGTCCCGCGCCTCCGCCCCAACAGCAGCGCCGCCGCCAGGCCGGTGGTGATGGGCACCGTCAGCACCAGGCCGGTGCTGGTGACCAGCATGCGCACCAGTTCCTCGGCCACCAGCTCCTGGCTGAGCACATAGCCCAGGGGCAGGCTCTGATCGGTGAGCAGCAGGAGCAGCCCCAGCGATGTGCCGGCGTAGACCAGCATCAGCGTGTTGACCATGGAGCTGATGTGGTCCTTGCCCACCGCCATCCCCCGAATGAACAGCTCGCGCCGTCGCAGGGCGGGGTTGGCGCTGGCGATCTGCTCCACCGTGGCCGCCTGTGCCACGCTCACGTCGTCCAGCACGCCCAGCACACCGATGATCATACCGGCCATCAGCAGAGCGCGCAAGTTGATGCTGGCGCCATAGATGGCACTGACAAAGGCGGTCTCGTCGCCCGAGATGCCGGTGAGCCCCACCAGCGAGATGGCGCCCTCGGCCAGCAGGCCGGTGAACAGCAGGCCCGCCAGAGAGCCCGCCAGGGCGACGGTGGTCTTGCGGCGCAGACCGTGGGAGAGATAGTAAGAGAGCGGCATGGTCAGCCCGCAGCCGATCAGGGCGGAGGCCACCGGCGTGGCGCCAGCGGCAACCCGGGGCACCACATAAGCCAGGATGATCACAAAAGAGAGCCCCAGGGCCAGCAGGGCACGTACCCCGTGCATCTGCGCCACCGCCAGCACCACCACCACAAAGAGCAGCGCCAGGATCCCCAGCGATACGCTGCGGTCGCGGCTGGCCACCTCCCACTGGGCACCGTCGCCGGATCCGCCCACCTGCCGGACATAGACACGGTCGCCAACGCCGTAGGTGACACCGCCCTCCACGGGCGAGGCCGCCGTCAGCGCGGTGATCACCTCGCCGCGCCGCTGGCCGGTGGTGAGCCGCAGCTCCAGCCGCTGGATGCGCTGAGCCTCGCCCAGCAGCTCCAGTTGCTGCTCCTCCACCACATACACCACCGTGGCGGGCAGCAGCACCTCCACCGGATCGGTGATGGGGGCATCCGCCGCCGTGGGTTCGGCCACGGCCGCAGCGTACGGGGCGCTGCCGGCGGGGCCTGACGCGGCGCTGCCGGCGGGTGCCGCAGCGACGCCCAGGGGCATCAGCAGCAGCAGCGCCAGCAGAGCACCAAGAAAACGTGTACGCATGATGACTCCTTGTCGCTGCCCCGGCCAGCCCGGCGGATACCACGCGGCGCGGGGCGCTGAGAAGGGTCTACTATAGTCGTGGTGAAAGCCGGAGAAAAATCGGGTCAGGCGTGCATTCCGGGTTGGCCGGCTGACGGGAGTGCTGAGCGGGTCCGCTGTCGGGCTGGCTGCGCAGGCGCTTGAGCGCCTGCCCGCTTTGTCTACAATCAGTGTCGATCGGCTTGACGTGGAGGGGAGCCTTGCGCAGGCACTTTATCTGGCAGGCGCGGCGCTATTACGCCCAGGTGGCGGGGCTGCTGCTGCTGGGATCGCTGTTCGGCATCGTCATGAATCTGACGGTGGTGCTGCCGGCCGTGCTGCTGGGGCGGGCGGTGGATGCAGCCCTGGCCGCCAGCCAGGCCAGCGGCGCCGAGCTCGTGGCGGTGCGTCGCAGCCTGTACGCGGCGGCAGCGCTGTATGCGGGGGGCATGCTGCTGCACGGCGCCGCCCGGGTGGGCAAGCGCTGGTATCTGCGGGCGGCGCTGCGGCGCACCGTGTTCACCCTGCGCATGGATGCGCTGCGGGGCATGCTGGCCTCTCCCCTGGGTTGGCTGCGGCAGCAGGCGGTGGGCGACCTGATGGCCCGGGTGCTGGGGGATACCGAGCTCTTTGGCTCGGGCTTTAACGAGTCCACCACCGAGGTGTGGGACACCTGGCTCTTTTCGCTGACCCTGGTGGGCACCATGCTGGCCTATGATGTGCGTCTGACGCTGCTGGCGCTGGCGCCGGTGCCCATCGCCTTTTACCTGGCCTATCGCCTGCGGAACTGGGTGCGCGGTCGCTCGCTGGCCACGCGACGCGCCAACAGCGCCCTGACCCAGGCCCTGCAGGAGGGGCTCACCGGGCTGCGCCTCTTGCGCCTGCTGGGGCGGGTGGAGAACTCGGTGGAGCGCGTGGATGCTCTCTCGCAGCAGGTGGCGCAGGCCAGCCTGGCCGAGACGCGCCTGCAGGCGGGGTTGCAGCCGGTGTACACGCTGCTGGTTTCGGCCGGAATCGTGGTCATCGTGTGGCGGGGCGCCGGGCTGGTGGAGGCGGGCACCCTCACCGCCGGCAGCCTGGTGGGCTTTGTGCTGCTGTACGTGCGCTTTATCACCCGGGGCTTTCGCCTGCCCCTCTTTTTCAATCGGCTGCAGGCTGCCGGTGTGGCCTGGGATCGCCTGTCGCCGCTGCTGCCGGCCGAGGCGGCCGGCGCCCCTGACTGGCGCAACAGCTTTCGTCCGCTGTACCTGCGCCCCGTGCCCGCCCCCACGGAGGTGGCGGGTCCTCCCAGCGCAGCGCTGCCCGTGGCGCTGGAGGGGGTGAGCTTTGTGTATCCGGGCAGCGGGCACCCCGCGCTGCAGGATGTGACTCTGCAGGTGGCCCCGGGAGAGATGGTGGGCGTGACGGGACCCATCGGCTCGGGCAAGAGCGCGCTGTTGCGGGTGCTGCTGGGGCTCTATCCGGTGGAGCAGGGCAGCGTGCAGGTGGGCGATCGTCCGGTAGAGAGCTGGAGCGAGTCGGAGCGGGCGCGCCTGCTGCGCTATGTGCCCCAGGAGGGGGGCGTGTTCTCGGGCTCGGTGGAGGAGAACATCGGGTTGAGGGGGGGCACCGGCGTATTTGCCGATCAGGCCGATCTGCTGCGGGCGACTTCACTGGATGGGGACGTGGCCCAGTGGCCCGCCGGGCTGGAGACCGAGGTGGGGGAAGGGGGCGTGACGGTATCGGGCGGGCAGCGGCAGCGCATCGCGCTGGCCCACGCCCTGGCCACCGAGTCGGGGCAGGCCCCCGCTGTGCTGCTGCTGGACGACCCCTTTGCCGCGGTGGACGTGGCCACCGAACGGCGCATCATGGCGGCTCTGCGCGATGCGGTCGGCTCGGGCGCCCCGCCGGAGCACCGGGCCACGCTGCTGCTCTGTTCCCACCGACTGGCCTCTTTTCCGCTGATGGACCGCATCATTGTGCTGGATGGGGGGCGCATTGTGGCCCAGGGCAGCCATGAGGAGCTGTTGCAGCAGGGCGGGCTGTATGCCCGGATTTTCCGCGCGCAGCATGCGCTGCAGGCCGAACCGGAGGAGCTGCCATGACGACCCAGGCGGGAGTTCGGTGGGGCGGAGGTTCGACGGGGCGCACGCTGGCGGCAGAGCTGTTGCGGCCCTGGCGCTGGTATCTGGTGCTGGCGCTGGCCTGCGTGGCCGGTGCCTCGGCGCTGGACCTGGTGCCTCCTCTGGTGATAGGCAACCTGGTGGACCGGCTGCGGGCCGGGGTGCAGGAGAATCTGCTCTGGCTGGGGCTGGCCTATCTGGGTGCGCTGGTGGCCATGGAGCTGCTGCGCACGGCCATCACCGTGCTCACCGCCACAGTGGCCCAGGGCGCTTTGCGCACGCTGCGGGTTCGGCTGTATGGGCATCTGCAGCGGCTGCCCACCGCCTATCATGACGTCACCCCGCTGGGCGATTCCATCTCCCGCTGCACCGCCGATCTGGAGACGATCAACGCCCTCTTTTCGCTGGGGATCGTCAACCTGCTGAGCCGGGTGGTCCTGCTGGTGAGCACCACGGTGGCCATGCTGGTGCTGAGCCCTGCGCTCTCGCTGGTGCTGCTGGTGGTGCTGCCGCCGGTGCTGCTCATCACCCGGGCCTATCAGCGGCGCATCCAGGGCGCCGAGCGCGGGGTGCGCCGGGGCATCAGCCGCATGAACGCCCGCCTGCAGGAGGCGCTGGCCGGTGCCGAGACGCTGCGGGCCCTGGACCGCGCCGGCGGCATGGTGGCCACCTTTCGGCGCACGCTGCTGGAGGCCCTGGCGCCTACGCTGCAATCGGTGTGGTACGGCACCCTGTACTCGCCGGCGCTGGAGGTGCTGGCCGCCAGCACTGCGGGGGTGCTCTTTGTGCTGGGGGGCCTGTATGGCGGGCGGCCCGGCCCGCTGGCGGGGGTATCCGCCGGTACGGTGACCTCCTTTGTGCTGCTGCTGAACCTCTTTTTCGAGCCGCTGATCGCGCTGGGGGAGGATTGGGGCAGCGCGCAGGCGGCGCTGGCGGGGCTGGAACGGGTACGGGAGGTGTTGCGGCTGCCGGTTGAGGCGTCCCCTGCCGCCAGCGCCGGTGCGCCCCCCTGCCTGGCGCATCCAGAGGCGGGGCAGGATCTGGTGCGGGTGCAGGGGCTCAGCTTTGGGTACCTTCCCGGCGAACCGGTGCTCAGTGGCATCGATCTGTCGGTGCCGGCGGGGCGCCATCTGGCCATCGTGGGGCGCACTGGCGCCGGCAAGAGCAGCCTGCTGGCGCTGCTGGGGGGACTGTACGCCCCCTGGGAGGGGACCATCCGCATCGCAGGCTGCGATCCGCGCCAGGCCAGCGACGCTCAGCGCCGCCGGCTGCTTGCGCCGGTGCCCCAGACGGTGCAGCTCTTTGGCGGCACGGTGCGGGATAACCTGACCCTGGGTGCCCCTGAGGTGACTGAGGAGGCCCTGGGGGAGGCCCTGCGGGTGGCCGGCGCCGAGGAGTTGGTGCGCTCGCTGCCATTGGGGCTGGATACGCCCCTGAGCGACGTGGGCGGCGGCGCCGGGGCGCAACTTTCCACCGGGCAGCGGCAGCTGCTCACCCTGGCGCGGGCTCTGGTGGCACATCCGCTGGTGCTGCTGTTGGATGAGGCCACGGCCTCGGTGGATTCCGAGACCGAGGCCAGCCTGCGCCAGGCGATGCGGGTGCACATGGGCGAGCGCGGGGGCGCCGTGTTGACCATCGCCCACCGGCTGGCCACGGCACTGGAGGCGGACGAGGTGGTGGTGCTCAGCCAGGGGCGCATTGTGGAGCAGGGGCCACCGGCGGAGCTGCTGGCCCGGGGCGGCATGCTGCACCACCTGTGGGAGCTGGAGCGCTCCGGCTGGGCCTGAGGCACGCTGGCTGCTGACGGGCATTTATCGCGCTGTTTACGCAGGACGGGCGTTGCACGCCGGGGCACGGCACTCGGTATGGAAACGCCCTCACCGGGTGCGGTGGGCCCAGACGCAGGTGAGCGCAGGGCAGCGGCCTGCGGGGCATCCCGATCGCCTGTGGCGGGGTCAGGGCCAAGCCCATACTGCTGGGCCTGATGCATACCGAACGCCCGCCTCTCCCCCCCGGGAGAGGCGGGCGCATGCGTTGGTGGCCGCTTTAGCGGGTGCGGGTTTGCTCGCGGGCTAGCCCTTGACGGCCCCAGCCAGCAGACCGCGCATGAACAGCCTGCCCATGCTCAGGTAGAGCACGACGGTGGGCAGTGCCGCGATCAGCGCGGCGGACATTTGCACGTTCCACTCGACGCTCCAGCTGCCGGCGATGTTCTGCACCGCCACGTTCACCGGCGCCCGCGAGGGGTTGCTGAGCACCACCAGCCCGATCAAAAAGTCGTTCCAGATCGGGGTAAACTGCCAGAGCAACACCACGGCAAAGGCCGGCAGCGAAATGGGCAGCAGGATGTGCCGGTACAGCCGGAAAAAGCCACAGCCGTCGATCTTGCCTGCATCCAGCAGCTCGTTGGGGATGCCCGCATAGTATCCCCTGAAGAGCAGCGCTGTGATGGGGATGCCAAAGATCGAGTGGGTCAGGATCAGTCCCAGCTGCTTGCCGTACAGCCCAAAGGCCTGCAACGTGCGCACCAGCGGGATCAGGATCCCCTGATAGGGCAGAAACATCCCCAGCAAAAAGAGCACAAAGATCGTGTCCGACCCCTTGAAGCGCCACTTGGCAAAGATGTAGCCGTTGATCGAGCCCCAGAGCGAAGAGAGCAGCGTGGCAGGGATGGTGATCTCCAGGCTGTTGCGAAAGTTGGGCGCCACCCGGTGCCAGGCCTCGACCAACCCGTCCAGCGAGATAGTGCGGGGCAACTCCCACATGCGGGTGACATTGAGATCCTGGTAAGGCTTGAGCGAGGTGATCACCATGACGTAAAAGGGCATGAGATAGAACAGGCAGAACAGAATCAGCACAGCATAGATGAGCGGGCGTGTGAGCCTGGGCCTGCTGGTCATGCTCCCTCCTCAAAGCGCGTGCCGCGCAGATACGGCACCACCAGGAGCAGCGACAGCAAGAGCATCAAAAAGCCGATGGTCGCGCCCAGCGAGGTGCGATAGAGTCCAAAAGTGGACTGGTACATGTGAAAGGCCAGCATGTCGGTGCTAAAGGCCGGGCCCTTGAGCACGGTGACCATGTCAAACACTCGGATACAGCCCATCCCCGTGAGTACCACGGCGGAAAAGGTGACCGGCATCAGCAGCGGGATCACGATGTAGCGATACAGCTGCCAGGTGCCGGCGCCATCCACCCGGGCCGCCTCCACCACGTCGTCCGAGATGCCGCGCAGGCCCGCCAGGTAGAGCGCCATGATATAGCCCGTGAACTGCCAGGCGGAGGCGATGGTGATGGACAGGGCGCCCCAGGTGATATCCGAGGCCCAGGCAAAGTCGATGTTGGCCAGGCCGACCTTTTGCAGAAGCAGGTTCACGCCGGTGGTGGGCTGCATGAGCCAGCGCCAGGCCACGCCGGTAACGATGGCGGATACGGCAAAGGGCAGCAGGATGATGCTGCGCATCACGTTCTCGCCCCGCACATTCTGGTTCAGCAGCACCGCCAGCAAAAAGCCAAAGCAGATGCACTGGCTCATGAAACCGGCGGCATAGATCGCCAGGTTGCGCATGTTCCACTGAAAGCGCTCCATGCCAAAGAGTGCCTTCCAGTTCTTCAGGCCGACCCAGTCATAGTTCTCGACGGCGGTCTTCCAATCGACCAGCGAGATATAGCCCGTCCAGGCGATAAAGCCATAGATAAAAATGGCCACGAGGATGATCGAGGGCAGCAGCACGAGAAACGCGGTGCGCGTGTCGCCGCGAAACCAGGCGAACTGCTCGCGCCAGTGTGTGTGTCGAGGAGCGGCGCGCTGGCCGCTCCTCGTAAGCTGATCCGCTCCCACAGGTCTACTGCCCAAAGGCGGCCGTCTCGGCCGCGGCTACCAGCAGCTCTTGGGCCTTGGCGACGTCGCGGTTGGTGGCCAGGTCGGCCAGGGCGATGTCGTAATCCACCAAAAAGGCCTGTGAGGTGGCGGCACCGTGCTGGATGGAGGGGGTCCCTTCCAGGTTGGCCCAGTCATCCATGGTGTTGTTGAGGTACTCGTCATAGCGGGTGCGGTCGCCATCGGTACGGGCGGGGATGGAACCCTTGATGGGGTTAAAGGCATCCTGCCCTTCCCTGGAGCCGATGATCCGCAGAAAAGCGATGGCGTTGGCGCGGTGCGGCGCCCCCTTGGGCAGGCCGAACGAGTCGGAAAGGAGCATAAAGTACTGGTGCGTGCCGGGCGCGGCGATGAACTCGTAATCGTCAAAGCCCTTGGACATCAGCACGCCGTGGGTCCAGTCACCCATCAGCATCATGGCCGGGCCGTCATCGCTGACAAAGCGGTCGTTGATATCGCCCCAGGCCGTGCTGAGATAATCGGGATTGGCATAGTCATAGATGCGGTTCATGATCTCGAGCGACTCGGTCACCGCGGGGTCGCTCCAGGGGGTGGAGCCGTCAAAGAGGCCGCGGTACTTGTCCGCGCCCATCACGCTGAGCATGATGTTCTCGAACATGTGGCCCGAAAAGCCCCCGTTGGCATCCTGCTCGGCGATGGCGATGGCGGGGATGCCCTTTTCCTTGAGCTTGTCGGCGATCTCAAAGAACTCGTCCCAGGTGTTGGGCGGGGCCGTGACACCGGCCTCGGCCAGGCGGCTGGGGCGATACCACAGGCAGTTGGAACGGTGGATGTTGACCGGCACCGAGTAGGGCTCGCCGTCGTACGAGGCGATGGCCACCACGTCGGCGGGCATCACGTCGTACCAGCCCTCCTCCTCATAGAGCCAGCCCAGGGGCTCCATGCGATCGGCAATCACGTGGCTGTCGGTCAGCTCGCGCCCCAGGTGCACCTGGAAGGAATCCGGGGGCTCGCCGCCCAGCATGCGCGTCTCCAGCAGGGCCTTCATGTTGCCGCCCTGGCCCTGCCCGCCTGCCAGCGCCGCATTGTTGATGGTCACTTCGGGATAGGCCGCCTTGAAGATGTCATACACGGCGTTGAGCGCTTCCACCTCTCCGCCGGAGGTCCACCAGGAAAAGATCTCGAGCTCGCCGCCCACCTCCTCCTGCTTTTTGGCGCAGGCCGAGAGCGCTCCGCTGATAATGAGGACCAGGGCAAGCAGCACCAGAATCGACCGCTTCATGTGGCACTCTCCTCTTGATATTTAAGGTGCGATTATGCGATCATCGTCGACTGTGTTACCTCCTTCGCCGGAACCGGGTTCGGCGTCCGGCAGTGGCCGATGGGGCCGCCCGTTGCGGCGCATCGGCCATGCCTGTGGTTACTATAACACCAGAACTAGCCAAGTTCAACAGAATAGAGCGCAAGAACTGGCAAGAGATGCGGTTGTGTACAGGCACCTGTCAGAAGGCTGTGGCGTGGGACGCTCTGTCGCTTGCGCCGCGGGCACTGCGCCGCTACGATTGCCAGCATAAAGGTACCATCACGCTTGTGAGGGGAGGGACGATGAGCGCTGCTGTCTTTCGCGGCATCTTTACCATACCTGCCACGCCCTTTGCTCCCGATTGGTCGGTGGACTGGGCGGGCCTCGCCAGCATCGTCGAGTTCTGTGTGGGCTGCGGGGCCCACGGCATCGTGTGGCCGGTAAACGCCAGCGGGTTCGGCACCCTTTCGGATGCGGAACGGCTGGAGGGCTTTGCGCGGGTTGTGGAAGCCACCGCCGGGCGCATCCCCGTGGTGCTGGGGGTGCAGGGCGTCCATGCCGGGCACGCGGCCCTGTTCGCCCGGCGCGCCCGCGAGGTGGGCGCCGACGCCGTGATCGCCATGGCCCCCTATGTCACCCGCATGCAGGACGCCGATAACCTGCTGGCCTATTACCGGGCCATCGCCCGGGCCGCGGGCCTGCCGGTGATCCTGCAGAATCACAGCGTGGGCAGCGATCTCTCTGTGGAGCTGCTGGGCCGCATCCTGCAGGCCAACCCCGAGGTCCAGTACATCAAGGAAGAGACCTTTCCGGTGACGCACAAGATCACGGCCCTGATGCAGGCCGAGGTGCCCACCCTCAAGGGCGTCTTTGGCGGGGCAGGCGGGCGCTACATGCTGCTGGAGTATGCCCGGGGCTGCGCCGGGCAGATGCCCGGCTGCCACGTCACCGACGTGATGGTGCGCTACTGGAATGCGCTGGAGGAGGACGACCTGCCCGAGGCCAAGCGGCTGTACGGCCTGCTGGCGCCGCTGTATGCCCTCGAGACCCAGTGCCCTGGCGTGGTGTACAAGGAGGTGCTGCGTCGCCGCGGGGTGATCGCCAGCGCCCGTACCCGTAACGCCTCTGCCGGCGTGATGGATGCCTATGACCACCGCGCTCTGGATGACATCCTGCGGGATCTGGAGCCCGAGTTCACCTGGCGTGCCGGTGGCGCCCTGCGCAGCGGCCCGGAGGCGGAATGAAAATCACCGATCTGCGCACAGTGGTAGTGGGCAACCCCTGGAAGAACTGGATCTTTGTGGTGTTAGAGACGGACGAGGGGCTGCGGGGCCTGGGGGAGGCCACCGGCGGATTGGCCACCGCCCCCAATGTGGGCGACGTCGCCGAGTTGCGGCCCCTGGTGCTGGGCGAGGACCCGTTGCAGCCCGAGCGGCTGTGGCTCAGGCTGATCAAGGCGCGCTACCACGGGCGCAGCGCCGGCATCGCCGCGGTGGAGCAGGCCTGCTGGGACATCCTGGCGCGCAGCCTGGGGGTACCCATGTGGCGCCTCTTTGGCGGCCGGCACCACGATCGGCTGCGGGCTTATGCCAACGGCTGGTACCAGGGCCCCCGCGACCCCGTGTTTTTCGCCGAGGCCGCCAGCCGGATGGTGGCTCTGGGCTATACGGCCATCAAGTTCGATCCCTTTGGCGGCGCCTACAAGCAGATCGGCGCCGAGAGCGAGCGGCTGGCCATCGAGATCGTGCGGGCGGTGCGCGAGGCGGTGGGCGATGAGGTGGACCTGCTGATCGAGGCGCACGATCGTTTTACCGTCTCCACCGCCATCCGAGTGGGGCGGGAGCTGGCGCCTTTCCGTCCCTTTTGGATCGAGACCCCCGTGCGCTCCTTTGACCTGCGCGGCTCGATCGAGGTGCAGCGCGCGCTGGGGTACCCGGTGGTTCTGGGAGAGGCCTTTGTCGAGCTGCGGGACTTTGCCGAGCTGCTGCACGAGCGGGTGATCGATATCGTCCAGCCCGAGCCCATGCGGCTGGGCCCCTCCACCGCCCGCAAGGCCTTTGCCGTGGCCGAGGCGTACGACGCGCTGGTGGCCTGCCATCAGGCGCAGAGCCCCTTTTGCACCGCCATGAACGCCCACCTGCACTGTTCCATCCCGAATTTCCTGATCCAGGAGAACTTTGACGATTCGGCGGTGCCCTGGGTGTGGGATCTGCTGCGGGGCGTGCCCCGCGTGACCGATGGCCACCTGCAGCCCTCGGAGGCCCCCGGCTGGGGCGTGGAGCTGGATGAGGAGGTGGCCGCCGCGCACCCCTACGGCGAGCGCAACTTTTTGCGGCTCTTTGAGGAGGGCTGGGAGCGTCGCACACCAAATCGATAATTCTCCAGAATCTGGTGGTTGAAACCGTTGGTTTCGGTGCCCGTATAGAGTACAATGGTTCAGTCAACAGGTGCACCCAAGAGTCTCCCGGCGGCGAGAGCCAATGGGATGGGCACCACAAAAGACAGGTAGGGAGGATCATGAGAAGCAAGTGGTATCTGTGGCTCACGTTACTGGTGGTGATGGCCGTCATGCTGAGCGGCTGTCAGCTGATGAAGCTGGTCCCGAACATGCCCGGGGCCGAGCCCACCGCGACAGAGGCCCCCAAGGAAGAACCGACAGAGGCACCGAAGGAAGCGCCGACAGCCGAGCCCAAGCCCACTGATGTGCCGGAAAAGGCGCCCGCGGAGGAGACCGAGTCGGAAGACAAGGGGAAGGGTGGCGGAGGAGAGGTCGCTCCCACCCAGGCACCCGCCAGCGGCGCGGTCAACAGCCTGCAGGGTGTGCGCCGGGCGGTGATCCAGATCGAGGCGCAGGGCTCTTTTGTGGATCCGTACTGGGGATACCAGGCCAACACGGCCGGCCGCGGTTCCGGGTTCTTTATCAGCGAGGACGGCATCGCGGTCACCAACAACCACGTGGCGACCGGCGCGGCCTTTCTCAAGGTGTGGGTATCGGGCGAGTCCGAGCCTCGTACCGCCAAAGTGCTGGGCGTCTCCGAGTGCTCTGACCTGGCCGTGATCAAGGTGAACGGCGGCGCGCCGGCGTACCTGGAGTGGTACACCGGGCCCATCGAGGCTGGTTTGGAGATCTATGCGGCGGGCTTTCCGCTGGGCGATCCCGAGTACACGCTCACCAGGGGTATCGTCTCCAAGGAACGGGCCGATGGTCGCACCAGCTGGGCTTCGATCCGCTATGTGATCGAGCACGACGCCGCGCAGCATCCTGGCAACTCGGGCGGCCCCATTGTGACCCATGATGGGAAGGTAGTGGGCGTGCACTTTGCCTATAACGATGCCGGCCAGGGCTTTGCCATCGGCAAGTCCGAGGCGGACGCAGTGCTGCCCGAGCTGATCGGCGGCAATGACGTGCACTCGATCGGCGTTAACGGTCAGGCGGTCATCTTTGATGCCTTTTCCGGTGTGTGGGTGGCCTCTGTCGAGTCCGGCTCGCCGGCAGACAAGGCGGGCATCAAGGGCGGCGACCTGATCACCACCATGGAAGGGATCGATCTGGCTACTGACGGCACCATGGCGGACTATTGCAACGTTCTCGAGAGCCATAACGCCGGCGACACCCTCTCGGTGGCGGTGCTGCGCTCCGATACGGGCGAGATCCTCGAGGGACAGCTCAACGGCCGTCTGCTGGAGGTAGTCAACACAATCGCCGTTCCCGATCCCGAAGATGAGTGGGACGGTGGCGGAGAGGGCGATGGCGGTGGCGGAGAGCCCGATCCGTATGACTATTACCCGGTGTGGCAGGACGCCTCGGGCACCCTCGAGCTGAACACGGTGGGGGCGTGGAACGAGACGGAAAGCGACTCCTGGTCCTTTGGCTCGGTCACCGGCCCGCGGCTGTTTGTGGCACCGAACATGGAGGATTTCCTCAATCGCTACGACGGCGAGGGCGTGATGTACATCGGCCTGGCCGGTGTGCAGGACGCAGGCTCCACCGTGGACGACCTGATGGACCAGGTGAGCGATGAGGTCGGCGGCTATGCCGGCTGCACGGCTCACAGCGGCCGCCACGCCTACTCGGACCCGTTCTATGACGGGGTGGAAGAGATCTTTGAAGGCTGCGATGATCTTGGCGGCAACATCACGCTGGTGGTGGCGCAGGATCCGGAGGAAACGATCATGCTGCTGGTATGGGTCCAGTGGATGCCCAGCAATGAGCAGGCCTTGCGCACCGTGCTGGACAGCTTCTGGGTGCCCGGCGATCTCAGCGCCTACTGAGAGCTGAGCGTTTGACTGTACAGCCTGCCGGTTCCGCTCCTGGGGGCGGGGCCGGCAGGCTGAGTCTTGCAGGTGGCCCCTCTGGCAGGGCGCACAAGGCTGTGGCCACACAAGGCTGTGGGCACACAGGGCTGTGGGCACACAAGGCTGTGGGCACACAGGGCTGTGGGAAGAATCCGAGCATGGAAGGAAGAGTGGATGGCACGTTACATCAATACCGCCAGCCCGGGCAAGCAGCGCAACCAGGCGAGACGGACCATCGCCGAGATTCTGCGGCACCTGATGTCCAAAGGCGCGCTGGATGCCGAGGCCCGAGACATGGCGGCCGCCATCGTGTACGCCCTGCGTGAGATCGATGAGAGCATCGAGCTGACCACCGAGGCCTGGGAAAAGCGCGATTACTTTTTAAAGGCCGACAAGTTCCGGCTGGAGTGGGAGTGGGCCAGGCCCGCGGCGACGCGGCTGGAGGGACTGCTGCGCGAGGCCCGCTGGGACCAGCTGCCCCTGGAGCTGGCCGCGCTGGCGGGGCGCTTTGCCGACGTCAAGATCGTCAAGTTCACCCGGAGCGAGGAGGCCTGGCGGGGCAACTACCAGCGCCTGATGCAAGAGGGCTAGCACCCCGGCACGGTGAGCCGGCGCGAAGTGAACATTGCTCCCTGGCGGCGCCGCCTCCCGGCAGCGCCAGACAGTGATACACAGCGAGACCAGCGCATACGCGGTGGTCTTGTTTGTTGCAGTGCTCGCGTTGCCGTGGCAGCTTGCCGCGCCCGGCCCGGGAGCACGGCTGAGGGACGCCCGCCACTGCAGAGTGCTTCGCTGGGCGGCGTGTCCTCCCGCAGTGGGTGCCAGCGGCCAGACTCGAGGCCACCGCAAGCGCGGTGGCTTGAACCGGGGAGAAGGTTGGCAACCCGGCGCCCGGCTCCTGATGCAGGCGGGCCAGCGGCCCTGAAATCGGATGCGCGACGGTCAGCCGGCGGTCCGGCCGGCCCAGGGATTGGCGCTCTTTGCCTGGGGTAGCGTCGCAGCCGGCGAGTCGCAGGGCGGCCCCGCACACTGCGCTCCGGTTCACAGCGCCCGGCTCACACAACGAACAAGGCCACCGCAAACGCGGTGGCTTGAACCGGGGAGAAGGTTGGCAACCCGACGCCCGGCTCCTGATGCAGGCGGGCCAGCGGCCCTGAAATCGGATGCGCGACGGTCAGCCGGCGGTCCGGCCGGCCCAGGGATTGGCGTTCTGGGCCTGGGGTAGCGTCGCAGCCGGCGAGTCGCAGGGCGGCCCCGCGCGCTGCGCTGCCGACCGGCAGCGCCCGGCTCACACAACGAGCAAGGCCACCGCAAACGCGGTGGCCTTGTTGCCTGTACTGCTGGTGGCCCGGGGCAGCCCGCCCCTCGGCGCACACTAGACGATAAACTGCTCCAGGTACTTTTTCGACATCAGGAGGCCCTTGTAGTTGAGCTCGGGGCTCCCGTAATAGATCTCGTCCTCGTGCTCGATGGCCAGCACGTCGTCGTACCCGATCTCGTTGAGCGTGGCGATAAACTGCGCCCAGTTGATCGAGCCATAGCCCGGCAGGCGATAGCGCCACCACCCGGAAAAGGGGCGGTTGCTGTTGAGCGCCTTGCCAAAGATGCCATAGTCGTACAGACGATCCTGAAAGATTTCGGTATCCTTGGCGTGGGAGTAAAAGATGCGATCGCCGAACTCTTTGGTGGCCCGGATATAGTCGATGCCCTGCACCACCAGGTGTGACGGGTCGAGGCAGATGCCCAGGCTGCGGGAGGGCACCGCGGCGAACACTGCGCGGATCAGCTCGGGGGTGATGGCCAGCCACTGCCCATGGGCGTGGTAGATCTCCATCACCAGTTTAAAGTCGTACTGCTCGGCGTACTCGGCCACCGGCGCATAGCCCTTGGCAAAGACCTCGATGCTCTCCTCGGTGGTCATGCCGGGCTGGCGCGAGTGCACGATCATGCCCCGCTTGACGCCCTTTTTCACGGCCTCGTCGATAGAGGCAAAGGCTTCCTTCTGGGCGGCGGCGCGGGCGGCGTCATCCAGGGTCAGAACCTGGGCGCGCAGGTGCGTGGCGCCCACAGCGATGCCCGCCGCGGCGCAGGTGTCGATCTGATCGAGCTGGCAATCCAGCGCGGCAAACCCGTTGGCGGCGCCCCACTTGGCCACCTCTTCAAAGGGGCGGGAGCGCAGATCCCGGACGGTCATAAAACCCAGTTTCATGGCGAAACTCCTTGTGATGTTTGCTCTGACCTGTGCTCAGCCGAACCGCCGCGGTCACCCCGGAGGGGCCGCGGCGGTACTGGCGTGCGAAACTAGAGCCCCCAGTGCTCGTCGATGGGCGCCTGGTAGGCGTTGATCTTGCCCGAGGCCACGTCGGCCACCTTGACGGGCTCGCCGATCAGGGCCGACTCGTACACCGCCTCGCAGAGGGCGAGGGAGGCCAGGCCTTCCCAGCCATCCACCTCTGGCTTTACGCGGTTGCCGCGGATGCACTCAAAGAACTCGTGGATCTCGTAGGTGAATCCGTCCCACATGCCGCGGGGGAAGAGGAACTCGCGCTGCTCTTCACCGATGCTGGCCTGGTGCACCTGTTCCAGCGCGGCCAGGCTCATGGTGCTGCCATCGCCAAAGGTCAGCAGACCCTGCTCGATGCGATCCGGCTCCAGGCCGCGGCGCTCAAAGATGTGGAACACCCGGAAGCGGTTATCCGACACGTCCTGCAGCGAGCCGTTGGAGCAATAGTAGCTGATGTTGGCCGCCTGGGCGCCCTTGGCGGTGAGGCACCACGACCAGGTGCCGATGACGCCGCTCTTGAAGGTATAGGTCACCATGACGGTATCCTCGCGGGCATCGGCCAGGCCCACGGGCGTGCCCGACTCGATGGCGCGGGTTTGGGCGTACACCGTGTCGACCTCGCCCAGCAGGTAGCGCAGGCTGTCGGCATAGTGAAAGCCGCTGTCCATCACCATGCCGCCACCGGAACGCAGGCGGTCCATGCGCCAGCGCCGGCTCTCGGGGATGGGCGCATTGCCGACACGCGGAGTCCAGGGCCAGGTCATGTGGTGGAAAAAGGCGAGGGGCTGGCCCAGCAACTTGTTCTCGTTAAAGAGCCAGTGCACCGCCCGCTGCCCGGGCTCGCGCCGCTTGGGCACTGCCGTAGAGAGGATCTTGCCGGTGCGATCGGCCGTCTCGGCCATGGCGCGGCTGGTGGCCACGGTGATGCCCAGGGGCTTTTCGCAGAGCACGTGCAGGCCGGCCTCCATGCAGGCGTTGCCGATCACATGGTGCAGGCCGTGGGGCAGGCACAGATCGGCGGCATCCAGCTGCTCGGTGGCCAGCATGGTCTCATAGCTGGTGTAGGTGGTGGGCCGGTGGCCCAGCAGATCCTCCAGCTTGCCTGCGGTGGCATCCACCGCGTCCTGGTTCACGTCGCAGATGGCGGTGATCTTGAAATCGCCCAGGCCCAGGGCCTTGAGTTCGGCCATGGAGCGCATGTGGTGCCCGGCGATACCGCCCGTACCGATCAGTGCCAACCGGATTTCTGAATCAGTCATGTCCCTTTCCTCGATCTGGATTTGCGCTAGCCCTTGATACCGGTCATCGTGATGCCCTGGATAAAGGTGCGCTGAGTGAAGAAGAACAGGATGATGATGGGCACGGTGAGCATAACCGATGCGGCCATCAGCTTTTGCCACATGGTATCGTGCTGCAGACGGA
>JAAYED010000209.1 GCA_012728955.1 Chloroflexota bacterium
AAACCGGCGCCCCTCCCCACCGCTTACGCTTCAGCCTGGGCGGGATACCCGATGTCGTCCAAGGCCGCCAGAGCCCGCTCCAAGGCCTGCGCATCTCGATACTCGAGAACAACAGCCTTGGAAGGTACATCTACCTCAACAACCCGGATATCTTCCATGCCCGCCAGCTCGCGCTTGATAGCCATTGCGCAGTGCTGACAAGAGATGTTTGGCGCTGTCAATCGAATACTGGTCATCATGCCCTCCGAAACAGATACAAGAGTACCCCATGGGGGTATTTACAGGATACCGCACAGACGGTCCACTGTCAAGCCTCTGGAACTGCTCACTCTACGCTACACAGGGCAACCGGTTTCTCCAACACAGGAGGCAGCCACCGAGCAGTTTCTGTACACTTTTCTCTCGTCTTGACATAGAACATTTGTTCCTTCTATAATGCCTGTAGAGCGTGTGTAAAGGAGTGTACCATGGTTGGTCAGGCGCGGCTGTCTAAACGCCAAACCCGCATCCTCGAGGTGATTCGGGATTATACCGAAGAATACGGATATCCCCCTACCATTCGAGAGATAGGGGACCTGGCAGGGGTCAGCTCCACCTCGGTGGTGAGCTACAACCTCAAGGTTCTCCAAGCCCAAGGTCTTCTGGTGCGCGACCGGGACGTGTCACGGGGGTTGCGGCTGATCGAGGACACGCTCGAGGCCATTGGCGGCGCGACGGAGGCGCCCAGCGACTTTATCTCCATCCCTATCCTGGGGGCGATTGCTGCCGGCCTGCCCTTGCCCCTGCCGGACTCGGATGCCAGCCTGGCGGATGCGGACTCGATCCGCGTGGCCCGAGAGATGGTGGGAAATCCGATGGACGTCTATGCGCTGGAGGTTCGAGGGGACTCGATGATCGATGCCCTGATCAATGATGGCGACATTGTCATCATGCGGCACCAGCAACAGGCAGAGAACGGCGACATGATCGCCGCCTGGATCAAGGACGAAAAGGCCACTACGCTCAAGCGCTTTTTCTGGGAGCCCGGACACGCGGCTGTCCGGCTGCAGCCAGCCAATCCCAACATGGACCCCATCTATGTGCATCCCCGCAACCTGGATATTCAGGGCAAGGTCATCGGAGTGATCAGGCGCATGGAGTAGCGGACCCGCGCCGGCAGATTGCCAGTTCTGGCTTTGGTTTTGTGCGTCTCCTGCAAGCGTGTACACTGCAGAGAATGCTGGACGGGAGATGCCCATGCCTCGAACCAAAATCATCCTGAATCCCAACGCCGGACGAGGCTACGGCCGTTCGGTACGCCCCGAGATCGAACGCAACCTCACACAACTGGGGGTCTCCTTTGAGCTCGTGGAGACGACGCATGTGGGCCACGGCATCTCGCTCGCCAGCGAGGCAGTGCGCGATGGCTTTGAGATCATCGTGGCAGTTGGCGGCGACGGAACCACCAACGAGGTGGTGAACGGCTTGATGCTCGCCAGCCCCGAGCGGCCGGCGGGCACGCTGGCCTGTATTCCGGCGGGCTCGGGCAATGACTTTGCCGTGATGAACGGCATGGCCACCAATCTGGACATCGCCTGCCGCGCCATTGCGGCGGGTAATACCCAGGTGATCGATGTAGGCCGCGTGTCGCTGGATGGCCAACCTCCGCGGTATTTCGATAATGCAGTGGGCACCGGTTTTGACGCGCTGGTGGTGATGGAGACGCGCAAGATGAACCGGCTGCGCGGAATGGCCATGTACATCCCCGCCGTCCTCAAGACCATTTTCTTGACGATGCGCACCCCTACTGTACAGGTGACCATCGACGGCAATACGGAACAGGTACGTCCCTTGATGGTGGTGGCTCTGAACGGTCCCCGAGAGGGCAGCACCTTTCATCTGACGCCGGACGCACTCTATGACGATGGGCTGCTGGATGTACTGGTGGCCGATGAAGTGAGCAAACTGGAGATGCTGACGCTGTTGCCACGCTTTATGAACGGCACGCACCTCTCCCATCGTGCCGTAAGAACCCTGCGCGCACAGCGCATCACGCTCCGCTCGGAAGATCCCCTCTTTGTCCACGTGGACGGCGAGATCCTCAACGAGCACTCGCACGAGGTAGAGGTAGAGATCCTTCCCCACGCCTTGCGGATGATCAGCTCCTTCTAGGGGATGCGGGATGCCCCTGGCAGCGCTGCGGGTTGCCCACCACACAACCATCGGACGGGGTTCGTGGAATTTGCGGGGCCCTGTGCCGGACGCTATAATCCTGCTGATCGCTGCCCGGTACGCCCTAACTCCATTACCACACCCAGTGAGGCCCTTGCTGTGCGCCAGGCTGCCGAAAACGACCGTGTTCTGCTGCTCTCGGCCCGAGGTGACCGGCATCTGCTGACACTGGTGCCCGGGCAACAGCTGCACACCCAACGGGGCGTCATCTCCCACGATGATATCCTGGGACAGCCCTTTGGCGCCACCATCCGCACGCACCTGGGCCAGCAGCTCTATTTGCTTCGGCCCAGCATCCACGACGAGTTGATGGGCATTCGCCGCGCCTCGCAGGTTATCTACCCCAAGGAGCTGGGCCACATCCTGTTGCGGCTCGACCTGCATGCCGGCAGTCGCGTCATCGAAGCGGGTACAGGCAGCGGCGCCATGACCATGGCCCTGGCCAACGCTGTGCGCCCCACGGGCCGCGTGTTCTCCTACGATGTGCGCGCGGATATGCAGGCGCTGGCGCGACAGAACCTCCAGCGAGTGGGGCTGGAGGACGTGGTCGAGCTGACCCAGCGGGACGCGGCAGAGGGTTTCTTGCAGATCGAAGTCGACGCCGTCTTCCTGGACGTACGCGAGCCGGAGGTACTCCTTTCCCAGGTGAGCGCTGCCCTGGCAGGGGGCGGCCAGTTCGGCGCGCTGGTGCCCACCACAAACCAGATCGTGGCCCTGCTGGAGGCTCTGCCCCGCTTTGGGTTCATCGACGCCAGCGTGCTGGAGATCTTAGATCGGAA
>JAAYED010000210.1 GCA_012728955.1 Chloroflexota bacterium
CCCCACGCGTGTGGGGAATACAGCGAGCGCATCTCGTCGTCGCCCATCCCGTGCGGTTCACCCCCACGCGTGTGGGGAATACTCGAGCTCGCATCCGAGGGCGGCTGGAGAGACGGGTTCACCCCCACGCGTGTGGGGAATACGGCAAGCCGCTCCGCGAGAGCCTGTTTGAGACCGGTTCACCCCCACGCGTGTGGGGAATACCTAAACTCACCGAGTCGATGTCGCAATGCAATCGGTTCACCCCCACGCGTGTGGGGAATACACCTTTTCCGGGAACAGCACCGACCACTCGCCAGGTTCACCCCCACGCGTGTGGGGAATACTGGCGGCCCTGACGCTGGGAGCGGAGGGCGCGCGGTTCACCCCCACGCGTGTGGGGAATACCCTTCGCTCCGCAGAACTGCAACTTTTACGGTGTCTTGCAGTTTCTCTTGCGTCACGCTTCCTGGGTCACGGATCGGAGCTGAACAGCCCCTGCCATCGCACATGCCTTACCGGCGCTATTATCGCTCCTGGCCTGACAGCTTGTCAAACCCGCGCCGCCGCCTCACCTCGGGGTCCCTGATCCAGGGCCGGTAGGGCACGGGGCCGTCGCCCGCCTCCGCCTTGCGCCGCAGCCACTGCTGGATCACCGGCAGGGCCAGCACCTTGGTCAGGGTCATCCCCGTCCTCTCCGCGAACCGCTCCGGGGTGAACTCGTCCCACGGGATATCGTAGGCTTCGGCCACCGATTCCGGTGTCTTGATCCAGTCGCCGCCCTCGGGCGTAGCATCGAGTCTGATCATCTTGCTCCTCCCTCGCGTCATGGTCTACCCGGGCAGCGCCCACTCCATCCAGAGGGCTCTCCTGCCCGGCAATACTATCCTGACAGACCCGTGCGACAGAGACGGTCGCACCAGGAGGGCCATTTTCAAGATGTTACCACTCTGTCAACAGCCGAGCACCCTGATCGCCTCCCCACCAGCCCGCATCCCCCTTTACCGCCGCCCTCTTCGGGGCTACCATCCCGACAGGAACATCCCGGAGGTATCGCCATGTCCGATCTGCGCGCCACGCCGCTCTACGACCGTGCCCTGGGCTGCCTGCTGGGCGGCCTGATCGGCGACGCCATGGGCACCCCCAGCGAGAACCTGCACTATGGCGAGATCATCGCGCGCTTTGGCTGGATCGACGATCTGCAGGGCAGCGGCACCGACGATACGCTGATGAAGGATTTTCTGGCCCAGGCGCTGATCGAGACGGAGGGTGCCGCCACGCTGGACGACTGGGCGCGGGTCTGGATGGAGCGCTGGCCCACGGTGACCGCCGAGCAGCGCACGCGCTTTTTCTCCTCGGTGGTGCACACCGTGGCCAAGCTGCGCTCGGGGAACAGCCTGCCGCGCATGGTGGCCCTGGGGAACATGCCCAGCTCCAGCACGGCCATGTGCATCTCGCCGGTGGGGATCGTACACGCCTGCCATCCGGAGCTGGCGGCGCTGCATGCCGGGCACCTGGCGGCGCTGATCCACGTGCATGACGTGGCCTTTTGTCAGGATGGGGCCCGCGCCATGGCCGCCGCAGTGGCCGCCGCCTTTATCCCCGGCGCCACGGTGGAGAGCATTCTGGATGCGGCACGGCGGGCGATCCTGCCCACCTCGGGCCGGGAGTTGCTGGACCGGGTGGACGCCATGCAGGCCCTGGCGCTGGAGACCGGCGCATTTGCCGGATTCCGCGACGCGGTGTACGAGCTGGGAGATCGTTTTCTGATGCCCATCACCTGCGACACCCGCGAGACCGTGCCGCTGACGCTGGCCCTTTTCCGGCTGGCCGGGGGGGATCTGCGCCGCATGGTGACCTATGGGGCCAACCTGGGGCGCGATGCCGATACCATCGCCAGCATGGGCGGGGCCATCGCCGGCGCCTGGCAGGGTGCCCGGGCGCTGCCGGAGGCGTGGGTGGCGCGGGCCACGGCCGGGGCGCTGCAGGACCAGTACCTGATGGCGGAGCAGCTGGCCCGCGTGGCGCTGAAACAGAGCGCCGAGGCTGAGGCCAGTCGCCGGGCGCTGGAGAGCCTGCTCTGAGGGGATCCCGCTGAGATCGGCGCTCGGCGCGGCGCCGCGGGAGCCGAGCCACGACCTGCCCGACCCCGGGATGCACCTCGCGGGAGGGCAAGGATCCTGCCGGTCCCACCGCGCCGGCCTGACCCACTGGAAACGGGATCCCGCTTTACGGCAGACTGGGGGACCGTGTCACCCGGTCGGTGCAGCTGGCCCGCGTGGCGCTGAAGCAGCGCGCCGAGGCCGAAAGGAGCCGCCGGGCGCTGGAGAGCCTGCTCTGAGGGGATCCCGCTGAGATCGGCGCTCGGGCCGGCGCCGCGGGAGCCGAGCCACGATCTGCCCCACCCCGGGATGCGCCTCGCGAGAGGGCAAGGGATCCTGCGGAGTCTCAATGCGCCGGCCTGACCCTCTGGAAACGGGATCCCGCTTTACCGGGAGGCTGAGGGACCGTGTCACCCGGTCGGAGCAGCTGGCCCGCGTGGCGCTGAAGCAGCGCGCCGGGCCCGAGAGGAGCCGCGGAAGCGAGCCGCTGAAGCGCCCGCTACACCAGATCCATCAACACCAGCATGACCATGAACCCCAGGATAAAGCCCAGGGTCGCCTCGTGCTCAAAACCGTGGCTGTGGCTCTCGGGCAGCAGCTCGTCCGAGACCACATAGAGCATGGCCCCGCCGGCAAAGGCCAGCGTGATGGCCAGCGTGCCGCTGAACAGCGAGGTAAAGGCGGCGCCCACCAGAGCAGCCAGCGGCTCGGCCAGGCCCGAGCCCAGCGCCCAGGCGACATACTGGCGGGCAGGCATGCCGCACTCACGAAAGGGCGCCGCCACAGCCAGCCCCTCGGGGATGTTGTGCAGCGCGATGGCCAGGCCCAGCAGCGGGCCCAGCTGCGGTTGCGCCACATAGGCCACCCCCACGGCCAATCCCTCGGGGATGTTGTGCAGCGCCAGCGCCGAAAAGAGCATCACCCCCCGGCGATAGGCCAGGGGATTGGTGCACTCGAAGGAAAGCGATTCGTGCTCGTGGGGCAGCAGGCGGTCCAGCGCAAAGAGGGCCGCCGCCCCCAGGGCGATGCCCAGCATGGGCATCAGCAGGCCATCCTCGGCGATAGATTCTGCCACCAGGCCCAGCGTGGCGATGGCCAGCATGACGCCGGCGGCAAAGCCCAGCAGGCTGTCATAGGTGCGCATGTTCATGCGCGGAAAGAGCGCCACCAGACCGCCACCGAGGCCGGTGGCGATGGCCGCCACCAGACTGAGCAAGACCGCATTCAGGATCGTCATCGTATTCCCCGCTTCCTTTGGCTCCCGCCGCTCCCGCGGCAGGGCCTGCGCAACCGCTACGACCCCCGATAATGCGCAAGGGGCGCCCGCAGGTCAAATGACCCGCTGCCTGCAACGGCCACAGGCGGGCCACGGCGTGGCCGCCCCGGCGCCCGACCCCGCATTTCGCCCGTCCAAGCAGCCGCAAAGCACGCACGCGGAGGCAAGCAAGCAGCGCATCTCAAGCGTCCACCACTGCTGCGCGGGCACCGTGAGGCCACGACGGGCCTTATGTCCACAGTCGGCCCGTATGAAAAGTGAGGTCTTGTGGGCCCCTCGCAGGCCAGCAGACCATACAGAGGCAGGACGCGACGGCCCAGGCGCCCGACCCCGCATTTCGCCCGTCCAAGCAGCGGCAAGGCACGCACGCGGAGGCAAGCAAGCAGCGGCCGCACGGACTTGGGCCGCAGACACCCTGCGCGATACGGACGCCCGGCGCCCAGCGGCGCTCGGCGGCGAGCCAGCGGCACCGGCGTGGTGCCCCGGCGCCCGATTCCGCGGCTGGCCCTTCCAAGCAGCGGCAAGGCACGCACGCGGAGGCAAGCAAGCAGCGGCCGCACGGACTTGGGCCGCAGACACCCTGCGCGATGCGAACGCCCGGCGCCCAGCGGCGCTCGGCGGCGAGCTAGCGGCACCGGCGTGGTGCCCCGGCGCCCGATTCCGCGTTTCACCCGCCAAGAACGCCCTCCGCCCTGGGCCGACGCGCCCGCCCGGTCTCCAGCGGCGCGCGGCGGCGAGGCAAGCAAGCAGCGCGGCTCAAGCGTCCACCACTGCTGCGCGGGCATCGGGAGGCCACGACCGGCCTTATGTCAACAGCCGGCCTGTATGAAAAGCAAGGTCTTGCGGGCCCTTCGCAGGCCAGCAGGCCATACAGAGGCGGGACACCGCGGCCCCGGCGCCCGACCCCGCATTTCGCCCTTTCAAGCAGCGGCAAAGCACGCACGCGGAGGCAAGCAAGTTGCGGCCGCACGGACTTGGGCCGCAGACACCCTGCGCGATACGGACGCCCGGCGCCCAGCGGCGCTCGGCGGCGAGCCAGCGGCCCGGGCGTGGTGCCCCGGCGCACGATTCCACGGCTGGACCGCCCAAGCAGCGGCAAAGCACGAACGCGGAGGCAAGCAAGCGGCACGGGCATGGGCGACGCGCCGCGCGTCCCCCTTCTCAGAGTGCACCGTCAGCGACAGGCGGCCGCCCGATCTCCGGCAGCGCCAGCCTTGCGCGCCGCGTCGGCCGCGCTGCCCCACCCTTCCCGCACACAGAACGGGCTGGGGGCCTCGGCCCCCAGCCCGTGTCGCAATCCTCGCTACGCCCTAGAGCGTGACGATGGCCTTTTTCTCCACCGACTCGTAGGCGCCCAGGATGATCTTGAGCGTATCGGTGGCTTCCTTGACGGAATGCAGCGGCTCAAAGCCACCCGCAATGGCGTCGCAGAAATGGGCGATCTCGGCCGCAAAGGTCCGGTCGTAATCCCAGCCGGGGAACTCCACCGTGGCCGGCTCCTGAAAGCCCACGGGCTGGTAGTACAGCGTGCTGGAGGTGCCCCACAGCATGCCCGCCTCGGCCATCACCGCAAAGAGCATGTCCGGCACGCCGGGGCCAGGCAGGCCCCAGGAGGACATGAGCCGACCGGTCATGCCGTCCTCGAACTTGATCAGGGCGTTGGCGGTATCCTCCAGCTTGAGCGGGAGGCGATAGGTGCCCAGCAGCGCCGAGACCTCGACGGGCTTTTTCCCCGCCAGGAAGAGCATGCGGTAGGTGGGATGGTAGCCGGTGTCGATCAGCTCGCCACCGCCCATCTTGGCCGGGTCGTTGCGCCAGGTATCGTGCTGGCGGCGCGCATCGCCGAACCAGGTGGACTTGTTGGTGCTCAGGGGCCCGCGCCGCGCGGAGCAATCCAGCGAGTCGATCTGATAGATCTTGCCCAGGTCGCCCAGCATGATCATTTGCTTGGCGCGCTGCACCGTGGGGAAGAACAGCTGGTTGTGGGCGGCCATAAAGATCGTGCCGGCCTTGTCGACCGCGGCGCGGATCTTTTCCGCCTCTTCCAGGCTCAGGCAGAAAGGCTTTTCGCTCATGGCGTGCTTGCCTGCCTCGGCGGCCGCCACGATGGACTCGCAGTGCAAAAAGTGCGGCAGCGCCATATCGACGGCGTCGATATCGCTGGCGGCCAGCATGTCGCGATAGTCCTTGTAATACTTGACCTCGCGCCCGATCTGCTTCATACGCGCGCGCGCCGCCTCTTCCGATACATCGGCGATGGCCACGATCTCGGCACGATCTGCCACCGTCGCCCAACCCGACACGTGCGACCGGGTGATGCCACCCGCGCCCACCAAACCAACGCGCAACACCATGTTGATCCTCCGTACTGACTTGGTCGATCCTGATCCTGCAAACAGCGGGCCCGCGCCACAGGGCACGGACCCGCGTTCACACCCGACTAGTAGCCCAGCGACCGCATATAGGCCCGGCAGATCCTGGCGCTCTCCAGCGCGGTGGGCTTGGTGGTGCGGTCGATCTCGGAGATGAACCACCCGTTGAAGCCGTGGGCCAGCAGGATGTCCAGCATCTCGGGGATGGGCACCATGCCCTCGCCCAGCTCGGCGAATACGCCCGCCTCAGAGAACTGGGTATAGGTCCAGCCCTTGGCGATGCCCTCCTCAGCCACGTTGGGATAGATATCCTTGACGTGGACGGTGAGGATCTCGTCGGCATAGGTGCGCACATAGTCCAGCACATCGGCGCCGGCCCAGGCCAGGTGGCCGATATCGGGGCCCTGGAACACCTTGCTGCGATCGGTCACGGCAAAGAGGTCGTCGATCTCCTGGCGGGTTTCGATAAAGGAGCCCACATGGTTGTGGAAGCAGGCCCGCACGCCGCGCTCGAGAAAGATCTCGCCGGTGCGGGTGAGCACCTCACCATAGATCTTGTACTGATCGGCGCTGAGGCTGTCCTCAGGTGTGGGATGCGCCGCCAGGTCCCAGCGGGTGATGCCCCGGGGCGAGAGCGAGCGAAAGCCGCCATCGGCCACATAGCACACATCGCAGCCGATTCCGGCGTGGAAATCGGCCATGGCCTTGGCCTGCTCATAGATCTCGGCCGTCTTGGCGGGATCCCAAAAGTTGACGCCCATGTAGCTGGGGCCCGCCTTGAGGCCATAGCGTCCATAGAGCGCCACCACCTCGGCGGGGGTGCCCAGATAGGGACCGGAGGGCGCGCCCTCAAAGCCCGCCTCGGCGATCTCGGCCAACACATCGCCCTTGTAGTCGCGGCCCCAGGTGATCTGGCTGCCCGCCACGATAAACTTGCCCATGCCTGTGCCTCCTGCTCTAAACTGTCAACGTTGTCAGCCCACGGACGGCTGCATAGTAGCACAGCGGCGCCCAATACGCAATGCCGCAGGGCCACTGCCGCCGGTTTGCGCCTCCACTTGCAGACCCGGAGGGCAGGATGGCTGCCGGTGGCCCCAGCCGCTGCGGCCGGCAGCGAGCGCCGGATCCGCTGGCCAAAGCAGATCGTCCGCGCCATGGGAGCGGGGCGGCCCCCCGGCCATCGAGTGGGCCGCCGGGCGCGACGCTGTCTGCGGTGAACTCGGCCGAAAAACGGTTGCATTCCCCCCCCCTTGCTATACTGTGAGCAGGCTGCGCTGCTCCGCGCAGGGCCATCTTCAGGAGGTGACGATGCGAACCCGCAGGATCCCCGTGGCTCCTTCAACGCCTGCTGCGCGCGCCCTGCCCCGGGCGCTGCCCCTGCTCCTCTGCCTGCTGGCCCTGCTGTCAGCGCTGCTGCTGGCGGGCTGTCGCACTCCGCAGGCGCCCGCCGAGCCCACCGCTGCGCCCACGGTGGCGGTGACGCAGGCCAGCGCCACCCCTGCTGCCACGCTGGTGCCCACCCTGACCCCCACGGCGGCGCCCACCGAACCGACCACGGCAGAGCCCACGGAGGCGCCTGCGACAGCGCCTGCGGCGACACCGCCGTCCACGGCCGAGGCGGAGCGCCCCTCACCGGACGGCCTGGGCACGCCTGTGGCCTCCGGAGGCCCCCTCGCGCCGGAAAACGCCGAGCAAGTCTATGAGCTGGCCCGCTGGGGCAAGGGCGCGGTGGCCTCGCTGGCCGGCAGCCCCGACGGCTCCACCGTCGCGGTGGGCACCGCGCTGGGGCTCTATCTGTATGACGCCGTCAGCGGCCAGCAGCGCTCCTTTACGCCCAGTGATTCCCCGCTGCAGCAGGTGGTGTACAGCGGCGCGGAGGATGTGCTGCTGGGCCTGCTGGAGGATCACTCCCTGGCCCGGTGGGATGCAAACAGCGGCGCGCTGTTGGGCACCATGCCGCTGGACGTGCCCAGCCAGGCCACCGGCCTGCAGCTGCTCTCTCCCGATGGCGCCCTGCTGGCCCAGGCGCTGCGCCCGAACGGCATCCAGCTGCTCAACACCGCCGATGGCTCCCCCACCCTCCGCCTGCAGGGGCATGCGCTGCCCGTGGAGCGGCTGGTCTGGTCTCCCGACGGCACGCTGCTGGCCTCCACCGCCGGCGATGGCACCACCTGCCTCTGGCGCGCCGCCGATGGCGAGCAGCTGCTGACGGTGGGCCACGAGGGGACCGGCCCGGTGGCCATCTCCCCCGACGGATCCCTGCTGGCGCTGGTGACCGGCGAGGACGGCCAGCGCATCGATATCCTGGAGAGCGCCACGGGCGCCGTGCAGCAGACCCTGGCGGCTCCCGAGGGCAGCCTGCAGCTGGCCTTTGATGAGGATGGTCAATCGCTGCTGGCGCTGGGGACATCGGGCCCGTTGACCCGCTGGCAGCTGGCGGAGGGCGCTGCTGCTCCCGCTGAGGACCAGCTGGTCTACCGGCAGCTGGCGGCACTGCCTGCCGGAGGCTATGCCGCCCTGCGCGCCGATGGCGCCATCCTGCTGCAGACCAGTGCCGACGAGGCGCCCGTCACCATCGAGGGCCACCTGCCGCCCATCCTGAGCCTGGCCGCCAATCCCGAGGTGGGCCTGCTGGCCATGGCCGCGGAACAGGCCCCCCCGCGCATGCTGTATCTGTACGACGGCAGCCCTGCGGCCCAGCCCGCCCCCGGCGCGCTGGAGGCGCTCTACCTGCGTTTTGCCGCCGGCGGGGCCACCCTGGTGGGCGCTTCGGATCTGCTGGGCCTGACCCTCTGGAACGCGCCGGACGGCTCTCTGGCCGGCAGCACGCCGGTGGACCCGGACAGCTGGCTGGTGGGCACCGCCGGCCTGTGGCGCTTTGTGGCCGTCTCCGAGGTGGGCGACCTGCTGGGGGTTTCGCCCCGTGGCGGTGGATCCTACCTGTTCAGCGCCCTGGACGGCTCGCTGCTGCAAACGCTGCCCGATACCAACCCTTCGGGCAGAGAGGCCGGTCCGCTGCCCATGGCCTTTTCGCCCGATGGCAGGCTGGTGGTGCGCGGCAGCCACAGCGACGAGATCCTCATCTTTGCCACGGGCGATGGCAGCACGGTGGCCATGCTGAATGGCCCGGGCGAGGGGGTCTATGCGCTGGCCTGGTCCCCCGATGGCGCGCTGCTGGCGACCGGGGGACAGGAGGGGCTGGTGATCTGGTCCAGCGAGGACTGGCAGCCGCTGGCGCAGCAACCCGATTGGACGGGCAGCTGCTCGCGGCTGGCCTTTTCGCCCGATGGGTCCGTGCTGGTGACCAGCGCCTATGAGGGCGAGCTCTCCTTCTGGCGCACCGCCGACTGGTCGCTGATCGGCGGGATGGAACCGATGCTGCTGGACGGGGAGGGCCTGGCCTTTAACGCCGATGGGACGCTGCTGGCCACGGCCAGCCAGGCCGGCCTGCAGCTGTGGGATCCGGCGGAAGGCAGGCTGCTGAGCACGCTGCCGGGGCACGCCGGAGCCGTGAGCGGGCTGGCCTTTATGGAGGGCGGCACGCAGCTGGTGAGTGCGGGCCTGGATGGCACCATCCGGGTGTGGGGCCTGGCGCCCTAGCAGGGGCGACGGGGAGACAGTAGAGCGCCCGCGGCGCCCGCAGCGGTGCCGCCGGCGCTGGCTTGGCTGAACCAGGGGCGGGGAACGGCGCACCGCGAACGACGGGCGACGCTTGCCGCCCTGCGCGGAGCAACCCCGCTGCTCCGTGCCCGGCACGGTGCGCCGCGGCGGCCGCCGGTAGTACGCAGAGCGGCGGGGCCCGCCTGCGCCTCCCGGTTGTGGCCTGCCACCGCGCAGACAAAATCAGCGGCGCAGGGCGTCCGCAGACGCAGCGGCAGCGGCGAGCGCCACCGTGCCACACCGCCTCGCCAGAGCACTCGCCGCGGGCGCACACCGCGCGGACATGGTCAGCGGCGCCCGGCGGGCCCGCGAATCGTTGCGGTTACCCGCAGCTCGCCTGCGGACGCAGCGGCGGCGAGCGTCACCCCCGTCCCACACCTTCCTGCGAGAGGACTGGCAGCGGGCGCACACTGCGCTGACACGGTCAGCGGCGCCGGCAGGCTCTCCGAACCGTTGCGGTTATCCGCAGGGCGCCCGCAGGCGCAGTGGAAGCGAGCGGCCGCCGTGCCAACCGCCTCGCCAGGGGACTGGCAGCGGGCGCAGCCCCCGTGCCACACCGCCCTGCCAGAGGACTGGCCGCGGGCGCACAGCGCACAGGCGTGACTGCTTTCGGTCACCCTGCCCGCGAACCGTTGCGGTTACCCGTGGCGCTCCGGCCGGCGCAGCGGCAGCCAGCGTCCCCCCGTGCCACAGCACCTCGCCAGAGGACTGGCAGCGGGCGCAGCCCCCGTGCCACACCGCCCTGCCAGAGGACTGGCCGCGGGCGCAGCATCGCCCTGACAAGGTCCACGGCGCCGGCCTGCCCGCGAACCGTTGCGGTTACCCGCGGGGCGCCCGCGGGCGCGGCGTCGGCCAGCGCAGCCCCCGTGGCCAGTGCGCGCCCCTGGGCCAGCAGCCTCCGCTGCGGACTTTTACCGCTTTGACAGGGCTCGCCAGCCGCATACACTTCAACGCATGTTGAATCAATACGACCATCCCGATCTGCAGCAGCTGGCGGTCGTCCTCCGGGCGCTCAGCCATCCCCATCGACTGGCCATCCTGCGGCTGCTCCTGCGGGGCAGGCACTGTAACTGCGAGCTGGCCGCGGCCCTGGGCCTGGCCATCAACCTGATCTCACATCACCTGCGCACGCTGGAGCAGGCCGGCCTCGTCTGCGGCGAGCGGGCTCCGCAGGATGCCCGCTGGATCTATTACAGCGTGGACGTACCCGCCATGCAAGCCGCCCGCAGCGCTCTGTTCACTTTTCTGGATCCCAGCGGCATCGCCCCGCGGGATCCCCAATGTCCGCGCTGAGCCGGACGCCGTGACGCGATCCAACCCGAGAGGAGCTCGCACACCGTGAAGACCTGGGAAAAAGGGATGGCACTGTGGGTCGCCCTGTGCATGGGCGCCGGGATCGCCCTGTCGCAGCTGGTGCCGGGCATCGGCAGGACGCTGGATGCCTGGCAGGTCCGGGGGATCTCGATCCCCATCGGGGTCTGCCTCTTTTTCATGATGTATCCTGCCCTGCTCAACCTGCAGCTGTCCGAGCTCCGCAAGCTGCGCAGCAACCCCCGGCCGATCCTGCTGACGCTGCTCTCCAACTGGCTTGTGGCCCCCCTGCTGATGTTTCTGCTGGCGCGCCTGCTGCTGGCGGACCAGCCGCAACTGATGGTGGCCGCCATCCTGCTGGGCTCGAGCCCCTGTACCGCCATGGTGCTGGTGTGGGGTCGGCTGGCCCGGGGCAATCAGGAGCAGAACGTGGTCAATACCAGCCTGAACACCCTGGCCATCATGGTGCTGTATGTGCCCCTGGTGGGGCTGCTCACGGGGTTGCAGGGCATCCCGGTGGACCGCGTGCAACTGGCCATCTCGGCGCTGATGTTCATCGGGCTGCCGCTGCTGCTGGGTATCGTCACCAAGCGTCTGATCCTGCGCACGCGGGGAGAGGCATGGTTTCTCGAGGTGTATCGCCCCATAGTGGAAAAGATCTCCATCGTGGCCCTGCTGCTGACCCTGGTGGTGCTGTTCTCGCTCAATGGCGATGTGCTGCTGCACAACCTGGGGTTGCTGGCGGTGATCTCGCTGCCCCTGCTCCTGCATTATGTGCTGGTGCTGGCCTATAACCTGTTGGTGACCCGTTGGGCAGGGCTGGCCTATGGCGAGGGGATCATCACGGTGATCATCGGATCCTCCAGCCACTTTGAGATCGCCATCGCCACGGCGGTGGCCATGTATGGCGTGGGCTCGCTGGCGGCGCTGGGCACCACCATGGGCCTCTTTTGGGAGGTTCCCCTGATGCTGAGCCTGGTGGCCATCGGCAAGAGACTGCGAGCACGGGGCTTTTGGCGGGGCCCCCGCCCCGAGCTGGACGACTGAGCAGACGGCCCCGCGCCCGCGGGGGCCGGCGCCTGGACCGGCAACGCCGCCGGCAGGCAGCGTGCAGCGCCCTGTGGGCCCACAAGCGGTGCCCTCCTGAAACCATTCGGCACAGGCGCAGCATCGGCGTGCGCGGCCCCCGTGCCACACCGCCCTGCCAGAGGGCTGGCCGCGGGCGCAGCATCGCGCTGACAAGGTCAGCGGCGCCGGCAGGCTCTCCGAACCGTTGCGGTTATCCGCAGGGCGTCCGCGGGCGCGGCGTCGGCGAGCGTCACCCCCGTGCCACACCGCCCTGCGAGAGGACTGGCAGCGAGCGCACACCGCACTGGTGTGACTCCCTTCGGTCGGTGGCCCCGCGAACCGTTGCGGTTACCCTCGGGGCGCCCGGCCTGCCCGCCAACCGTTGCGGATACCCGCAGGGCGCCCGCGGGCGCAGCGTCGGCGGCGAGCATCACCCCCGTGCCACACCGCCCTGCGAGGGGACTGGCAGCGGGCGCCCTCCGGCCTGACAAGGTCAGCGGCGCCCGGCGGATCTGCGAATCGTTGCGGTTACCCGCGGGGCGCCCGCGGGCGCAGCGGCAGCCAGCGCTCCGGTGTCCCTGTCGAAAGTGTGAGGGGCCGGGCGGCAGGCCCCCGGCGCCCCTGCCCCATCGGCCTGTGGCAGCCCACGCGCCGACGGGCTGGGCCACGATTGCGCAAGCCACACAGCGGGAGTAGATTAGGCCCTGCCAGAAGTGGAGCCGGCGCCACACCCTGCCCCGGCGACGGCATCTGACGACATCCCTGCTGTCCGGGAGACCTGTGCATGCCCATACCCGCGTCTGCCATGAGCGCTGCCCAACCCCGACCGTCCCGCGCCGCCGGGGAGCCTGCCCTGCGCTGGCTCCACCCTCTGGCGCTGCTGGTGCTGGTGGCGCTGCTGGCGGCTTTCACCTGGCGGGCCAACGCGGGCGCCTACCACTCTGACCCGCGCCTGAACCTGATCACCTCCCAGGCCATCCTGGAGCACCACACCATCGCGCTGGATGCCTATGCCGAGAGCGGCATCCTGGGCGAACCGCTGTCGGCCTTTGTGGAACGGAAGCACGCGGTCTTTCTCCGGGGTCACACCTATGACTTTTACCCCACCCTGCCGGCGGTCCTGTCGCTGCCCGAGGTGGCCACCGCCCGGGCACAGGGGTTGGACATGCGCGTGCCAGAGGATGTGCGCGCGGTGCAGCGGGTGCTGGCCACCACCACCGTCACGGGCATCCTGCTGCTGCTGTACCGTCTGTCGCGCAGGCGGGTGGGACCCTGGGCCTCGCTGCTGCTGACCGCCATCTTTGTCATTGCGAGCCCCATCACCAGCACCCTGACCACCGCCCTGTGGACGGCGAACTATGCCCTGCTGTTCATCCTCGCGACGCTGCTGATCCTGACACGCCACGCGCCGGGGGAGTTGCGCCGCGGCGAGGCCCTCGCCGTGGGGCTGCTGCTCTTTGCCACCTGGGCCACCCGGGCCTCGACCGCCACCTTTGTGGCTGCCATACTGCTCTACCTCCTGCTCCGGGAGCGGCGCCGTCTGCCCGCGGTGGCCCTGGTGGCCGGACCCTTGCTGATCCTGTTTGTGCTCTGGTCCCGGCACACCTATGGGCTCTGGCTGCCGCCCTACTATGGCCTGGGCGGGCACGCCACGGCACGCACGGCACCCATCTGGGTCGGTCTGTATGGCCAGCTGCTGAGCCCCTCCCGCGGGTGGTTCGTCTATCTGCCCTATCTCCTGCCGGTGGTGGCGGCGATGGTCGCGCGCCCACGCGTGGCCCTGCGAGAGCCCCTGGCCCGCATCGTCCCGCTGTGGACCCTGCTGATGATGCTGTCCTCGGCGTACTTTGTGGGCTGGTGGAGCGGGATGGCCTTTGGCCCGCGCCTGCACGCCGAGCTGGTGCCCGGATGGCTGCTGCTGACGGCGACCGCGTGGCGGAATCTGTCGCCGCAGCTGACGGTGTGCCGCAGACGCATCGCCGTGGGCAGCTTTACCCTGCTGGGCCTGCTGGCGATGCTGATCCATCTGTCGCCCTTTTTCAATCCCACCGCGAGGTTCTGGAACCGGACCACCTATCGTCTGCCCGCCGCCAGCGAACGAGGCCTGGGCGACCTCTTTCGCTGGGACTATTTTCAGCCGCTGAGTTCGGGCGCCATGCTGTGCCGCATCGAGCGCGACCACGGCAGGCTGCTGCTGCCGCTGGATGCGACGCTGGCGCCCTATGCCTGGGGGACCGCGCTGCATGGGGATGCGGACCTCGCGGTGGACTGGCGCACGCTCGCCCGCACGTCCGACGGATCCAGCGGGCAGCCCGCCCCGCAGGATCCGACCGCGACCAACCAGGCGCTGCTGATCGGCTGGGGAGAGTATCTGCCGGAGCACGCCCGTTGGCTGCAGGTGCGCTGGACGACCTGCAGCCCGGCCAGCATCGTCCTGGGGCCGGTGATGAGCGACGCGTGGGATGTACAGTTGACGCTGACGGTGGCCTCGCCGCGGGCGCAGCGCCTCGAGGTGGCGGTCAATGGCATCCCCTTGGAGGAGCAGAGCCTGCTGGGAGGCGACGCCCCTCAGACGCTCACCTGGCAGCTGCCCGCCGGCACGCTGCGCACGGAGGAGCGCAACACGCTGGTGCTCCAGTTGCCGGACTCGCCCGAGCCGGGATTCAGGCTGAGCTGGCGCGCCGACCCGCTGCCGGGCGCTCTGGCGCTGCACGAACTGGTTCTGACGCCGGTCCCCTGGCAGATGAAGGTGTCCCGCCCGCTGCAGGCGCCCGGCAGCCCGGCGGGAAGCCTCCGGCTGCGGCGCTGAGCGGAGGGTTGACGGGTCAGCGGCCGGCGTGGCTGTGGCTGCGCGGGCGGGATCTCGCGACAGCGCGGATACGGCAGAGCTCGCGGCGTGGGCTGCTTGCGGTGCAAGCGGTCCGCACGCCCCGCACAGGGCAACGACCCCCGCCGGCGCAGGGGAGTCGCGATGCAGCCCGTGGCGCCCCCTGCGCACCGCCGAGTCCCTGCCCCGCCCACACCACAGGGAGCAGCCCCTCCCGCAAGCGGGCCGCACGCCCCGCACCGGGCACCGGCTCACGCCGGCGCAGGGGGGAGTCGCGATGCAGTCCGTGACGCCCCCTGCGCACCGCCGAGTCCCTGCCCCGCCCACACCACAGGGAGCAGCCCCTCCCGCCGCGGGCAGGCAGCCCGAGGCAGCCCCCGCACCGGACACCGACTCCCGCCTACGCAAGGCCTCGCTCTTGAGCCCGTGGCGCCCCTGCCGGCGGAGGACGCCAGCGCCCCCGCAGCGCACCGCCCCGAGTCCCTGCCCCGCACACACCACAGGAAGCAGCCCCTCCCGCAAACCTTCCGCACGCCCCCCGCGCAGCGCACCGACTCCCGCCGGAGCAGCGCCTCGCCCTCGAGCCCGTGGCGCCCCTGCCTCCGGAGGACGCCAGCGCCCGCTGCGCACCGCCGAGTCCCTGCCCCGCCCACACCACAGGAAGCGGCCCCTCCCGCAAGCGTTCCACACACGCCGCACCGGACACCGACTCCCGCCGGCGCAGGAGCTCGCGCTCGAGCCCGTGAAGCCCACGCTGCGCACCGCCGAGTCCCTGCCCCGCCCACATCACAGGGAGCAGCCTCTCGCATAAGCGGTCGGCACGCCCCCGCACCGGGCACCGACTCCCGCCGGAGCAGGGCACGCTCTCGAGCCGGTGAAGCCCACGCTGCGCACCGCCGAGTCCCTGCCCCGCCCACATCACAGGGAGCAGCCTCTCGCATAAGCGGTCGGCACGCCCCCGCACGGCGCACCGTCCCGCCCACACCACAGGAAGCGGCCCCTCCCGCCGCGGGCAGGCAGCCCGGGGCCGCCCCTTGTCTCCCGACGCCGGCGGGGCTATCATCGGCCGGTCAACCAGGGAGGTGCGGTGGACCAGCAACGAAACCAGAGACAGATCGGCGCAGAGGGCACCGATGGCGCGCAAGAACGCGCCTACGGTTCCGCCGGCGCGGAGCCCGTCAGGGCCGCAACCCCCGAGGGCCGAGGCTGCACCACCCGTCCCCTTCAGGGGGCGACGCCAGAGGAGGAGGCCGCCGGCGCCGGGCGCGGCGCCACAACGGGTGCCGATGTCCGGGCCGGTGGCACAGGGTCTGCCAGCGCGCTGCCCGCAAGCGCGGCGACTGTGCGCCACGCCCTGTCCCGCCCGTGGCCCACGGGCTCTGCCGCTGCGCCCGGCGACCGGGCGACGGACGTGGGGTCACAGTTCTCTATCCCTGCGAGCGCCGACCGCGCGGCCCCGACCGACCGGGAAACCCTCCCTTTCGGCGCGCCGCACCCGTCAACCCAGCCCCCAGCCGTCCCGCAGCACGGAGCCCGCTCGCTGTCCCAGCGGCTGCGCGCGCCCGGGGCTGCCCCGCTGCTGGCGCTCCTGCTGGCCGTGGCGCTCTCGCTGCTGGTCTATGGCCGCGCCATGGACCTCGCCCTGGTGAACGATGACGTGGCCCACGTGCTGGCGCTGCGCCACGGGCCGCTGGGCGAGATCCTGCGGGCCCAGGGGGGCACCGGTGGCGGCGCCTACTTTCGCCCGCTGAGCCACCTGCTGCTGTGGACCACCCAGCGGCTGTGGGGACCCACGGCGCCGCCCCTGTATGCGCTGTGCCTGACGCTGCACGCCCTCAACCTGTGGCTGCTCTGGCTGCTGGCCCGCCGACTGGGCGGCGCCCTGTACGCCAGCGCCGCTGCGCTGGCCTGGGGCCTTTTTCCCACCCACTATGAGGCGGTGGCCTATGTGGCCGCGCTGATGCACCCCCTCTCGACGCTGTGCATCCTGCTGGGCCTGCTGGCGCTGGATCGCGCCCTGCGCCAGGGCGGCGGCTGGTGGATCGCCACGGGCGGGCTGATCCTGCTGGCGCCGCTGGCCCACGAGCAGGGGATCGTGCTGCCGGCGCTGATGCTGGGCTGGCAGCTGCTCACCGCGCGCCCGCGCAGCCTGCGCCGCTGGCTGCATACCCCCCTGCCCTGGCTGACGCTGCTGGCCCTGCCGCTGCTGGCGCTGCGGGCGCGCAGCGGCGCCGGTCTCACCGACGCCATCTCCCCCAGCCTGGCCAACAGCGCCCGGGCGCTGCAGCAAGTGGGCCAGCTGCTGGCCTATCCCCTGGCCTGGTTCACCGGCGGGCTTCCCGAGGGCGCGCTGGCGGCCCTGGGGGCGCTGCTGGCCACCCTTACGGCCACGCTGCTGCCGCGGCGGGCACCACGGCGCGGCGCCCTGGCGGGGCTGGGCTGGCTGCTGATCACCGCGGCGCCGCTGGTGCTGCTGGTGGAGGCCGCCCAGCTGCCCTCCAGCCCGCGGCTCTTTTACCTGCCCTCTGTGGGCGTGGCGCTGCTGTATGCCCACCTGCCTGCGCTGCTTTGCGACCCGGCCCTGCCGCCGCGGCCAGCGCCCCGGAGCCGCGCGGCGCTGCAGGCGGCACTGGCCGCCCTCTGGGTGGCGCTGCTTTGCATCGGACCGCTGCCAGCCATCCGCTGTGCTTTGGATGCGCTGGAACAGGGCAGCGCCGTGGTGTGCGCCACGGTGTCGGCAGCAGGCAACCTGCAGCCTGGCCAGCGCTCCACGCTGGTGAACCTGCCCTTTTTCCATGTCAGGCCCTGCCACGGACCGGCCGGTCTGTCGCCAGCCTGGCCCTTGCGCGCCGTGGGCGTGGTGATCCTGCCGCGCTATGCCAGCGCCGCACAGCTGGTGGACCTGAACGGTGGTCCACAGGCAGAGATCCAGACGGCGTACTATCCCGGTTTCGCCCCCGATTGGTCCGTGCATGGCGACGAGATCTCGGCGCTGGCCCTGCGAGAGCGCATCGAGCGGGGGGAATCGGTGCTGGCGGTGGATCTGCACGGTGGGCGCGTGCTGGACCTCTCCGCCGCGCTGCAGCGGGACAGTGCCGCTCCGCAGGATGCAGCCTGGCTGGAGCCGCTGCGCGATCCTCCAGAGCGGCTCGCCTCCGAGCGGGCGGGGGAGGTCCCGCGGGCGCCGCGACATCCCCGGGCCCCGCTCTGTGATCTGCAGCTGCCGGAGGCCGTCCTGCCGGGGGAGGAGCTGCCGCTGCGCCTCTACTGGTGCCCCGAGGACGCGCAGGGGCTGAGCGGCCTGCGGCTGGCGCTGCGCCTGCGCGATCGCTATGGCAACCTGCTGCTGGAGCAGCGGCTGGAGGCGCTCCCCGGCTATGAGCCGTCCCTGTGGCGGCCGGGGGACGTGTTCGTCACCAGCCGCGGGCTGGCGGTGCCCGCCAACGCGGCCCTGGGCACGGCGCTGCTGGAGCTGGCGGTGCTGGGCGGGCCGGAGGAGTGGGCGCCGGTGGCGGAGGTGCTCATCGGGCAGGCCCGCACGCTGGCAGCGCTGCCTGCGGAGGCCACGCCCCTGGAGGCCCGCTGGGAGAACGGCATCCGGCTGGCGGGCTGGCAGCTGCAGGCCGGCCCCGAACCCGATACGCTCCTGGTGACGCTTTACTGGCGCGCGGAGCAGCCCCCCGCAGAGGACCTCACGGTGTTCCTGCACCTGGCGGGCGCCGAGGGGCCGCCGCTGGCGCAGGTGGACGGCGAGCCCGCCGACGGCCAGTACCCCACCTCGCGCTGGGCAACGGAGCAGGTGGTGGTGGACGCCCGCACCCTCGTCCTGCCGGAGGGCGTCGAGCGGAGCCAGCTGCGGCTGCTGGTGGGATGGTACCGCTGGCCGTCGCTGGAGCGGCTGCGGGTGACCGTATCGGGCGCTCCGGAGGGGGCTCCGGCGCCGGCAGGCGACAGCCTGACGCTGCTGGAACCGGGGGAGCTGCGCTGACGGGGCGTCGCGGCACCCGCCCTCGACCGGGCGGGACACCCGGGGGACGAGGCCGGTTCTGGCTGGAGCGGCTGCCGGTGACCGTATCGGGCGCTCCGGAGTGGGCTCCGGCGCCGGCCGACGACAGCCTGACGCTGCTGGAGCCCGGGGAGCTGCGCTGACGGGGCCGGCGCGCCCGCCCTCGACCAGCAGGGACACCCAGGGAACGGGGCCCACGCACGCGGGGCCTGTGCGAGCGGAGCCTGTGCTGGCTGGAGCGGCTGCCGGTGACCGTATCGGGCGCTCCGGAGTGGGCTCCGGCGCCGGCCGACGACAGCCTGACGCTGCTGGAGCCCGGGGAGCTGCGCTGACGGGGCGTCGCGGCACCCGCCCTCGACCGGGCGGGACACCCGGGGCACGGCGCCCACGGACGCGTGGCCACCGCACGCGGGGCCGGCATGATGTTGCCTCGTCAGCGCTCCACATGCAGCGCGGCCCGCTCCAGCCCGCGGCGAAACGCCTCCCGCATCGACCGCCGGGGTACGGCCATCGGTCGCGATTGCATTCCTTTCCCCTTTCACTAAACTGACTGCATCATTGCAGCATCGGGCTGCATCATTATCCGGGGGGGTAATATGGCACGCACGTTCCACAACAAGATCCTGCGCGTCAATCTGACGACGGGCAAGATCACCGTCGACGAGCCGGGAGCGGTGTTCTACCGCCGCAACATGGGCGGATGGAACATTGTCGGCGAGGTCCTGCTCAAGGAGGTTCCGGCCGGCGCCGACGCGCTGGGCCCGGAGAACAAACTGGTGTGGGCACCCGGGGTGCTCACCGGCCTGGCCATCAGCGGCGCCAGCCGCAGCGCCGTGGGCGCCAAGTCGCCCCTCACCGGCGGTTTCGGCGTCGGCGAGGCGGGCGGATTTTTCCCCAACGAGTTCAAAAAGGCCGGCTATGACGCCCTGATCGTAGAGGGCAAGGCGGACAAGCCCGTCTACCTCTGGATCAAGGACGGCGAGGTGGAGATCCGCGATGCCGCCGCCTACTGGGGCAAGACCACCAAAGAGACGCTGGAGGGCATCCGCGCCGAGCTGGGCGACCGCCGCATCCAGATGTCCATGATCGGCCCCGGCGGCGAGAACATGGTCAAGTATGCCTGCGTGATGAACGAGCTCAAGGACTCGCACGGCCGCACCGGCATCGGCGCGGTGATGGGCAGCAAGAATCTCAAGGCCGTGGCGGTGCGCGGCACGATGGCTCTGGACGGCGTCCAGCCCGATGTGATCCGCGAGATGGCCCGCAACTATGCCCGCGCCGTGCGTGAGGGCGAGCGCGCCAAGGGCCTCTCCACCGAGGGCACCGGCGGCGGCGACCTGACCGGCGGCCTGCTGCAGGGCAACCTGCCGGTGAACAACTTTCGCGATGGCGAGTGGGAAGGCGTGGGCGAGCTGAGCCACATCGTCAAGAAAATGGTGGATCACATGGAGGCCTGCGCCGCCTGCGCCGTGCACTGCAAAAAGGTGGTCAAGGCGGAGGGCGTCGATTCCGATTACGGCGGAGCCGAGTACGAGACGCTGGGCTCGCTGGGATCCACCTGCGGCGTCAGCGACCTCACCTGGGTGTCCAAGGGCAACCAGGCCTGTAACGCCAACTCGCTGGATACCATCGGCGCCGGCGTGACCATCGCGCTGGCCATGGAGGCCTTTGAGCGGGGCGATCTGACGCTGGAGGATACCGACGGCATCGACCTGCGCTTTGGCAACGGCGAGGCCATGGTCCAGATGATCGAAAAGATCGCCCGGCGCGAGGGTCTGGGCGATCTGCTGGCGGAGGATATGGCCACCGTGGCCGAGCGCATCGGCGGCGACGCCTGGACCTATGCCGTGCATACCAAGGGACAGGCCTATCCCATGCACGAGCCCCGGCTCAAGCGCGGCCTGGCCATCGGCTATGCCGTCTCGCCCACCGGCGCGGACCACTGCCACTCGCTGCACGATACGGGCCTGC
>JAAYED010000211.1 GCA_012728955.1 Chloroflexota bacterium
CCTCGATGCCCGTTCCGGTGGCAGCGCTGGTGGGCATGACGCGGTATCCGATCTGACGATACAGGGCAAAGGGATCGCCGGCGTGGTCGGGGACCAGGTCACACTTGTTAGCTACGATGACCACCGGCAGCCCGACGGCTTCACAAGCTACCAGGTAACGATCCAGCATCAGCGGGTTTGGCTCTGGATTGCGATGGGCAAACACCACCAGCACCTGATCCGGGTTGGCGATGATCACCTGCTCGCGATCGGCCAGCGCGCCGGGGCGAGGCGGCGGTGGCCGGCGTGAGAGCACGCGTTTGCGGGGAATCACCGACTCGATGATTCCAAAGCCGCTTTCGGTAGGTGTCCAGCACACGCGGTCGCCGATGACCACCAAGTCGCTGCGGTTGCGGCCCTGCTTCAGACGGCCGCGAATGGTGCAGTCGATGACGCCATCCGGCGTCTGCACATAGTGGTGACCGCCATGCACGCGGATCACCAGGTCGCCACAGCGTTCTGTCATGCGCCTCCCCGGCTCTTGCCCATAGCGATTCGTTGGTCAATACTGTAACATGTAGCCTGACGGGCTCCAAGACGGGCCACCGGCGGACACACCGTGAGCCTGTTGGCGGGCCGTGGGGCTCGGGATATACTGGCCGCGGGCCTTGTCACATCAGCCCCGACAGAAAGAGGTGCCATGAAGCTATCCGTGCTGATGCCGGTGTACAACGAAGAGCAGGGCGTCGAGTCCATCCTGCGACGGGTGCATGCGGTGCCCATCGACAAAGAGATCGTGGTGGTTGATGATTGCTCTACCGATGCCACAGCGCGGATACTCGGCTCAATCGATCTGCCCAACCTGCGTGTGTTGAGGCACGAGGTCAATCGCGGCAAGGGTGCCGCCATTCGTACCGCCATGGCGGCAGCCACCGGCGATGCCATCATCATCCAGGATGCCGACCTCGAATACTCTCCCGAAGAGTACCCCCAGTTGCTGGCGCCTATCCAGGAGGGACGCGCCAACGTGGTGTACGGGGTGCGGGATCTCTCCGGTCAACGGCTCACCACGCGCTGGGGCAACCGGTTTCTCACCGCGTTGACGAATCTGCTGTACGGCACTCGCCTGCATGACATGGAGACCTGTTACAAGGTCTTGCCGCGCACCGTTGCACTCCAGCTGGAGTTGGAGAGTAATCGATTCGACATGGAGCCCGAGATTACCGCCAAGCTTGCCCGCATGGGGCAACGCATCGTCGAAGTGCCCATCTCTTATGCTCCGCGCGTGGCGAAAAAGCTCTCACCCTGGCGTGACGGATGGCCGGCACTGGCTGCGCTCTGGCGTTACCGCCACTGGTCCCCGCCCGCCTGACCTCCCCCGCGTGCCCCATCCCGTCCGCGGGTACCGCTCACAGGGCTCCGGCACCATTCCAGAGAAACTTGAGTAATGTAGTATAATTACCTTGGAGTGCAGAGTACTCCAGGGAGGACAATCATGAGTACGCAAACTGTCGAGCTGGACGTGCTCGGTATGACCTGCGCCAGTTGCGCCAACACGGTGGAACGCAGCCTGAAGCGCACCGCGGGGGTGGACTCGGCCCACGTCAACATCGCCACGGAACGCGCTACCGTCAGCTTTGATCCACAACAGGTCAACATTGCGGGACTGGTGGCCAAGGTGCGCGATGCCGGGTATGACGCCGCAATGGAAAAGGTGCTCCTTCCCATCGGCGGTATGACTTGCGCCGCCTGTGTACGACACGTGGAGCGGGCCCTCTCCCGGGTGAATGGCGTGGTCGATGCTACCGTTAACCTGGCCACCGAAAGAGCGGCGGTCCAGTATCTACCCCATGTCACCACGGTGGAGGCTTTACGTCAGGCAGTAGCAGACGCAGGCTATGAGGTCCTGCAGGACAAGAGCGCGGACCTGGTAGAGGATGCTCCCGATCTGGAGACCCTCAAGATGCAGGGCGCCCGCCGCCGCATGTGGATCGCCTGGGCCTTTACGGGGCCGATCGTAGTGCTGATGCTGCTGAAAATGGTGTTCGGCGTTCATTGGGCAAGCATGCGGATGATGGAGCTCACGCTCACGGCACTGGCTCTGCCAGTCCTGTTGTGGCCCGGCTGGCCTACCTTTCGTTCCGCATGGAATGCGGTACGTCATGGAAGCGCCAACATGGACGTACTGATCGCACTGGGCACCGGGGCCTCCTGGCTGAGCGGCCCCCTCTCTCTGATCACGCCGCTGGCGAGCTATGGTGGAGTGGCCGCCATGATCATGGCGATCCATCTCACCGGCCGCTACATCGAGGCCAGTGCCCGCGGACGTGCCTCGCAAGCCATCCGCAAACTGCTGCAACTGGGCGCCAAGCAGGCCACCCTGCTCGTGGATGGTCAGGAGTATCTGGTGCCACTGTCGCAGGTGCGCGTGGGTGATCTCTTGTTGGTGCGTCCGGGGGACAAGATCCCCACCGATGGCCTGCTGGAGGAGGGATCCAGCACCGTAGATGAATCGATGGCGACCGGTGAGTCGATGCCGGTGACCAAGAGCATCGGCGACAACCTCATCGGGGGCACCATCAATCAGGGCGGGTTGCTGCACCTGCGGGCAACCCGCGTGGGTGCCGATACCTTCCTGTCTCAAGTCATCCGCATGGTGGAAGAGGCGCAGGGCACTCGCGTGCCCATCCAGGCTTTTGCCGACCGGGTAACGGGCGTGTTTGTGCCTGCCGTCATCGCGATCGCTTTGCTGACCGCGGTGCTCTGGTTGTTCGCCGGAGGATGGTTGCGCGGGGTGCTGGCAGCAGCCCAATCTGTTCTTCCCTGGGTCAATCCCGAAGCTTCAGGGTTGACCTTGGCCCTGGCGGCGAGCATCTCTGTGCTGGTGGTCGCCTGCCCCTGTGCCTTGGGCCTGGCCACCCCTACCGCTCTGATGGTGGGCAGCGGCATCGGCGCTCAAAATGGCATCCTCATTCGCAATGGCGCCGCCATTCAGACCCTCAACGGCGTTCAGATGGTGGTCTTTGACAAGACCGGCACCTTGACGGTAGGCCGACCTCAGGTTACCGATGTGGTGACCGTGGAAGGGGAGGAGCGCGAGGTGCTGCGCCTTGCAGCTGCAGCCGAGCAGGGCAGCGAGCATCCCCTGGGCCAGGCCGTGCTGCGCGAGGCACAGCATCGCGGCATTGAGGTACCCGCGGCCAGCGGTTTCGAGGCGATTCGTGGCCAGGGCGTGCTGGCCGAGGTGGAAGGCGCCACCTTGCGGGTAGGGTCACGCCGGCTCCTGACAGAGGCAGGGATCGATCTGCAGCCGGTGGAGGAGGAACTCGAGCGCCTGGAAGGGCTTGCACGCACCACCATGGTGGTGGCGCGGGAAGGGGTCGTGCTGGGTGCCCTGGCGGTGGCCGATCCCATCCGACCCGAGTCGGCGCGAGCGATCGCGGACCTGGCGCAGCTGGGTGTACAGTCTGCCATGCTTACCGGTGACAACCATCAGACGGCAGAGGCCATCGCCGCACAGGCAGGTATCGACCACGTGGTGGCGGGTGTGCTTCCCGAGGGCAAGGTGGCCGAGATCCGGCACCTGCAGGAGCAGTTTGGGAGTGTGGCCATGGTGGGCGACGGCATCAACGATGCTCCCGCCCTCACCCAGGCCGACGTGGGCATCGCCATTGGCACAGGCACCGATATCGCCATCGAGTCCGCCGATGTGACGCTGCTCAGCGGCGATCTGGCCGGCGTGGTTCGGGCGGTAAGGCTGGGACGGGCCACTTTTCGCAAGATCAAGCAGAATCTGTTCTGGGCCTTTTTCTACAACGTGGTCATGATTCCGCTGGCGGTTTTCGGGTTGATGCATCCAGCACTGGCCGAGCTGGCTATGGCCTCCAGTTCCATCTCGGTTGTGACCAACGCCAACCTGTTGCGCCGATCCAACATCGCATCCTCACGCTGACGGCCAGGCAGGCGAGCGGGCTTTTGACCGGGCTCGAGCCCACTACTATAGTAGCCTGACTCAGCTCGATCAGTGGAGAGATCCCGATGTCGAACCAGCCCGTGTGCTGGCCTGCGACGCGCAACACAACGGCCTGGCTGGTTTGGGTACTGGCCACCGCTGCGCTGGCCCTCACTATCCGCAATCCGCTCTATATCACACTCATCGTCCTCGCCACCTGGCTGGTACACGTTCAGGTGGCGAGGAATACGCCTGCGGCCGCCAATTGGAGTGGCCTCGTCAGGCTGGGCCTCACCATCTGGCTCATCGCCATCCCCTTCAGCGCACTGATGAACCATCAGGGCGAAACCGTGCTGTTCCGCCTGCCGGAGAGCTGGCCCCTGCTGGGTGGCCCCATCACGGCAGAGTCGGTGGCGGCCGGCGCGGCTTCGGGCTATTCGCTCTGGGCGCTCTTGCTGGTGTTTGCTACCTTTAACCTGGCCGTCGATGCCGCCGTGATGATACAGGCCATGCCGGCGTTTCTCTCGCAGGCCGGGGTCATCACCACCATTGCGCTCACCTTTATTCCGCGCATGGTCCAGGATACGCGCGAGATCCGCGAGGCCCAGCGCATCCGCGGGCACCGCTTTCGCAGCTGGCGCGACAGCGTGCCTCTGGCGATGCCGCTGCTGACCACCGCCTTCGAGCATGCCATCCAGTTGGCCGAATCGATCGAGTCGCGGGGGCTGTCGGCCAGAACGATGGATCTGTCGGCGCGCCGGACGCGCCTTGTTCGGGGAGCTCTGGCGCTCGCTCTCCTGGCGCTCCTGGCGGGATTGGTGGTGCGGTTGGTTGGCCCTCCCCTCCTGGGGAACGCCTTGGTGGCGGGTGCAGCGCTGGTGCTGATGGGGGCGTTTTACGATCTGGAGCGCCACGCCCGTCGGACGCGCTTCGTGCATCAGGTATGGACACGTGCAGACAAGGCGATTGTGGCTATCAGCGTGGGGGCGCTGGCGGTTGGTCTGGGCACCGCCTGGGCCAGGCCGGATCTGACAGGGTACGCGCCCGTGGACGCAGCCTCTCTTTTACCCGCATTCAGCCTCGTGCCGGGGATCGCAGTTACCTTGTTGGCGCTGCCCGGTCTGTTGGGTGCTCTTGGCGCCAACACCGCCCCAACGGGCAGCGAGGCGCCCCAATGATCTCTCTGCAGGACGTGACCTACCGCTACCCTGATGCTTTAAGCCCGGCCTTGAACCACATCGACCTCAATCTTGAGGCAGGCAGCTTTACACTGGTTTCGGGGGTCTCCGGCTCGGGCAAAACCACCCTGCTGCGCCTGTTGAACGGTTTGGTCCCGCACTTTTCGGGGGGTGTCTTCTCGGGGACGATTCGTGTGGCTGGGCTGGATCCTGTTCGTGAGGGTCCAGGCCGCATGAGCCGACGGGTGGGCGTGGTGTTTCAGGATCCCGAGAGCCAGTTCGTGGTAGATTCGGTAGAGGCCGAGCTGGCGCTGGCGATGGAGCACCAGGGGTTGTCCCGCACCGAGATGGGAGTGCGCATCACACAGGTGTTGCGTCAGCTGGAGATCGTGCCGCTGCGGCAACGGCGCATCGGAACCCTCTCTGGCGGAGAAAAGCAGCGTGTGGCGCTGGCCGCTGCGCTTACGCTCCAGCCCCAGGTGCTGGTGCTGGACGAGCCCACCTCGCAGCTTGACCCGCAGAGCGCTGCTCAGGTGTTGGATGCGCTCGCTCGCTTGAATCATGAACTGGGCATCACGGTGGTGCTCTCGGAGCATCGCCTCGAGCGTATCCTGCCCTTTATCGATCAACTGATCTTTTTGCCGGGCGATGGCACCCTCAGGCAGGGCACGCCGCGACAACTGTTGGCAGAGGTGGACCTCTCCTCGCCCCTGGTGACCCTGGCCAAATGCCAGGGATGGTCTCCGATCCCTCTAAGCGTGGAGGAGGCGCGTCGCTGGGTCCCCTCCCGTGAACCGGAGCCGAGTGTTTCGGTCCGCACGGTACAGCCCAAGGCAATCGATTCGGAGCCGGCCGAGATGTCCATCCAGGGCCTTGCCTACACCTATGGAGAGAATCGCGCTCTGAGTGACCTGTCGCTCCAGATTCACCGTGGCGAGATGGTCGCGCTGATGGGGCCCAACGGATCCGGCAAGACCACCTTGTTGAAACTGTTGGCAGGCTTGCTCAAGCCATCGGCCGGCAAGGTGTATCTGCGCGGGCGCGACACCCAACGGCTCGATCTGGAAGAGGTCATCCAAACCGTCGGCTTGGTCCCGCAAAACCCCAATGCGCTGCTGTTCGCCGATACGGTGGCGGAGGAGCTGGCATTCACCCGCCAGAGCCATGGCATGGATTCCGGATGCCCCGCAGGGTTGCTGGAGACACTGGGGATCTCGCGCCTGTTGACGACCTATCCGCGCGACCTTTCCGTAGGCGAGCGGCAGAGGGTTGCTCTGGCGGCGATCCTCGTGGCCGAGCCAGAGATCATCCTGCTGGATGAGCCCACGCGCGGCGTGGATTGGGCACAGAAGGAGGCCTTTATGGCCTATCTGGCATCCGAGCGCGCCCACGGCCACACCGTGCTCTTTGCCACACACGATGTCGAGCTGGTGGCCCAATGCGCGGATCGGATCGTTCTGCTCGAGGGCGGGCGTTGCGTCGCCGATGGGGCCGTGCGCGAGGTGATGTTCGCGTGGCCGCAGTATTGCAGCCAGATCGGACGCTTGTATCGTGACGGGCACACCTTGACCCCGCAGGATGTGAGGGAGGCATCGCGGTGAAGGTGCGCATCGGCTGGACCCACCTGATCCTCTTGCTGGCCACGCTGGTGGGCCTGCTCGCCTTTTTGTACCCGTTCTTTGCTGGCGTGGTGCCTCAGGCCGGAACGCTCCCTTCCGGGGCCCATCCCCAATCGCCCCTGTTGGCGCTGACCGTCATCCTGCTCTGCCTGGCGGCAATTCTCGCCACGCTGGCCACCGGTGCGATGAATGCCCGCATGGTGGCCATCCTGGGCGTATTGACGGCGGCCAATGCGGTGCTGCGGGCTGTGCCCGGGCCCGCAGGATTCGCCGCAGTGTTCACGCTCCCCGTTCTCTGCGGATATGCCTATGGCGCTACCTTTGGATTTCTGCTGGGCGCACTGTCACTGCTGGCCTCTGCCATGATCGGAGGTGGCATCGGGCCCTGGCTTCCTTACCAGATGATGGCTCTGGGCTGGGTGGGGATGACCTCGGGTTGGCTGCCCAGGATGGATCGCTACCCCAGGCTCGAGGCGCTGGTGCTGGCGCTGTGGTCACTGCTGTGGGGCTTTGGGTTTGGTGCCGTTATGAACATCTGGTTCTGGCCCTATATCATGCAGCCCCAGCAGAGCGCCATGTACTGGTCGCCGGGGGCGGGCCTGCTGGAGACGCTCAAGCGCTATGGGGTCTTTTATGTCACCACGTCGCTCTGGTGGGATGCGGCCCGTGCCATAGGGAACGGCCTGCTCACCTGGCTGATGGCGGTGCCAGTGTTGCGGCTGTTGAGACGCTTTCAGAGACGTTTCTTTTTCGTGTGGGACCGATCCATCGAGCAGGCGTCCACGACGGACCCGTCACCCCCGGACGTTCGGTAACGCGGTCCAACCGCCCACACCCACTACGCCTGGCCCACCGTGGCAGGCCAGCACCGGGCCTGCCTCTCCGATCGGGATGCCCTCTTGTGCGGCGGGAATGCAACCCTGGAGGAGTTTGGCCAGCTCGGCCGCACGTTCTGGTGCGCGTACGTGCATCACGATCAGTGTCTCCAACCTGCCGAGGCTGCTGATCTGGCGGGCCAGATTGGCGAGGCTCTTGTTCGTCGAGCGCGAAACTCCCATCAGTTTGAGCTCACCACGCACCAGGGTTACGCTTGTGCGCAGCGACATTGCTCGTGTCAATTGATCCACCAGCGGCATCAGCGGGGCGGCGCGGCCACCATGCCGAATGTGCTTGAGCGATTCCAGATGGATAAAAATGTGGCAGGAGAGGCGCAGGCTGTGCAGCCGGCTGAGGATCTTTCTGCGTGGGGCACCTTCTTGCGCCATTTGTGCGGCCACCATGGCGAGGTGACCCGCCCCCATCGAAATGGCCCGAGAATCCACCACCGTCACCCGTTGTCCATAGGATGCTGCCGCTGCCTGCGCGGTGGCAAAGGTGCCCGAGTGCCGGCTGGTGATGGTAATGCAGATGACGTCATAGCCCTGGTCCGTCAATGACTGGAACACCGCATGAAAGGCTCCCAGGCTGGGTTGTGAGGTGCCCGGAATCGCCTGGTGCTCGGCAACCAGCTCCCAGAAGCGCTCCGTGGTGAGGTTTGGCTCCTCAACGGCGACATCGCCAAAGAGCACCACCAGGGGCACCACGGTGATGTTCAGACGTGAGGCAACACCGGGCGGAAGGTCAGAGCCGCTGTCTGTGACGATGCGGATGGGACGCTCTATCATGAGAGCGCGTCGAGCTCCCGATCATAGATCCGATAGGTGCGGTAAATCTCGCCACCCATCCCCTCGATACCACGGATCACTTTGTAGTTATCCTCAAGAATCCAGCTCATCTCCGCCCGCCGATAACCCTTGGCATAGGCTGCTCGACTGGCCATCTGGTAGAACAAGGCCTCGATTCCCTTGAGGCGGTGCTCTTCCAGCACCCCCATGAGGGTTACCCGCAGTGTGTCGATTTTGTGCTGCCGCAGCAGCAGCTGCGCCCAGCCAAAGGGGAAAAGCCGTCCCTTGGCATAGGGCAGTATCTGGTTGACATCCGGCAGGGAGAGGAACAGGCCCACCACCTGGTCGTCGATGTAGGCCAGGTACGACAGATCGCCATCCACCACGCTCTTGAGCTCTTGCAGGAGATAATCGAACTCGCGATCGGTGAGCGGTACGGCGCCCCAGTTCTTGGCCCAGGCCTGGCGGTAGATGGGTTTGATGAGCTCGAGCTCGGATTGGAGACGCTTGACGTCGATCGGCCGCACGGTCACCTTGTAGCGCTGCCGCGCGATGTCGGCGACACGGGCGAGCCGTGCGGGCAACCCCTCCACGTCGGGGCCAAACTCGAACAGGGCCACCTCAAAGGCATGGAGGTCCTTGGCCTTGGTGAACCCATAGCGCTCCAGAAAGCTGGCATAGTAGGGCTTGTTGTAGGCCATCATGATGACGGGAGGGCCGTCGCGACCATCGATGAACAGGCCGCACTCGTCGTTGATGTTGAGGTTCATGGGGCCACGCATCGCCTTGCGTCCCCGCGCAGCCAGCCAGTGGCCCGCGGCATCCAGCAGGGCTTTTGCCACCTCGTAATCTTCGATCACTTCAAAAACGCCAAAAAAGCCGATCGGCTCGTGCCAGGTCTCTTCATAAAGGCTGTCGGTGATGGCGGCGATGGTCCCTGCCATTCTCCCATCACGCTCGGCGATAAACAGCTGCATCTCGGCATGGTCAAAGTAGGGGTTGTGGGCAGGATCCAGATGCTTGATGCGGTCCGCGATGAGAGGGGGTACATAGTTGGCATCGCCACGATAGAGCGCCATGGGAAAGGTAGCGATTGCGCGAAGGTCAGCCTTGGTTGTGGCTTTTCGAATCTGAATGTTGGACATGTGGCTCTTGCTCCCGCTTGTTGAGCATCATGACTCTGCCCGGAGAAGATACGTTGGCGCTGAATGTACACCCGCCAGGGCGTCGAGGCAATCGTGGGGTACGAGCGTCGCCGCCCGTCAACTCTCATAGATGCTGTGTGGTGCCGGCAGGGGTTGGTCGGCCAGGGGAAACACACGGCTGGAGCGCCAGGGTGAGCCAGGACCTTCGGTCACCAGGTGCAGTTCAGTCACCAGAAAAGCCGTTCGCACGGACCGTCTCTCGAGTTCGGCGAGGGCACGGTCGCGATCCCGGGTCGAGAGTCCCAGGCCCAGCGTCACGTGTGGCAGGTACTCTTCCCCGCTGACCTCTCGCTGCAGCACGATGTGTTCCTCAAGGAGGCCCGCGAGCTGATGGTGGAGCTCCCGCAGCGCTGTGCTGGTGTGAACGGGTATATACACAGAATGCGTGTCCTCGCCGTCAAAAGAGCCGGCTCCCCCTACTGTCACATCAAAGGGCTGCGTGGCGGCACAGCGTTGTGCCACTTGCTCGAGCGCTGTTTCCGGTTGCTGCCGGATCCAGGTAAAAGGTCCCAGCACGGTGATGTGAAACCCCATCACCGGCCTGGTCACACCGGAGAGAGCCAGGAAGGCATCCTCGATCTCGACCTCGAGAGCCCGAGGAACGCGAATGACCAGTGCGAGCCGTGGTTGTTTCAGAGGCGTATCGGTCATGAGACTCACCACAACGGCGCGATGCTGATGCGATTATAGCGCCTTGGGCCTCATCCTGCCACGGCATGGAGCAGCTATGGTGCCAGCGCCCCTGGGCCAAAGGGTCCTTGCCGGCTGTCGACCCACTCGTTCAAGGTGTTCAATGCCTCATCCGCCATCCGACGCTGTTCGGCGGAGGGATCCAGCGCCTCGAACTCGTCTCTATCCAGCACTGTACGGTCGCCAGGCGGGCTCACCACCAGATCGAGTGCCAGATCTGCCCAACCTATGTGTTCGGGCGTGATGCAGGTGTACGCCAGGATGTTACAGTACCAGCCCTTGAGCGTGTGGCCGGCGTACACCGCCAGAATGTTAAAGGGTTGCTGCTGGTAAAAGTACTCGATCAGGGTGTCTCCGGGCGCGATGACAAAGGCCCCCACATCTACGACCTTGGGCAGCGTCCATCTGCAACGGACCGCGACCGTTTCGCCGTCGTCCAACAGCACCTGGCCCGGATAGCTGGTCAGGGGCACGCCATTGTGGGACAGCTTGCTGATTGTGATGCTGCGCTCAGCCATCGTGCTCGCGCAGTGCTGTCAGAATGCTTTCGCGGCTGGAGGCAAACAGGGGGTCATTGAGCAGCCCTTCGTGCCGCGGGCGCGGCAAGGGCACGTCGATCTCCAGAGCGACGCGGCCCGGGCGCGGCGTGAGCACATAGATGCGATCCGAGAGCAGCAACGCCTCGTCAACGTCGTGCGTCACCAGCAGCATGGTACGCTGAAAACGTTCCCATATTCCCAGCAGCCAGTCACGCATGGTGCGTCGCGTCAGGGCATCCAGCGCACCAAAGGGCTCGTCCAGCAGCACCACCTCCTGCTCACAGAGCAGGGTACGCAAGAGGGCGGCACGCTGGCGCATGCCGCCCGAAAGCTCGTGGGGATAGCTGCGCTCGAACCCTTGCAGCCCAAACAGCGGCAGCAGCGCCAGCGCCTGCTCGCGCACGGCGGGCAGGTCGCGCCGCATCACCTCAGGTCCCAGCGTGACGTTCTCCAGCAGGCGGCGCCAGGGGAGCAACCCGTCTCGCTGCGGCATGTAACCGATCCTGCCCAGGCGCTCTGTCTGCCTGTCTCCGCGAAGCGCAATCTCGCCCTGGTCTGGCTCCATCAGACCTGCGATCAGGTTCAGCAGGGTGCTCTTGCCGCACCCGCTGGGCCCGATCAGCGCCACAAACTCGCGCTCTCTGGCCTGCAGGCTGACGTTGTCGACAGCCTGCACCAGGCGGCCTTCCACCGAGAACGCCTTGCTTACGTTACGGACGCTGATCAGGGCCTGCTGCGTCATGGCTTGCTCAGGGCAGGAACTCACTGGTAAAGGCGGCCTGTGCGTCGATAGCGGCATCTATCAGCTTGTTCTCGGCCATCCACTGGTTCAAGTTTTCCCATACAGACAGTTCCTGCTGGCCCCAGGCTGTGGCGTCATCCTGATAGCGGGGGCTGAGGTAGCGCTGGCTGGCACGGATCAACTCCGGATCGCTCTCTGGAGTGTACTTGAGCAGGATCTCGGCGGCCTCATCCGGGTTCTGAATGGCATAGTCATAGCCACGGACGGTGGCACGCATGAACCGCCTGGTCAGGTCTGCCTTGTTCGCCAGGGTATCCTCTCCCGCGATCAGCACCGGCGTGTAATAGTCTGGCACGCAGGAGCCATACAGGGGGAACACGGTCAGTTCCTGCCCCTTGAGCTCGGCCTGAACGCCATCCCAGCCCATGAAAATCCATGCCAGGTCCACCTGGCCGCTGAGCAGTGCGGGAAACGCGTCAAAGCCGACGTCCACAAACTGCACCTTGCTGGCATCGGCGTTATAGCAGGCCATCAGGCTGCCCATGATGGCGGGCTCGATGGGCAGGCTGTATGAGGCATAGGTGCGCCCCTCAAACCCGGCGGGATCGGCGATACCGCTGCTGGCCAGCGCCGCAAAACCGGACGTGTTGTGCTGGATGACCGCCGCGATAGATACCACAGGGATGTCGGTGCTGCGGGCGATGGTGACCTCTTCCTGAAAGCTGACGCCAAACTCGGCGTTGCCCGCGGCCACCTGCCGCAGCGCCGCAGAGGGATCGGAGGGGCTCTCGATGGAAAGCGCGATCCCTTCTTCGGCGTACCATCCCTTTTCAAGGGCAACGTACAATCCCGTGTGATTGGTGTTTGGCACCCAATCCAGCAGCAAGGTGGCCGGTTCGAGCTCGGTTGCCTTGCCACAACCCAGCAGCACCAGAGCGAGAGTTGCCAGCAGGATGCTGCGCAACCAGCCACACCGTTCGAAACGACTCAGGATACCTCGGCCCATTCTTCAGTCCTCCGTGATGCATAGTACCAGCCCAGCAGAATGCGCTCCACCAGATTCACCAAGCCGAACAGGAGCACACTCAGCGCCGCTGTGATCGCAATGCTGACAAAAACCCAGTCGGTTCTAAAGGCGTTGGTTGCGCGCAGCATGAATACCCCCAGGCCGCGGCTGGAGCCCACCCACTCGCCCATGATGGCGCCGACCACGCTGTAGGTGATGCCTACTTTGATGCCCGTGAAAACTGATGGCAGGGCACCAGGAAGGCGTATCAGGCGAAAGACATCGCTGCGGCTGGCGCCCATGGTACGCAAGAGCGCGATCTGATCTGGATCGGCTGAACGCAAGCCGTCCGCCGTGCTGACGACGATCGGGAAAAAGCAGACCAACCCCACCACCAGCACCTTGGGCAGAATGCCATAGCCGAACCAGATCACCAGCAGGGGGGCGATGGCGATCACCGGCACGGTTTGCGACAGGACCAGCAACGGATACAACGCCCGCCGCAGCCAGTGCGAATAGTCAATAGACATGCCCAGAGTCAGTCCGGCAAGCAGGGCCAGGGCGAATCCGATGACGGTCTCCTGTATGGTTTGCCATACATGCGGGCCCATCACGCCACGGGCCTGCCAGCCTGCTTGCAGAATCTGCAGCGGCGAAGGCAGCAGCCAGTCCTGGATGTTCAGGTACAGAGTCGCTGCCTGCCAGAGCAGGAGCAGCGCCATGCCCAGCGCCAGCGGAGGGCCAAACCGGCGGAGACGGCGTGGGCTCATGCCGCGCTCCCGGAGGTTGCCGAGCTGGGCAGCGGGCAGGCGTTAGAGAGGGTCATCTGCAGCACCACCGCGCCATCACAGGCGGCCTGGGCATAGGCCTCGTGTATGGCCTCCATCACCACCGCGCTCTCTCCCCAGACCACCGTGCTCATGCTGCCCACCTGCGTCTCTAGCTGTGCACTCTGCAGGGACGCGATGAATCTGTCGATGACGTTGTTAAGGTTTTCGCTTCCCAGCGGATACAGGCTGAGCTGTACGCTCACGATCATCTCTTGACCACCTTTCCCACCAGGAGGGCGCCCCTGTCGCGCTGGAACAACCTGCCGAGAAACTCCCGCGCGGCGGCCAGGGCCAGTCCGCGACCGCTGGGCGGCACAAACACTGCACTGTTCCACGTCACCGTTCCGTACGGTGCGAGGAGCGCCACCAGCTCCTCGCTGGTGAGCAGGCGGGCATGGAAAAAGGGCGACGCGGGGTCCCTGCCCATCTCTCGGTACATCTCTCCCCAGGGTCCGCGGGCGTTCAACGTGCCCAGCACCAGCCGCCCACCGGGACGCAGCACGCGCAGCATATCCGCGATGGCGGCAGCTGGGTCCTTGAGAAACTCGAGGGCCGTCACCGAAACCACAAGATCAAAGCTGTTTTCGGGGAAGGGGAGCTGATGGGCGTCTGCCAGGCGCCAGTCGATCTCCCCGGGCTTGCTTTGCGCAACCGCCAGCATCTCCGCAGAGGCATCGAGGGCGCTCACAGTCAGCCCAAGGGTAGCGAGCCGATGCGCATAGTGGCCCGTTCCGGTGCCGACATCGAGGGCGCGCTCGCCGGCCACCGGCCGCGCCAGCTGCAGAACCAGCTCCTGCTGCAGACGGTGGACGGTGGCGCCCAGTTGCTCGTCGTACCAGGCATCATAGGCCTGCGCCACCTGGCGGTCCGCAAAGGGATTGATACGGTCCAGAGGTTGCATCACCGGTTCTCCATTCCATCCAGGGGCGTGTGCACGACCAACAGCCGGCCTCTAGCCAGCGCTACACGGGCGGCGTCGCCCACCAGAACGTTGCTGATTCCACGTGACGGACCCTGGTGCAAGGTCTCTCCCTTGAGAGGGTAGGCCAGGCCGGAGGTATGTACGCCCTGGGCATCGGCACCCCAGGGGATCAGGCTCACCAGGTCGCCCGGGGCACCGCGGATCTCGGTACGATCAGTAACGAGCCAGAGCCAGGATTGGCCGTCGAACATGCGGACGAGAATGCCGTCGAACTCGGGCATGGTCAGCAGCGCCAGGTTGCCCAGGGTATGGTCGATGCGACCTCCCAGTGCTCCCAGCACGATCATCTCTTCCGGATGCAACGCGGCGGCCGCCAACAGCACCAGCTCGCCATCGGTCTCGTCCTTGTGCGTGGGGTAGCGCCTGATCTCGACGCCCTCGGCTTCCCAGCGCGCCAGCACTGCCGGCGCAATCGAATCCATGTCTCCCAGCAGGAGCTGCGGCCGCCGGTCATGGGCGGCCAGCCAATTGCCCGCTCCGTCGGCGGCCAGCACGCGGTCTGCGGCGTCCAGCATCCTGATCAGGGCACCGTTGCCTTCCAGGGCGCCGTTCAGGATCACTACCACTCTGCTTGTCTCGTGCATGTTGCGCTCCGCTACGCTTGTGGCACCCAGTGTCGCCGCCGACGGGCGTTCATCCTGGTTGGACCCGCAGGCGATAGTTGTAGATAATGCCGCCAGAGGGGCTGGTATGGACAAAGCTCTCAAAGCCTCGCGCCAGCAGCTCTGCATCTGGGCCTGTGCGGCGGAAATCATCATCTCCGTTGCAGATGACGAGCCAGCCTCCCGGCTTGGTGATGCGCCGCATCTCGGCGATCTCAGCGTCGTAATCGTCTCCCACGACGTGGCCCGAGAGCACCGCGTCAAGGGTGGCGTCTTCAAAAGGCAGGCTGGTCACAAGGCCATCCAGCACCCGCACGTTGGTCAGGCCCCGACGACGGACCTCATCGCGCAAGAAATCGCGCAGCACGTCACAAGGTTCGCTGGCGTACACCCGCAGCGCCTTGTGTGCAGCCGCCAGGCTCAGCCTACCGGTGCCGGCGCCCACGTCCAACACCACCATGCCGCTCAGGTCGATGAGCTCATCCAGCCACTTGGGGTCCCAGTCTCGGATATAGTTGACCTGGTTCATGGCCTCGGGATAGGCATACACAACAAAGGTCTCGTGGCGCTGGAGAAATGCGATCTCGGCCTGCCTGGCTTCTGCTGCGCTCAGGGTTGGTGGGACCAACGACATGGCCCGCTCGATAAAGCCTCGGGTTGCAGGCGCCTTGATCCGGCAGTACCAGCGCACCTGTGGATGGGCAGCGAGTGCACGGCCGGCGAGGGCCAGGTATTGCTCTGACTCTTGCCCGTCCTCTGCCCTGGTGGACAGCAGGTACTCGAGCACCCAGCGATCGAACAGGAGCAGGGTGTTCATGCTGTATTGGCTGGCGTCGATCCAGTTGTAGGGCATGCTCATCTCCTGTGCGAACTCGCAGCTGCAGGCTACGGCCGGCGCAGGCTCGGCACTACGAAAAAAACCGCCGGTCCAGGTGACCAGCGGCAGGTACGCAATCCTCGCTTCCCTACGCTGGTATAACCCAGATCAGGTACAGGGGTCGATGGCTCGCCATCCTCTCAGCCCGGTGGGCTCCCCCAGCATCGATGCGTAATCAGTATAGAAAAGTGTGGCTTGGCCGTCAAGTGATGGCACACGAGGGCAAAAGGGGGCTTGTTCAAGGTGTTCAATTTCACCGGTCGGCCGCTTTGCCCTTTGACACGCTCCTGTTGGTGTGTTAGTCTTTTCTTGCCCCAACAGTGCCCGGCACGTTTGGAGGTGCGCCATGGATATGCCCGTTTCTTCGGCAGAGAGGCTGCAACGCATCAAGGTGATCGGCGTGGGCGGCGGTGGCTCGAACGCGATCAAGCGCATGGTCGCTTCGGGCATTGTTGGCGTGGACTTTGTTTCGATCAACACCTCGCTCAAAGAGCTTGCGGCGTCCCTGGCGCC
>JAAYED010000212.1 GCA_012728955.1 Chloroflexota bacterium
ATCCCGACACCGGGTCTACCTCGGGCTATCTGGTGCCGGCCTCGTACTTTGCCAAGAATGGCATCGATCCGGGCGATGAGCTGGCCGCCGGTGGGCACCCCCAGGCCGTGCTTGCCCTGTACGAGGGACAGGTGGACTTTGCCACCACCTTCTTCAGCCCTCCTGGCGAGCAGGGTGAGTGGCAGATCGGTGATGCTCCGCAGCCGCAGGGTGAGATCACCGTGGAGCAGGACGGCGACAGCTGGAAGGCCTTTATCGGTGGCATGCGTATCCGTGACGCCCGGGCCAGCCTGCTGGGCGATTTCCCGGACATCCTGGAAAAAGTCTGCATTCTGGATATCTCCGATCCTATTCCCAATGATACGGTGAGCTTTTCCAAAGACTTTCCGACCGATGCCCGTGAAAAGATCGTGCAGGCATTGATCGACTATGCCGCGACCGATGAAGGACTGGCGGTCCTCTCTAACGATGCCTTTTACGACATCACGGGATTCGCACCGGTGGATGACTCTAACTTTGATCCGATCCGTGACATGATCACCGGACTCGGCCTCAAGGAAGAGGATATCCTCAAGTAGAACCGGCGACCGGTTCGCGTTTGTGGCAACTCTGCAAGGGGCAACCTGCCAAGCACAGGCTGCCCCTTGTGTACCACCCCTGTGCGTTGTAAAGGAGTGGCCAGTGCTGGAAATCCGGAATCTGACCAAAGTCTATGACGGGCGGGTGCGGGCCCTGGATGACGTAAGCTTTACCGTCAAGAAAGGCGAGTTTCTGGTCATCGTGGGGTTGAGCGGCTCGGGCAAGTCCACGCTCATGCGCTGTATCAATCGCCTGGTGGAGCCCACCTCGGGCCAGGTCATCTTTGACGGTATCGACGTGACCGCGGCTGCACCGGAAGAACTGCGTCTTGTGCGTCGACGCATCGGCATGGTCTTTCAACACTTTAATCTGGTTCGACGGTCTTCGGTGCTGACCAACGTGCTCTCTGGCAGGCTGGGATACGTCAGCCCGGGAGCCAGCCTGCTGCACCGTTTTCCGCCGGAGGTCGTCCAAGCCGCCCGCGCCAATCTTGAGCGGGTGGGCATCGGTGAAAAGGCCGACGTGCGAGCGGATGAGCTCAGTGGCGGCCAGCAGCAGCGGGTGGGCATCGCCCGTGCGTTGATGCAAGAACCGGACATCATCCTTGCCGATGAGCCGGTTTCTGCGCTGGACCCGGCAACTTCGCACTCGGTGCTCCGCTATCTGGAAGAGATCAACCGCGAGGATGGCACCACCATCCTGTGTAATCTGCACTTTTTGGACCTCGCTCGGCGTTATGGCACTCGCATCGTGGCACTCAAGGCGGGCCGCCTGATTTTTGACGGGTTGCCCAGCGAGATCGATCGGGACCGCTTTCGGCAGATCTATGGCGAAGATGCAGTTGAAGTGGGCGTGTCGTAGGAGGGGCCATGGATAACGGAAACAAAGCTGGCTCTGCGCCGCTCCAAGCTCTCGCTGTGGACTGGCTTATCTGGTCGTATGTGCCGGCTGCGATCATTTATCTGTTTCGCAATGAGCTGCACGGCCATGCCTACACGCTCTGGCTCTATCTTGGAAGCGTTGCCTTGGGTTTGATTCTGGCTCTGGTGCTCTCCAAAGTGGGGGACACGTTGGGCGCGCGGGCAGTGGGGTGGTCGGCGGTGGAGGAGGGCGCTGAAGCCGCGCCGCACCATGCAGTTCCCTGGTACCGGACGCTGGTGGGTGTCACCAGCCTGATCCTGGCGGTGGTCACCTTTGTGCTGGGCTGGAACATCACCGAGATCAATCTCTATTATGTGTTCACCCGGGCCGATCGCCTGACG
>JAAYED010000213.1 GCA_012728955.1 Chloroflexota bacterium
ACTTGCTGGCGGAAAAGCAGGAGAGGTACTCGCTCGCGGCCCAGGCGCTCATCTCGCCGAGCGTCACCTCCATCCAGGTGTATTCATCCGCCTTGATGCGCTCCCCGCCGGCATCCTGCAGGATGGTGCCGTAGGGCACCACGCGGAGAATGGCGCCATCGAGCGTAGGCTCGGCGCGCAGCCGCAACGCACCGGCGGTCACCTTGCAGCCGGTATCGCCCTCGTACGAGTCATGGGGCTCGCTGTAGCCCACATAGTTGCTCATGTACGCCGCGGCGGCCCATCCGTCGCTCCGGGCTCCCTCGCGCGTCACCGAGACGTTCGCCCACAGGATCCCATCGCTCCACTCGCCGCAGCTCAGCACCGTGACGGTTTCCTCATCCAGCAGCCCGCCCAGGATCGGCTGCGTGAGGCCCGGCGCACCGCGCAGGTACAGGCCCAGCGGCGCGAACACCGTCCGCGTGCCTCCGGCATCGGCGCACGTGACGGCGGCGCTCTCCGCCTCCACCGTGCCGTCGGCCAGCGCCGCGGCCGGGGCCAACAACATCAGCACCGCTGCCAGCGCGATCAAAAACCCCGTTCTCTTGCCATGACGTACCATCGTTTCGCTCCTTCCCGTTTTCGTCCCAGGCGGTTCCACGTCGCTTGCGGCCGGACGCGGCCTTTACCTGCGACATGAACTCTAGCGCAGATCCCTGCAGGTGTACAGACGCCGGTGCGGGCGTGTGCATCGGCCGTTGCGCGACAGGGCAGGAGGCCCGCACCAGTGCGGTGCAGGCCTCCGAGTGTGCGCTCAGGCGTGGTCTCTGCTAGCTCTGCGCGGCGGCGAAGCACTCCATGTACTTGCGGGCGCCATAGACGATCGTCCCGTTCATCTGCAACTCTTGCCACACATACCCGTCCACCGTCACATCCGGCGTGGACGTGGGCACCAGGATGGTGCCATAGGGCACCGTGCGCAGGATCTTGCCGGAGAGCCCCGCTGCATCCCGCAGGTTGAGGGGGCCATCGATGACCTTGCAGCCCGTGTCGCCCTCAAAGGAATCCCGCGGCTCGGTGTAACCCACATAGCTCACCAGGAAGGCCGCCGAGACCCATCCGGCTGTCTTGACGCCCCAGCGGTTCACCTCGACATAACTCCAGAGGATCCCGTCCTTCCACTGGTCACACCCGATGACGGTGACGTACTCACCGTTCCAGAGGAAGGTGATCAGCGGACTCGCGAGCCCCGGCGCCGTCCGCATCCTCAGACCGTTGTACGCATTGACGTACTTGACGGCCATGGACGGCGTGCATTCGGCAGCGGAGGCGGCGAGCGGGGCCATGAGCATGGCGCTCAGGGCCGCCAGCACGATCAGCGTGGACAGCAACTTACGACGACGCATCTCCTTCTCCTTTCAATGAGCCCCTGCCGGCGGAAGGGTCGGCCGGAGCCTACGGCCATGGCCGGGGTTGTGCGAAAGACAACCACCTGCAGTATAGCGCGCCAAGAGGCGGGAATCAACGGCATTACAGCAATTATCGCAGAATTCACGGCCGCCCACGCGCAACCGTCCGGCGCGAGCCTGCGTAGAGTATCAAGGTGACTCGGACGGCCTCGGCTGCCTCGGCCGATCCGGGCATCGGCCGATCCGGGCCTCGGCCGATCCAAACATCGGGGAGGAGCTAGACATGGCTGAGCCAGAACGCGTACCGGTTTGGCCCGCCATCGGCCGTCTGCTGCACCTCGCCGGCCGGAAGCAGGGCCGGCTCTCTGCGGCTCTCCTCTGCGCCTTGCTCCAGGCAGGCGTCACCATCGCCGGCAACTTGAGCCTGGCGCGCGCCATCGATTCGGTCCTCGCCGGGGAGGGTGTCCTGTTCCGGCAGGCCCTGCTGCGCACCGTCATCTGGATGGGTCTGGCCTTGCCGCCGGAGTACGTCCGCACCCGCGCGGTGGGGATCTTCTCCGAGGGCACCATGGCCGCCCTGCGCACCCTCGTCTCCCACCGCGCCACCTCCCTCCCCATGGCGTACCTGGAGTCGCACCACACCGGCGATCTTCTTTCCGTCGTCAACGCCGACCTCGGGCGTCTGAAGGCCCTCCTGGGCCATGGAATCGTCGCCATCGTCTTTCGGACGGCCATGGCCCTCTCCGCGCTGGGTGCCCTGTTCTCGATCTCGTGGGCCCTGGCGCTGGTGAGCACCGTCATGATCCCGCTCTTGTTCATGGTCATGTCCCGCATCTCTGCGCCGGTGGCCGCACGCGCCAATCGGATGCAGGAGGCGCTGGGTCAGACCATGGGGCTTGCCCAGGATGGCCTGGGGGGCCTGATGGTCACCCGTGTCTTTGGCGTGGCCGGCCCGCTGGACGAGCGCTTTGGCGAGGCGAACCGGCGCGTGGTGCAGGAGGGGCTGGGCCTGGTGCGCCTGCGCACGCTGGCCAACGCCGCCGGCTCGGTCTTTGGCGTGCTGCCCTTTCTGATCACCTTTGGCTTTGGCGGCTGGCTGGCGATCTCTGGCAGCCTGACCTTTGGCCGGCTGGTGGCCTTTATCAATATGCTGAACCATGTCGCCGTTCCGCTCGGCTCGCTGCCTCCCGCCATCGCGGTGCTGGCCGCGCCGCAGGAGCCGGAGCGCTATCCCTCCCCCACGGCGGGGGCCGCGCTGCCCGCGCCGGACCCGGCCCTGCAGATCCAGTTCGCCGGCGCGCGCTTTGGGTTCGATGGCTCCGGTGACGTGATCCAGGGCCTGGATCTGGGGGTGAAGGCCGGCTCCCGGGTGGCCATCGTGGGGCCCTCGGGTGGCGGCAAGAGCACTCTGTTCCGGCTGCTGCTGGGGTGCTATCCCCTGCGGGAGGGCGTTCTTTACATCCAGGGCCGCCCGCTGCACGCCTGGTCGCTGGAGGCGCTGCTGCAGCAGTTCGCCTACATCCCGCAGGATTGCCACCTGTACGCGGGCAGCGTGCGGGAGAACATCCGCTACGGGCGCCCCGGCGCTTCCCATGCCGAGGTGGAGGAGGCGGCGCGGGCGGCTAACGCGGCGGGCTTTGTCCGGGAGTTGCCCGCGGGCTATGATACGCCCGTAGGAGAGCGGGGCGCCCGCCTCTCCGGCGGCCAGCGCCAGCGCGTCGCCATCGCCCGTGCGCTCCTCCGGGATGCGCCCATCCTTCTGCTGGATGAGGCTACGTCCGCGCTGGGTTCCGAGTCCGCGGGGTTGGTGCAGGCCGCGCTGGAGCGCTTTATGGCCGGGCGAACGACGCTGGCCATCGCGCACCGCCTCTCCTCCATAGAGAACGCGGACCGGATCTGCGTCATCGCCGAGGGGCGCGTCGTGGAGCAGGGGTCACAGGCGGAACTCCTCGCCCGCGAGGGGCTCTTCCGGCGGCTCTACGATCTCCAGTTCGCGGATGCCGATGTCGAGGCAGCTGCCGACGCGGCTGCGCCCGTCGCGGGTCCCCAAGAGGACGGCGCGCTCTAGCCGTTTGGCCGCGCCACAGGAGGTGCACATACATGTCCACCACCGCTATTACCGTGAACCGCGCGCCGGTGCTGACGCTCTGGGCAGCGGTTGTCGCCGAGCGGCTCGGTTACGATCGCGAGGCCGCCCTTACCCTCGGGCGCGCTGTGGCCGGGCTGAACGCGCAATCCAAGGGGCGCAGCCTGGGGATCTACCACGCCCGCACAACGGAAGCCGACGAGGGCGAGCCGGTGAGGGAGGAGGAGCGCGTGCCCCTGCTGGGCCGCGAGGTGCCGGTGACGCACACCCCCGCGGGCCTGCGGGCCGCCAGCAAGGGGGCGCCGGTCGACCCGGCCAGCGTCACGCGCTACCTGGAGAGCAAGTTCAAAGGGGATCTCCCCGCCGTGCGCGAGGCGTTGGAGGCTCTCGCGGCCTCGCGGGCGCCCGAACGGCTGGCCGAGGAGGCGTACGGGCTGTACGAGCACTTCCGCCCCGCGATCCCCCGGGGCCGAGCAGGGTGGGGCGCCGCCGGCGAGCTCGATCTGGCGCTGATCTGGAGGATGGCTCATGCCGGTGACCGTTGAGCCGCTGCTGGCGCGCGATTGGCCCGCGGTTGAGCGCATCTACCGCGAGGGGATCGCAACCGGCCAGGCGACCTTTGAGACGCAATCGCCCGGGTGGGAGCTCTGGGATGCAGGCCACCTGCCCGAGCCGCGCCTGGTGGCGCGCGGCGGCTCCGGCGCCATCCTGGGCTGGGCGGCGCTGAGCCCGGTTTCCGCCCGCCCCGTCTACCGCGGCGTGGCCGAGGTGAGCGTCTACGTGGCCGAGGCCGCCCGCGGGTGCGGCGCGGGACGCGCCCTCCTGGAGGCGCTGGTGGCGGCCGCCACCGAGGCCGGGATCTGGACGCTCCAGGCGGGGGTATTCCCCGAGAATGCGGCGAGCCTGCGCCTGCACGCCGCCTGTGGCTTTCGCGTGGTGGGTACGCGCGAGAGGTTGGGCCAGCTGCGCGGCCTCTGGCGGGACGTGCTTCTGCTGGAGCGCCGCCGCCCCGGCGACTGAGCACCTTCCAGAGAACCGGCCTGGCTTGGAG
>JAAYED010000214.1 GCA_012728955.1 Chloroflexota bacterium
ACCCTGTATCTCAACGAAACCTACTTTGGCAACCTGGCCTATGGGGTTGAGGCAGCTTCCCAGAGCTACTTTGGCAAACCGGCACGAGAGCTGAGTCTAGCGGAGTGTGCCCTGCTGGCAGGCCTTCCCCAGGCGCCGGCAGCCTACAACCCTGTCACCCATCCCGATAGAGCCCGTGAGCGTCAGAGAACGGTCCTGCGCTTGATGCAAGAGCAAGGCTACATCGACGCCGCAACCGCCGAACGTGCCGCGCATGAACCTCTGTACCTGGGAGGTACTCCCTACTCGATCCGTGCTCCACACGCCAGTGTGATGGTGAGGGATGAGCTGGCAGCCCTGGTGGGTGAGGATGCAGTCGTGCGCGGGGGGCTGCTGGTAGAGACAACGATGGACTGGGGGTTGCAGGAGCGGGTAGAGGCCATCGTGAGCGAACACCTGACCCAACTGCAGATCCCCACAGAGAGCGCTCCACCACGGAGGGTGGAGAATGCGGCGGTGGTGGCGCTCGATCATCAGGGAGCGGTGCGGGCACTGGTGGGCAGCCCGGACTATTGGGACGCGAGCCGTTCCGGCGCGGTAAACGGCGCCACCGCGCTACGCCAACCGGGCTCGGCCCTCAAACCCTTTACCTATGCCGCTGCTTTTGAACGGGGACTGGCGCCAGCCTCCCCGGTGGGTGACGTGCCGAGCTCCTTTCGCACTGCCGAAGGAGAGTCCTATCGACCGGTAAATTACGATGGGCGCTATCACGGCCTGGTTTCCATGCGGGATGCCCTGGCAGGCTCCTACAACGTGGCGGCCGTGCAGGTGCTGAATGCGCTGGGTGTCCAGGCCCTGCCCGAGATGGCGCAGCGCCTGGGCATCGACACGCTGGGCGATCCGGCACGTCACGGGCTGGCACTGACGCTGGGGGGCGCGGAGGTGCGACTGTATGACCTTACTGCAGCCTATGCGGGCCTGGCCGCCGGGGGGCAGCGGATTGTTCCGCATCTGATCGAGCGCGTTACCACCAGCCAGGGTGAGGTACTTTATCAGCACCCAGCGGCCATCCCGCAGCAGGTGCTGGACCCCCGAGTCGCCGCGCTGGTTACCGACGTTCTCGCTGACGATGAAGCCCGCGCCAGCGCCTTTGGAAGGACGGGCGCACTGAACCTGCCCTGGCCTGCCGCTGTCAAGACTGGTACCACCAATATGTGGCGCGACAACTGGACGATCGGGTACACTGAGTCATGGACGGTGGGTGTGTGGGTAGGTAACGCCGATGGCAGCCCCATGGAGGGGGCTACGGGCGTTACGGGCGCGGCGCCCATCTGGAACGCCGTGATGCGAGCGGCCCACCAGAGCCGGCCCGCACCCTTCGCAATGCCACCGGGAATGAGCGCCGTCCAGGTCTGTGCGCTCTCTGGTGAGCTGCCCACGGAGGCCTGTACGCATCGCCGGGTAGATTGGTTTCTGGATGAGCACCTCCCCACCGCAACCTGTGGCCTGCACCGACTGGTGACGCTGGACGCCGCCACGGGAGAGCCGGCCACCGAGAGGACTCCGCTGGATCGGAGGGTGGTGCGTCCGCACGTCGTCTGGCCCGCTAACGTCCTGCAATGGGCCATCGACAGCGGGCTTGCATCCGCAGAGGCAGCACAACCAGAAGCGGGGGGCAGCCTGTCACAGACAGCCTCATCACCACTCCGCTTGGCGACGCCGCAGGATGGTGCTCGCTATCATCTCTCGGCAACGCTGCCGCATGAGCATCAACAGCTGCGAGTTGTCGCCGAGTGTGAACTTGCTGAGGCTGGCGGACGTCTCTCATTGGAGGTGGATGGCTCAATCTGGCAGCAGTGGAGCCAGCCACCTTACACAGCGTATTGGCAGCTTGATGAGGGATCTCATGACTTCAGACTCATCTACCGGTCCGCAAGCGGTGTTGAGTGGTCCAGCGAGTCCGT
>JAAYED010000215.1 GCA_012728955.1 Chloroflexota bacterium
CGCCTGCGACCCGACGACACCATGGTGGGCCACACCGGATATCTCGTCTTTGCCCGCCGTATCCTCGAGAACGGCTATACCGGCCCAACCCCTGACGATGCATGTCCAGTCGAGGAGACGCTGTGACGGTGGACTCTCCTGCCCTGCTGCGGTACACGGTGCCACACGCCGAGGCTCAGGCCGAGATCGTCGTGAAAAAGTCGATCTTTATCGGATCGGTTGGACGTGCCGCCTCTGCAGAGCAGGCACGCGCCTTTATCGCCACAGTATGCGAACGCTACCCGGATGCTAACCACCACGCCTGGGCGTACATTATCTCCGGCGGTCCGCAGGCAGAGATCGGTTCTTCCGACGATGGTGAGCCAGGTGGCACCGCCGGTCGTCCCATGCTGGCGGTCCTTGAGGGCGAGGGATTGCTGGAGGCTGTGGCGGTGGGTACGCGCTACTGGGGTGGCATCAAGCTCGGCACCGGCGGGCTCGTCCGGGCCTATGGCGACTGCGTCCGACAGGCGCTCAAGCAGCTGCCCGTGGCCGACATGGTCTACCATTACCTCGCCCGGGTGACGGTTCCCTATCCCCTGTACGGCAGTCTCAAGTATGGCCTTCCGCGCAGCAACGTACTGGTCGACGCAGAGCAGTTTGGAGATGCCGTTACGCTGGACCTGGCCATCCCGCCAGCAGCCTTCCAATCCCTGGCCGACGCGCTCCAAGAGCTCTCGAACGGGGCTACCCTGCTGGCCCAATGCGTGACGGGAGGGCGTTATGTCTACACGCCACGCCAGTGACGGGAAGGGGACGCGCTCGGTAGCGCTGCGTGGCCCACTGGGCCTGATCCTGGTTGCCCTGTGGCTCACGAGCCTCCTGCTGGGGTGCACCCCGCGCGACCCCCAAAAGAGTACGCCCATTGTGGTGGGCGCCTACCCCGACAGCGAACAGCAGATGCTGGCCGCGTTGACAGCCGCGCTGTTGCGCGACGCGGGCTACACCATCGTGGAGCGCACGGATCTGGCCAGTGAGTGGCACGTTCGCCAGGCGCTCGAGTCTGGCAGGGTGCAGCTGGTCTGGCAGAATTCGCCCAGCGTGTGGTTCAACTATCTCCATCACGACCAGCCGGCGCCGAGCGAAGAGTCTCTGCTCCGAGAGCTGCGAGCTGAAGACCGGCGGCACGATATTGTGTGGCTCTCTCCGGTGAGTTGGTCGGTTCGGCAATCGGTGCTGATGCGAGCCGATCGCGCCGAGCAGCTGGGGGTAAACTCCATCGGAGAGCTGGCGCAACAGATCGGCAGCGTCAACCCGCGCATCAACGTCTGCGCGCCAGAAGAGGTGCTGCAAAGCGCAGGGGGCGTCGCCGGCATGCAAAGGGTGTACGGCTTTCGGTTTACCACCGGCAACCTGCAGAGCATGTCGCATGAGGCGGCGCTGGAGGGCCTGCTGGATGGTTCCTGCGATACCGCCATCGGATCGCGGCGAGACCTGGCGCTGCATCAGCAAGAGTTGGTCCTGCTGCGTGACGACCGTGTGTTCTTTTCCGCCGCTATTCTGGCGCCCGGTGTCCACATCGGCACTTACAACCAGTATCCCGAGCTGGAGCGCATCATGGGCGGCCTTACGGCGGCGCTCGATAGCGAAACCCTGGCACGGCTGGAACGCGAGGCGGTCTCACGGCAGGGCTATGACCGCACAGCGAGACGCTTTCTGCAGAACGCCGGTTTGATCGAATGAGAGCCTGCATACTGATGGGAGCATGTGCATGAGATTGGGCGTGGGCATTGATACGGGCGGTACCTATACCGATGCGGTTCTGATGGATCTGGATGCCGGCACGGTGCTCGGCGAGGCCAAGGCCCTGACCACCCACCAACACCTGGACGAGGGCATTGAGGGTGCACTCTCTCAGGTGTTGCCCCCCACGGACAGTAGCATCCAACTGGTTTCGATTTCGACCACGCTGGCGACCAACGCCCTGGTGGAAGGCAGGGGCGCCCCGGTGTGCCTGCTATTGCTGGGCTATCAGCGAGCCGAGCGTCAGGGCAACGTCACTCCCCAACAGTTTGGTGCCGACTATTGTGTGTTTCTGCCCGGTGGGCACGACATCGATGGCCAGGAAGCCATGCCCCTGGACGAGGATGCAACGCGACGCGCCATCCTGCAGCATGCTGCAAACGTCCGCGCTTTTGCAGTTTCTGGATACTATGGCACGCGCAACCCTGCCCACGAGCGGGCCGTGCGGGAAATGGTGGCGTGTTTGACCGGCCTGCCCACCACCGCCGGCCACGAACTGAGCCAGCAGCTGGATGCCATGGGGCGAGCAACCACGGCGGCCCTCAACGCACGGCTGATACCCCTGATCTGTGATCTGATCGACGCCGTGCAGATGTCACTGGAGCGTCTCGACATCCACGCCCCCTTGATGGTGGTCAAGGGGGATGGCTCACTGATCAGCGCCGAAACAGCTCGTCAGCGCCCTATCGAGACGATCCTCTCCGGCCCGGCAGCCAGCATCATCGGCGCGCGCTTTTTGGCGGGCACCCGCGATGCCGTGGTAGCCGACATGGGCGGAACGACCACGGACATCGCCTGGCTGCGCCAGGGTCGACCCGCGCTCTGTGCCGAGGGCGCACGGGTGGCGCGCTGGCGTACCATGGTGGAGGCCATCGACATCCAAACGGTGGGCCTCGGAGGCGACAGCGAGGTGCGGATGGAGGACGATCGGCGGCTGGTGATCGGCCCCCGCCGCATCCTGCCCGTCTGCCTGATGGCGGAGCGTTTTCCCCAGATCGTCTCTGCTCTGGAGGAGCTCCTGCTGGACCCGCAGGCCGCTCCAGAGGAAGCCACGCTGTATGCCTTGCAGCAACGCCCTCGTGGCCTCAGCGTGGCAGAGCCTCTGCAACAGCTGCTGGAGCGCCTGGCAAAAGGCCCTCTTACCCGCCGCCAGGTGGAGCAGATGCTGCACTACCCGGGGCTGTATCAACCCACGCTCCAACGGCTGGAGAACCAGGGGATCATCGCACGGGTGGGGGTGACCCCAACCGATGCAGCCCACGTGACGGGCCAGTTTGTGCAGTGGCCCGCCGCCGCCGCGGTTGCGGCCATTCAGATCCTCGGGCGACACGCCGGGCTCTCCCCGTTGGCAATGGCCCAGTGGATTCTGCGCCGCACGTCCGAGCGCATCGCGCAGGAGATCGTACGCAAGGCTTGGGCGACTGAGGCGAGCCCTGGCAATGGCACGGTGAGCGACCTGCCCGAGGCGCTGCTGGACAAGATGCTGGAGCCACCCAACGGAGCGCTGCTGCAGGTACGCCCCTCGCTGGCACGCAGAGTGATCGGCCTGGGAGCACCGGCGCACACCTACTTTCCCGCGGCAGCCTCGCTGCTGAACACCGATGCCGATCTTCCTCCCCACGCCCACGTAGCCAATGCGGTAGGCGCCGTGATGGGTACCGTGGTCGCCCGAGCGCGCTGCACCGTTCAGCCCGACGCGGACGGGCTGGGCTATGTGGTGTACAGCTCCGCCGGAACGGTGCCCTTGGCGGATATGGAGGAGGCCCTGCGCCTTGCACGCAGCGCGGCGGAGGAGCAAGCCCGCTCAGCCGCCCTGCGGGCGGGGGCGGATGGGATCCAGGTGCAGATTGACCAGCGCGACAGCACGGCACCGGTAGGCAACGGCGAGGGAGTAGTGTTCATCTCCACGGAGGTGACCGCGGAGGCCATCGGCCGGCCGCGGCTGGCGGCGCCCGCCGAGCGCCAGGGGGCCACCGGGCATGCCCTGCAGCCGGCCAGGCGGGTCCGTGCCTGACGGAGCGACCAGCGGCGCGAGCGGAGCGTGCCAGCAATTGGCTTGGGGCACGCAGGCCCACACCGAGTGCAGGCAGGTGATTCCTTGTGAAGCATGGCCATGTGCCGGCACTCTGCGGGAGTGGCCCCACAAGGCTGCAGCGCGGCAGGCAGCCTTGCCGCTGCCACACTGTCTTGGCTCCACCAGAAACCGGCAGCTCTCTGGTCAGGGCCGAGTGCTAACAAGAGCGAGATCGGTATCGCGCCTTGAACATGGACTGGCGCCAGAGCAGGACAAGGATGGGTATGCGCGTTCTTTATTGGGGCACCTATGATTCGGAGTATGTGCGTAATCGCGTCGTGATCGAGGGCTTGAGGCAGAACGGCGCTACGGTGCGCGAGTGCCGCGCAGCGCTGTGGCGCAACACAGCCGACAAGGTGGCCAACGCCCGTGGAGGACGCCTCCGCCCGCGGCTGTTGCTGCGCATGATCTGGGCCTATGCGCAGCTGCTGGCGCGCTCGCTTTTCGCCAGAGATTATGACGTCATGGTGGTGGGTTACGCCGGCCATCTGGACATCTATCCTGCCCGGGTGCTGGCCTGGGTACGGCGCAAACCACTGGTGTTGGACGCCTATCTCTCTCTGCACGAAACCATCGTAGAAGACAGGCAGCTGGTCCGTGCGAACAGTTTGGCGGCGAAATTGATCTTTGCTGTGGAACACTGCGCCTGTCGCCTGCCCGACCTTGTACTGCTGGACACTCAGGCGGATGTGGACTATTTCGTAGCCAAGTATGGCCTGGACAGCAGCCGCCTGCTGCGCGTTTTCGTCGGCGCCGAAAGGGCCTACCAGCCAGCGCCTGCCCCGCCTCCCTCCGAGCGCCTGCGGGTGCTGTACCTTGGCAAGTTCATCCCACTGCACGGCTTGGAACACATCCTGCGTGCCGCCGCCCTGCTGCGGGACGCTCCCGTCACGATTCAGCTGATTGGCGATGGGCAGACCTATGAGGCCATGCGTGAGCTGGCGGAGAGCCTTCAGCTCTCTAATGTGGTCTGGGGCGCCCGCTGGTTGGAACCGGAGGCACTGGCTGGGGAGATTGCGCAATCGGATGTGTGTCTGGGGGTATTCGCCGCTTCGCCCAAGACGGCCAGGGTGATCCCGACCAAGGTCTTTACAGCGCTGGCCATGGGCAAGGCCCTGGTAACGGCGGACACGCCCGGCGCCCGCGAGCTGCTTACCGATGGGAAGGATGCACTGCTCTGCCCCGTGGCGAACCCCGAGGCCCTGGCGGCGGCGCTGCGTCGCCTGGCGGAGGACCGCCCACTGGTGGCCGCTCTGGGAGCCAACGGGCTCCAGCTGAGCCGGCAGCGCCTCACGACCCAGGCGGTGACGCAGGAGCTCTATCAGCGGCTGCTGGACCTCGTCTCACGCCGAAAGCGTGGGTAACGCCAGCCCTCAACCGGCCCGCGGCGGCTCTGAAGCTGGCTTGGGCTCGGCAAGATAGCAGACGTGCCAGGTCAGGAGGTCAGCCAGCAAGCCCGGGAGCCGCGCCGTATTCACGTCGGTCAGCCGGGTAAAGAGTTCTGGGTCGGCAAAGCCCGCCCCAGACAGCATTGCCCGTACCGAGCCGATGGTGCGGGGAAAGAGGCCGTAATCCCCATAGCAATCCGCGTACGAGGTGACCGCAGTGCCCCGCAATCGATTGGTTGCCCAGAGCGCAAACCGCTCCCCAAAAAGGTGAAAGGGCTTGAATCCGTGCCCCCCCCACCAGAAACAGGCTGTAAAATGGCGGGAAGGTCAGGTAGAGCTGGCCACGGGGACGGAGCACACGCCTGCACTCGGCCAGCAGACCCTGCGGAGCGGGGAGATGTTCGATGAGGCTGCTGCAGTAGACCAGGTCAAAGGCACCGTCACAAAAGGGCAGCGTGTCACTGGCATCCAGCTGGACAAAGGGAATCCCCGCACGCCCAAAGTGCGGATCGGCATGCAGGTCGCTGGCCACCAAGAGGGACGCGCGGGCGTGGAGCGCCTCGCTGTAGCCCCCGTAAGCAGCGGCCACCTCGAGCACCCGCAAGCCAGACAGGTCCACGCCGCGGCGTGCCAGCTGAGCGATGCTCCGCTCGGCGAGGTAGGCCTGCAGCGCCCGATAGTCCTCTGGGGACCTCAAGCGCCTGCGAATCAGTGTAACCAGCCTGCTCATGGACACTCCCCTGCGCACCCTTCAACCTGTGCTGCACGCACGCCCTCTCCGAGAGACAGGGCAGGGACCAGCCAGCCAGAACATATCACAGCCCTGGCCAGCAGACAAACCCTTGCCTGCGCAAAGTGATTGTGGTTCGGACGGTGCTGGCCGTGGGAACAGGACCAACTGGATGAGAATTTACGAATTTCACCCAAACAGGGCTGAAAATGTGGCATAAGCGAGAGAAACATTGTAGAATGCAAGCAGATAGATCGCGTGCAGCCCTGCTTCAGTCGAGGAGGTCACGATGACGCCAATACGACGATCGCTGTGGAGAACCCTGCTCTTGAGTGTTCTACTGTTCGGCCTTGTGTCGGCGCCACTGGCCGCGCAAGGGGGCGCGTGGCAAACAGGGCTCTCCTTTCAGAACCTGGCCACCGGCAGCTCAGACTATGCCACCATCCAAGTGGACTTTTACGACAGTGTCGGCGCGGTCAAGGGCACGCTGATGCAAGCCGGTGTGCTGCCCGGCGGCGGCACCACCTTTTACCTCCCTGCCGAGGCCGGGGCCCCTGCTGGCACCTTCTCGGCAGAGGTGAGCTCGGATCGCCCCGTGGCGGGCATCGTCAACAGCATCAACCGCAGCGCGCAGGTGGGCGACAGCTACCTGGGCACCCGGGATGTGGACCTGAGCAACAATGTGGTGGCGCCGCTGGTCTACCGCAACTTTGGCGGCTACAACACCACCCTGTACGTGCAGAACGCGCACAACCAGACTCAGGACATCAAGCTCTACCTGGCGCCTGTGGGACAGGGCGAACGGCTGATAACGACGTATACAGTCCCTGCCTACGCGACCAAGGAGCTCAACCTGCAGGACGGCGCTTTCAGCGCGCTTGGCACCGGTATTGGCTCCGCCCGTCTGGAGGGCACCCTGGGCAACGTGGCGCTAGTGGCCTCCTATTTCCGGAACCCCAACGCCTCCAGCCTGGCGGACAACATCGTGGGCCAGTATGCGGGGATCAACGTGAGCCAGGCGGCCACCACGCTGTACGCCCCTCTGGTGTACAAGCGGCACAACAACTGGGACAGCGGCATCAGTGTGTACAACCCCAACGATGCAGAGGCCAACATCACCATCACCTTTATTGCCAGCGGCCTGTCGTCCTACGCCGGGCAGACCTTTACGACGACCCGAAAGATCGGGAAACAAGGCATGGAAAATTTTTACCTGCCCGCCATCGGGGCGATCCCTGCGCCGGGCTTTTTTGGCGCGGCGCGCATCCAATCTGACCGGCCGGTCCAGGCCGTGGCCAACGCGGTCAAGTATACGCCGAACGGCGCCTCCATCGGCTCCTGCTATGCCGCCATCAGCCTGGCCCAGGCGACCCCCCGCGTATCGGCACCGCTGGTGTACCGCAACTGGGGTCAGGCCGAGACAGGTGTGAACTTTCAGAACCTGGGCAATCAGGCCACCAACGTGACCTTGACCGTCGTCACCACCAACACCGGTGCGACGCTGACCAGGACCATCAACAACGTGCAGCCGGGCGGGGCGGATACATTCTATCTGCCGACACTGTTCCCCAATCCCACCATCTTTTACGGATCGGCGACGGTGACCTCTTCCAACGGCCAGCCCCTGGGGGTGCTGGTAACCTCTCCCTCCTATGCGCGCGGATATAACGCCAACTATGTGGGCATAGGCATCCAGTAGCCACAGCGCCCGTACGTATAGTGCCCCGGACAGTGTTCTGTCCGGGGCACTTGCGTGAGAGCGCCGTCTTGTGCGCAGCGCCTCGGGCGGATATACTCGGCAGGCACACACAAGGAGGGCCCATGCCGGCGGATATTCCCACGGAACTGGATGCAGCACTGGGGCGCGCCGATGTCGCCTATCACGCGCTCGATCTGGATGCTGCCCTGGCGGCGTACCAGGAGGCCATTACGCTGGACCCCACCTGCTACGAGGCACAGCTGGGGGTTGCCCGCACCGAGAGCCGCCGGCGCAGGCGCAGCGAGGCGCTGGAGGCCTGTGCCCGCTGTATCGAACTGGACCCTGCCCGTTACGAGGCCTATGCCACACAGGCCACGGTGCACTTTTTGGCGGATGCTCTGCCCGAGGCGGAGGCCGCCTGCCAGGAGGCGCTGCAGCGCAGCGATTCCGATGCCGAGCCCCTGCTGACCCTGGCGCAGATCGCCTGCGATCGGCGGAACTTTACGCAGGCCGACGACTATATCGCACAGGCGCGAGAGCGCATCGCAAGCATGGACCCCGGCCAGGAGCAGACGGCCCTGGAAGCCATGGCCTGGCACGCCCAGACTTATCGACACCTGCTGGCCAATGAGCAGGAGGCGGCGCGCAAGGCCGCTCAGGAGGTGGTGGATCGAGAGGCGGCCAGCCCTTATGCCGCTGCCCTGGCGTGGTCCAACCTGGGCATCATGGACGCGCGGGCCCGCCGGTACGACAGCGCCATCAGCTATCTGGAACGTGCCTATGCCACCAACCCTCACTTTGGGCGCGCCGCGGCTGCATTGGGGCGCCTGCTGATCATGCAGGGTCAGCCCGCACGCGCCGCCGAGATATTGGGCGCCATTGTGGAGCAAAGCGAGGCCGATCGCGGCGAGTCACGCTACGCCTATGCCGTGGCGCTGGCCAAGAGCGGCGACAAGCAGGCCGCCCGGGAACAGTATCAGCTGGCGCTGCAGGACGGGCTGGGAGGTATCTCGCGCCTGCAGGCCGGCTGGCAACTGCTGTGGCTCAACCAGACAGTGCGTGGTGTGATGCTGGCCCTGATGGCGGTGGCCTTTATCCTGTGGGTGGTCACCAGCAAGCCCTCGCAACAGGCCATCACCCTGGTGGTGATGATCGCGATGCTGGTGGTGCTGCAGCGCGTCTTTTCCCGTCGCCGCTGAGGTCCACGATCCATGTATCCTGAGCGCCTGTGGGCTGTGCACGCAGAGAGCCGCTCGGCACGGGGGCTGCGCGGCGCCCGCCGTGCCGGTGCGCTGAGCATTGCCAGCATCCTCTCGCTGCCAGACCGCCTAGTGGCGGCGCTACAAAGCGCCGACAAGGGCACCCGACTGCTGGCAACGCTGCTCCTGTGCGGCGCCCTGGCGCTGCCGTCGGGCGCCATTATCGGGTTGCTGGGCGTGACCTATGGCGTGCCCACGGTGCTGGCCCTGGCGATGGCCTATCTGGTGTTGCGCAGCGTGATGGTCGGCTTGGTGGCGCTCATTGCGGTCATCCTGTTGCTGCCCTTTGCCGCGCTTCCCGTGGACGTCGGTTTTGCCCCCACGCTGCTGGATCTGGTGATCGGGGCCCTGTTTTTCGTGTGGCTCTCGCGGATCGTCTCCCATCGTGATGGTGAGTTTGTCGCCTGGTCACCCACCCTGCTGGTGCTGACCTTTGTCTTTCTGGCGCTCTTTTCCTTTGTCAACGGATTGGGCCACGCCGAGCTCACCGCCAACGTGTTACGCCATGTGGGTGAGATCCTGCTGAGCATTCTTTTGTTCCTGTTGGTGATCAATGCGGTGCGCACGGCCGGTCAACTGCGATTGTTGGTGAGAGCTCTGATCGTGGCGGGCACGCTGGCGGCGGCCATCGGGATCATCCTGTATGTGCTGCCCACCCAGCTGACGGTGCGCCTGCTCTCCAGCCTGAGCGTGTTGCGCTATCCCAGCGGCAACGCCGTGTTGCGCTATATCGAGAGCGACCCCTCACGGGCGCTGCGGGCCACCTCGACCTCGGTCGACCCCAACGTGCTGGGCGGCGCCCTGATTTTTGTCACCACCCTGGCGACGGCCCAGCTCTTTGCAGAGCGGCCGTTGATTGCCCGCCGCTGGCTCGTATGTTTCATCGGGCTACTGGTGCTCTGTTTGATCCTGACTTTTTCGCGCGGATCCTTCTTTGGGCTGGCCGTGGCGCTGTTCTTTCTGGCGTTGCTCCGATATCCGCGGCTGCTGTGGATCGGATTGGCTGCGTTGGTGTTGATTTACCTGCTGCCCTGGACGCAGACCTACGTGAACCACTTTATCAGCGGTCTGCGTGGGGAGGATCTCGCCACCCAGATGCGCTTTGGCGAGTACAAGGATGCGCTGATCCTGATTTCACGCTACCCCTGGTTCGGTGTGGGGTTTGCCGGCACACCAGAGGTGGACACTTATCTCGGGGTGTCCAACGTATACCTCCTGATTGCCGAGAACATGGGCATCGTCGGCCTGCTGGTGTTTCTGGCCACCATGGGCACCCATCTGGTGGGCATCCTGAGGGCCCTGCGGAGCCCGGCCAGCGCGGCCCGTGTGTCCGCCACGACCCTGGGATTGTATCTGGCCATCGTGGGGGCGCTGGCGGGCGGCCTGCTGGATCACTACCTCTTTAACGTGGTATTCCCCCATGCCTCGTCGCTGCTGTGGCTCACGGTTGGGCTGGGCACCGTCAGCCTGAGACTGGACCAGAGAGAGCCAGCGGGTCACGATCGGCCTCTGGTGGAGGAACTCTTTGAACGATAGCAGGCGAAATGGTTTGGGTTAACGCTCATCGTCTACTATAATGGCAGTGCAGCAAGAGTTCGGCTCCCCGTCAACAGCAAGGAGACAGCATTGGATAGAACAGGACGGGTAACCCGAGTAATGGGCGCCGTCATCGACGCGCGCTTTGATGTGGGAAACCTGCCCGGTATCAACCACGCCCTCCGCATTGAGCGGCCCCCTTACGAGGACCTGATCGTGGAGGTGCAGGAGCATGTGGATACCCGCACCGCCCGCTGCATTGCCATGTCCTCAACCTCGGGGTTGCGCCGCGGCTTGCTGGCCCACAACACGGGCAAACCTATCCAAGTTCCCGTGGGTCCCGCCACCTTGGGTCGCATCTTTAACGTGTTGGGAGAGCCCATCGACCAGGGACCGCCGCTGCCGGCGGACACCCCCCAACGTCCCCTGCACCTCAGCGCGCCTCTGCTCGCGCATCAGCGCCTCTCCACCACTACGCTGGAGACAGGCCTCAAGGTCATCGATCTGCTCACCCCCTATGGACACGGCGCCAAGATCGGATTGTTCGGCGGCGCCGGCGTGGGCAAAACCACGCTGGTGATCGAACTCATTCGGCACAGCACGGAGGATCAGGGCAGTTACGCCCTTTTCGCCGGTGTGGGTGAACGCACCCGTGAGGGCAACGACCTGTGGCTGGACATGCGGGCCAGTGGCGTGCTAAAGAATACCGTGTTGGTGTTTGGGCAGATGAACGAGCCCCCGGGTGCCCGGCTGCGCACACCACTCACCGCCATGACCATCGCACAGAGCTTTCGCGACGAGTCGGAACGCGACGTGCTGTTGTTTATCGACAACGTGTATCGTTACGTACAGGCGGGCTCCGAAGTCTCGGCCATGCTGGGCCGGTTGCCCAGCGCGGTGGGCTACCAGCCTACCCTGGCGACCGAGATGGGTGAACTGCAGGAGCGCATCACTACCACCCTGCAGGGCGCCATCACTTCGGTCCAGGCCGTCTATATTCCCGCCGACGATATCACCGACCCCGGCGTGGTGGCGGCCTTTGCGCACCTGGACGCCATCACGGTGCTCACCCGCAAGCTCTCCAGCCAGGGGTTCTATCCAGCGGTGGATCCGCTGGCGTCCTCCTCCAAGATGCTGGATGTGCGCCACGTAGGAGAGCGTCACGTGCGCATCGCGGCGGAAACGCGGGCGGTACTGGCCAAGTATCAGGAGCTGCAGGACATTATCTCGATCCTGGGCGCCGACGAGCTCTCCCCTGAGGACCAGTTGGTCGTGCACCGCGCCAGGCGCCTCCAGCGCTTTCTCACGCAGCCGTTCTATTCCACCGAGCAGTTCACCGGCATTCCCGGCACCTTTGTCTCCCTGGAGGACACCCTCACCGGGTTTGAAGAGATCCTGGCTGGCGAGCACGACGACCTCCCAGAACAGGCCTTTTATATGGTGGGCACCGTTGCGGATGCTCGGAAAAAGGCCGAGTCGCTGTGAGCGAACTCGAGGCTGCCGTGGTGCACTTGCGGGTGGTAACGCCCGAAAGGGTCATTCTGGACGAGCCCGTCGAGTGGGTGCAGGTACCACTGGAGGACGGTATGTTGGGCGTTTGGCCAGAGCACGCCCCATTGATCGCAAGGATGATGCCCGGTGAGCTGACGCTCAGCCAGAACGGTGTACCCAGCACCCTGACGGTGGGCGCTGGCATTCTGCTGGTGGATGAGACGCATTGTGTGGTGCTGTACACCGATTCGAACCAGGAGGTCGCTGGCAGCAACCTCGACGGTCTGGTGGACGAGATGGAGACCGCACTGGGCCAATCCCTGGGTGAGGTCGAGATGGAACGCCTGCAGGAGCACAGGCCGTGAGCACGCTGGGGATGCTTGTCATCGGCCTGCTGCTGGGAGCGGGCGGCATGTGGCTGCACCTGCAACAGCTGGGCACGGTGTTGGCCCAGGCGGAACGCAAAGGGGGCAGCACTGCCCACCTGCAGGTTCTCAAACGGGCGCCTCTGAGGCTGGCGCCCTGGCTGGTGTTGTTGGCGGCCGGTGTTCATCTGGGCATGGCCGCCTGTTTGGGCCTGGTGTTGGGGATGGTGGCTGCTCGCACGCTATTGATCGCTCGCTTCACATCGAGCAGCCAAGGACGCGCCGGTGGGTATTGAAGGTGTCTTTCCGCGGACGCTGTTTTACATCGGCTCCATGCCGATCAAAGATTCGGTGTTCTACACGTGGGTGATCATCCTGGGGTTGGTCGCGGCGAGCGTTGTGGGTTACCGACGCTACCGTGCCGTCAACCCGCCCGGCTGGCAGGTGGCGATCGAGTTCGCCATGGATTATGTCGACTCTCTCGTGACCGACGCGGTGGGCAAGACTCTGCCGCAAACGGTGCCCTATCTCACGGCCATGCTGGTGTACATCGCCGTGTGCAATCTCATGGGCCTGGTGCCGTTGATGCGCTCGCCCACCCGCGACATCAATACGACGGCTGCTCTGTCGATCATTTCCTTTCTCTCGACCGAGTTTTATGGCGCGCAGCACCGCGGCATCAAGGCGCAGCTTCTGAGCCACTTTGAGCCGATGGTTCTGTTGTTCCCGCTCAATCTGATCGGATCGTTGAGCCGAATTCTGTCCATGGCATTGCGCCTGTTCGGAAATGTAATCGCCGGCGAGATCGTGGGCGCTACGATATTCATGCTGGTGCCGGTGCTGGCGCCTTTGCCGCTGAACCTGTTGGGAATGATTACCGGTGTGTTGCAGGCACTGGTATTTACAGTACTCACCATCTCATTCATCGGGGACGCGATGCGGCTGGACGACTAGTCGCCCGCTTCCACACCAGACCAGAAGGGAAACAGCTCATGGATCCACAAATCGCCCTCGAGTTTGCCAAAGTGACCACGTTCGTGGTGGGCTTTGCCATCGTTTTTGGCACGATCACGGTCGCTCTGATGGAAGGGCGTGCGGTGAACCGCGCCTTTGACAACATGGCCCGTCAGCCGAGCGTTGCGGATCGCATCCGCGGGCTCATCTTTGTGACCCTGGCGATTCTCGAGTCCACGGCAATCTATGTCCTCCTGGTCTGCCTGATCCTGTTGTTCGCCAATCCCTTTGCCTCGGCCTTTGGATTCTAGGGAGGTCCTTACATGCTGGACCTGGATTGGCGTACGATTCTATGGCAATGCGTAAACTTTGCAGCCATTGTGCTCATCCTGAACTGGCTGGTGTTCCGCCCGCTGCGAGCCAAACTGGCTGAACGCAGGCAGTCCATCAGCGAGTCGCTGCAGGCGGCAGAGGAGCAGGAGGCCGAGGCAGAACGACTCAAGGCCCACTGGGAGGAACGCAGAGCGCACGCCGAGGCCGATGCCGAGAATATCATCCGTGCCGCCGAGGCGCAGGCGGACGCTCGAGCAGCGCAGATCCTCCGAGACACGCGGGCCCATGTGGACCGGCTCACGGAAGAGCTCCGCATCGACCTCCAGCACGAGCGCGACGAGATCATCTCGCAGCATTACGAGGATCTGCTGGATGGTGTGATGGCGCTCTCGGCCAATGTCGTGCGCTCGGTGACCACCCGCAGAACCCACGACGACCTGGTTGCCAATTCCGTAGCCGCCATTTTGCGCACACCCATCGCCCAGGTGGAGGCCTATCGTTCGGCGATGGCGGGGCGCGTGCCCACAGCCTTTGTCACCACCCCCGTAGCGCTTTCCCGTGACCAGGCCAAATCCCTCGCCGAGGCGCTGAGCTCCCTGCTGGACCGACACGTCGAGGTTCGCGAGGCGATCGATCCGGGAATCATTGCCGGCATCCAGGTGCGCATCGCCGACCAGCTGATGGAGAACAGCATTCGGCAGCAGCTGGTACAGGTGCGAGATGCCGTAATGGCAGACCTGGTACAGCGACAGGGTGCCACTGCAACATGAGCAACGAAAGCACCCGCCCCACCAGGGGCAGCCCAGTGGACAGCGCCGACGCGACCCAGGGACCCACGCCCAGTGGCCCTCTGGGGCGATTGTACGAATCATTTGCGCGGGTGTGCGGGAACGGCGAGCCTCCCATCCACCCCGAGGACATGACCCTGATGCCCCCCACCAGCCTGACTTCTGTACCGCTGTGGGGCACGGGCGAGACGCCGCTTCCCGGGCCGGGCTCGGGCTTTTATGCCAGGATGCGCCGCAACGCCGAAACGACGCTCAAAGACCTGCTGGGCAACATGGGCACGGTAAGCGCCTCCACCCGGGCGGGGCTGCGCATCCAGCCGGTGGGGACGGTCAAGCAGGTCGGTGAAGGTGTGGCCTCGGTGTGGGGCCTGCCCCAGGCCACTACCGACGAGTTGCTGTTGTTTCCCAATTCGGTGCTGGGCCTGGTGATGAACCTCGACGAGCATCAGGCCGATTGCATCCTGCTGGGCTCGGCGGAGGGCATTCAAGGGGGCGATATCGTGTGGGCCACCTCGCAGCGAGCCACGGTGCCCGTTGGTGAGCGCCTGCTGGGCCGCATCGTGAGCCCCCTGGGCACGCCGCTGGATGGTAAGGGGCCGTTGTATATCGATGCGCGCAGGCTCATCGAGAGCGAGGCTGTAGGGGTGGTGGAGCGCGAGCCTGTGTCGGTGCCGCTGCACACCGGTGTCAAGGCTGTCGATGCGATGATCCCCATCGGTCGAGGGCAACGGGAGCTGATCATCGGTGACCGGCAGACGGGCAAGACGGCCATCGCCCTGGACACGATCATCAACCAGCGCGACACGGGGGTCCTCTGCGTGTACGTGTGCATCGGTCAGCGGGCCAGCGCTGTGCTGCAGAGCGTGCGCATCCTGGAAGAGGCCGACGCACTCTCTCACACCATTGTGGTGGTGGCCGCCCCCGATGATCCTCCTGCCCTGCTGTATCTGGCCCCCTACGCCGGGGTGGCCATGGCAGAGGCGTTCATGGACGAGGGCCGGGACGTGCTGATCGTTTATGACGACCTTTCCAAGCACGCGGATGCCTATCGCGAGATCTCGCTCTTGCTCCGGCGGCCCCCGGGCCGTGAGGCGTATCCAGGTGATGTCTTTTATCTGCACTCGCGGCTGCTGGAGCGCGCCTGCCGGCGCAGTGAGGCCGCCGGTGGAGGCAGTATCACTGCACTGCCCATTGTCGAAACACGTCGCGGCAACATCTCGGCCTATATCCCCACCAACCTCATCTCGATCACCGACGGGCAGATCTATCTGGATCCCGACCTCTTTAACCAGGGGACCAAACCTGCCATCGATATCGGACAATCCGTATCGCGAGTGGGAGGCTCGGCTCAGACGGCCGCCATGCGCCGCGTGAGCGGCCAGTTGCGCCTGACACTTTCGCAATACGAAGAGGTGGCACACTTTGCCCGCTTTGGCACCGAGATTGACCGTGCCACACGCCAGCAGCTGGTGCGCGGCGAGCGACTGCGGGCGGTTCTCCAACAGCCCCCCTACGAGCCGTTGGAGCTGACGCGCCAGGTAGTCACCCTGCTGGCGGTTGACCTGGGCATGCTCGATGATATAGCGGTCGCAGACGTCCAGCGATATTCGGACGGTCTCTGGCAACACGTCAATCGTACGGCCGCTCGTGCACTGCGCGCGGTCGAGGATGAGCTCCGGGTAACGCCGGCCGCTGAGCGCGATCTGCGCCAGGCAATCGCCCAATACACTGAGCAGTTTTCCTGATGGAGGACATCGAGCAGATCCGCGAACGACGGGACAATATCGAGGCGATCTCGCCCATCGTCACGTCCATGCGCACCATCTCAGCCGGCAGTTGGCGACAGGCCCTTCAGCGGCGCGAAGCGAGCACGCGCTTTTCTGACTATATGCAGTGGGCGCTCGCCGGTGCCATGGGGCGGCTGTCAGCGGATCAGTTGAAAAAACTCGGCATCCCTGACAGACCGGTGCCGCCGCGACGCCCCCTGCTGTTGGTAGTCAGTTCGCAACGAGGCCTGTGCGGGGCATATAATGACCTGGTGGTGAGGGGCGCCGATGAGCTGATCACCGGACACCTGGTGCAGAGCGAGGACGTGCTGGTGGCCAGCCTCGGGAGTCGGGGCACGAGCCTTTTACGCCAGCTGGGCAGGCGGGTAGACATCGACTGGCCGTTGCCCGCCTCGCGCGTAGCGAGTATGGAGCTGGTAGCGGCGATTGCGCGAGAGCTGTACGATGTGCTGGAGGACGGCACGGCAGACGCTGTGTACGTGCTCTACTCGCCTTATCGTGCCGGCGCACTGGCGCCGGTGATCTCGGAGCGCTGGCTGCCCATCGATACCAGTCTGCTGCCCCCGGCGTCCCAGGATCCTTCTGCCGTGATCATCGAGGGAGACGCTGTGTCCCTGGTTCGTCAGGCACTGCACGAGTGGGCCACGGCACGGCTGTACCGGATGATTATTGACGCCGCCGCAAGCGAACAGGCGGCACGCTACCGCGCTATGGACACAGCCAGTGGAAACCTGGCGCGACTGATCGAAGAGCTCACGCTGCAGTATCACTCTGCGCGTCAGCACGCGATTACGATGGAGATGCTCGATCTGGCTGCGGGCGCGGAGGGGAGCCGCTCTGGGGTGGAACGCAGTGAGCTCTAGCATCACATTCGCCCCGTGGCCCCAGCGCGCGTCACGGGCATCCTTGTCCAGAGGATAACTGCGATGTGGAACCGCGTCGCACTGGTGACGTGCGGTATGATCATTGGTTGGGGACTGGCCAATTATTGGACCTGCGCCCCGCAAGAGCTGGGCAGGCACCGCTATCGCCTGGCGATTGGTGTGCTGCTGTCAGCGGGTATGGTGGTTTGGATGGGCTGGCAGGCCCCAGTCCGCGGTCTGGCGGCGCTGGTTCTCGTGCTACTCTGCGCGCTGGCAGCCTTTGCCGGCCGGGCGCGACAGCTCTCAAGCAGCCGCATGGATTTGCCCGCCTCTGCCAGCGCAGGCGCCAGCTACAGAGACACCGTGGTGCTGCTGGTGGCCAAAGCGCACCCGCCACGCTACCAGGGGCCCGGCCATTGGGCCGCGTGCCTGCGCGGCACAGACAAACCCGTGCGCGCGGACAAGGGTTGGTTCTCGCGTCCCTTTCAGTTGTCTCGTATTCGCCAGAGCTATGTGTCCCTCGGCCGACCGTTGCCGACGGCACTGGCTGTAGAGGCCATTGTAAAGCACGGCGAGACGGCGGTGCCTCCGTTCCCAGTGTTGTGGGCCCATCCCTGGGCAGAGCCGACGCCCGAGATCGGGCTGCTGACGGCCAGCATGGATGGAGCCACGCGCGTCCTCGTCCAGCCTGTGGATCTGGACCCCAGCGAGCTGCCTCCCCTGCAGGCGCGCCTTGACAAGGCCCGCACCGCCGTGGCGCGCACAGAGGTGGTTTGGGCAGCCAATATCCAGGCAGGTATATGGACGGACCACGCCGCGCGAGCAGAGCTGCAGGGTCTGGTCCGGGGGCGTGTACCGTCGCAAGAGCTGACTGCTGACACAGGACAGCTGGACAAGGTTATGGATGGGGTGCGCGCCGCCCTGGCCGCCAGCGCCGATTCGGCAGCGCAGGTTACGGGCTCTGTGCCGTCACCAGAGTCAGCGTCACTATCGGGGTAAACTCAAAGGATGCCCATGCCGAACAGCAACGGGAAAGCCACAACGATCTTTATCTTTGGCGCTTCGGGAGACCTGACACAGCGCAAGCTGGTGCCTGCCTTGCACAGCCTCAACTGTGAGGGTCTGTTGCATCCACATACCCGCATCATCGGAGCTGCCCGCAGCGTACTGGACCACAAGACTCTGTCTGACGCCTTTCTGGCTGGCGTGACCGACTATGCCCGCCTCAAGCCGGGCATGTGTGAGCGTTGGGACCTGTTCAGCGAGCGCATTTCTTATCTGGCGGGGTCGTATGACGACCCGGAAACGTACCGCGCGCTGGCCGCGCTGCAGGCCAGGCTGGATGCAGAGGGTAACCCCGCCCCCAACCGACTGTTCTACCTGGCCATCCCGCCCCAGCTCTACCCCGCCGTCATTCGGGGGATCGGAGAGTCGGGGCTCAACCGGCCCGAAAAGGGATGGGCACGAATCATCGTTGAAAAGCCCTTTGGCTCTGATCTGGCGACAGCCCAACAGCTGAACGATCAACTCAGTGCCGTGTTTGACGAGTCCAGCATCTATCGGATCGACCACTACCTGGGTAAAGAGACCGTCCAGAACATTCTGTTCTTTCGGTTCGGTAACTCTATCTTTGAGCCCTTGTGGAATCGGACTCACGTCGACCACGTGCAGATCACCATGGCAGAGACGGTAGGCGTGGGCCATCGGGGTGGCTATTATGACCGGGCGGGCGTGCTGCGAGACATGTTCCAGAATCATCTCCTGCAGCTGCTGACGCTGACAGCCATGGAGCCGCCTTCAGTGCTGAACGCCAAGACGCTGCGCGACCAAAAGGCGCAGGTGTTGCAGGCTATCCGCCCGCTGTCGCCCGCTGACGGGATCTATGGGCAGTACGAGGGATATCGCAGCGAGCCGCACGTGGCGCCAAACTCGCACACCCCTACCTATATCGCGCTGCGCCTGTTCGTCGACAATTGGCGCTGGCGCGATGTGCCCTTTTATGTGCGGTCCGGGAAAAAGTTGGCCCACAAGACCACCGAGATCACCTTGCAGTTCAAGTCTGTGCCGCATCATCTCTTTCCCGGGGCGGGGGATCTGCCGCCCAACCGATTGTCGCTGGTGATCCAGCCCAACGAGAGCATTCATCTGCGCTTTGAGGCCAAGCGCCCCGGGGCGGGAATGCAGCCCGAGGCAGTAAACATGGCTTTTGGCTATGGTGCCCACTTTGGGGATTATGCGCTGCCAGACGCTTACGAGCGCCTCTTGCTGGATGCACTCCAGGGGGATGCCTCCCTGTTTGCCCGTCGCGACGAGATCGAACTGGCCTGGACGTTGACCGATCCCTTGACGGTTCCGGTGGAGCCATATCCCTATGCCGCCGCCAGCGATGGCCCGGCAGAGTCGGATGCTTTTCTGATGGCCAACGGGCACCGCTGGTTTCCCATGGATGATAACCATCCGCACAGCTATCCGGGGGACCCCTCAGATCAGGAGTGATCGAGGCTTGTGGCAGGGCCTGATCAGTCAGCAGCCCTGACCAACCTGGCAGTGTGCGGCCACCGGTGCAGCTTTGACGGTCCCCGCGCAGGGGTGTATCATTTTCCGCTTGACGCGATGTGACGTTGTTGGTGTCCATCGGGCGGGATTCGGGGTGCACGTGGAAAACAAGCAACAAATCGCGGGGCTTGCCACTGAGCTGGGGATGACCATGGGGCTCACGGCCGCGTGGTTGCTGTTCCTGGGCCTCTGGGTCGGAAAGCAGATTGACACCCTGCTGGGCACGGATCCTTATGCTACGGTGATCCTGCTGATTTCAGGTGTGATCATCGGTCAGGTGGCCATCATCCGGCTGGCAGTGCGAACACGGGACTATTTCAATCAAACCGAGGCGCCAGACTCGATCTTTCACGGTTTAGGCCACGGACTGGGTACGGCGGCCAAGGCGCTGGGACTGGTGGCACTGCCCATTGTTCTGCGAGTCCCTGGTGGATGGTTGGACCGACTCCTGGGTACCAAGTTCGCCTTTACGCTGGTATTCGTGGTGGTGGGATTGGTGGTCGGCGTGGCCGGATTGCTCTCGATTGTCGAGTCCATGCGAGTTCGCGTAAGCGATGAGGTGGCTGACGAATGATCAAACGCGTTCTGATAGGGCTGGCGATTGTGGCCGCCATCGGCGCCAATTTGTACGCACCGTTGCGACTCAGCGAGCTCCACATCGTGATCAGTGCAGAACCGATCTTCTCCATCGGGCCGTTGGTGGTAACCAACTCGATATTGGCCACCTGGGTCGTGATGGCGCTGCTGGTGATTGCCTGCCTGATTGTGCGGCGAAACATGGTTGCGGTGCCGCGGGCCCGTTCGGTACAGAACATTGTCCAAATGCTGTACGAGGGCCTGCTCAGCTATCTGGAGGGCTTTGCGGGACCGCTGGCGCGCAAGTACTATGGCATCGCGCTGAGCTTTTTCATCTCGATTCTGGTACTCAACCTCTTTTCGCTGTTTCCCGGTTTCGGCAGCCTGGGTATCTGGCACACCGCCGGAGAGACCAAAGAGTTTGTGCCGCTTTTGCGCGGAGCTACGGCCGATCTGAATACCACGGTGGCTCTGGCCATTCTCTCGGTATTGTCGGCGCAGGTTTTCGGCATCCGCATGCAGGGCGCGTTGACCTACCTCTCGCGCTTTATCCGCATCGGTGCCTTTGTACAGTTTTTCAAACAGCTGGGCACGGGCAAGGTGCAAATCGGGCTGCTGTTTACGGGCATTCTGGATGCATTCGTCGGCCTGCTCGAGATTTTTGAAGAGCTCACCAAAGTGGTGTCCTTCTCCTTCCGTCTCTTCGGAAACATGTTCGGAGGCGAGGTACTGCTCCTCGTCATGGCTTTTATTCTGCCCTATGTGGTCTCACTGCCTTTTATCGGGCTGGAGATCATGTCCGGATTCGTGCAGTCGATCATTTTTACGATTCTAAGCACCGCCTTTGCTGTGCGCGCCGCTTCGGGCCACGGCTGAGACAGACACGCAGCGAACCCAATCGGAGGATCACGATGGAACTCTCACCCAATGTCGTCGCAGGGCTCACAATTGCACTGGGCAGCCTGGGCCCGTCGCTGGCCATTGGCAAGCTGGCCTCGGCAGCGATGGAGGCACTGGGACGCAATCCCGATGCCGAGCGTGCTGTGAGCACAAACTTGATTATCGCGCTGGCCTTTACCGAAGCAATCGCCATTTATGCGCTGGTTGTAGCTCTGTCGGTCAAGTTCGTCGCCTGAAACGGCGAACGCTGAAAGGATACCGTCATGGCTGAACTGGGTCTTGATCTGCGGTTGCTTCTCTCGCAGCTGGTCAACTTTACGCTGTTGATTCTTGTGCTGTACTGGTTGCTCCACAAGCCCTTGATGGCAGCCCTCGACGCCCGCACCAAGCGCGAGCAGGAGACGTTGGACAACAACGCCGAGAGCAACCGCCTCCTGGCCGACATGGAACAACGACACAAGGATTCCGTAGAGCAGGCCCGCAATGAGGCACACGATATTGTAGAGCAGGCTTCGCGTACGGCAGAGCAACAGCGTCAGGAGATCCTGGTGGCCGCTCGCGACGAGGCGCAGCAGATCATCAGCCGAGCGCAGCAGGAAGCACAACACGAACGCGAGCTGGCCGAGATCGCCCTCCGCCAGGAGATCGTGGACCTGTCTATCGCGGCAGCCTCCCGTGTCATCGGCCAAGGGCTCGACGACGCAACGCACCGTCGCCTGGTTGAAGAGTTCCTGGATCAGGTGTCGTCCTCATGACGCAGGGCGCACCTTCGGTCAACGCGTCCATCAACGGCACGGCGGGCCCGCAGTCCGATCCCGAGGACGTTCGCCGTCCGACCGGCTCGCCTGTGGCTACGGTGCGAGCGGTGATACCGCTCACTGAAAGCCAGCGGGAGAGGCTCAGGACGTATCTGTCCAAGCTGGTAGAGCGACCAGTTGAGCTCAATGTGCGCCTCGACCCATCCATCCTGGGAGGCGTGTGGATCCGGTTGGATGACATGGTCATCGATGGAACAGTCAAAGGTCGCCTGAGTGCACTGCATCAGCAGCTGTGCGAGAGCGGCCTCACTCCCAAGGGGACGGTCGAGTCCGTCCCGGAACGGCAGTAGCCATGGCTGAGCGCAATACCGTTGCTCCAGGTTTGGCGCAGGTAGTCGACCAGCTCAAGGCGGGCATCGCTGGCTTTGAGTACGTGCCGGAACCGGTGTCCATGGGGACCGTCGTGGATGTGGGTGAGAGCATCGTGCACATCTCTGGCCTGAGCCACGTGATGGTGGGCGAAATCGTTCGCTTTGAGAACAACGCTCTGGGCATGGCACTCAACCTGACAACGGACACGGTGGGCGCCATTGTGATGGGGAGTAACGAAGGCATCGTTCGTGGTGGATCGGTGGCGGCTCTGGGAAACGTCGCCTCCGTCCCCGTGGGCGAACCTTTGCTGGGCCGAGTGATCGACCCGCTGGGACGCCCGGTCGATGGCAAGGGCCCTATCAACACCGCGCGCACACGCCCCATCGAACGGCCCGCGCCGGGGGTTATCGAGCGCTCTCCGGTGGACAGTCCACTCATCACAGGCATCAAGGCTGTGGACGCCTTGGTGCCTATCGGGCGTGGGCAGCGACAGCTGATCATCGGAGACAGGCAAACGGGCAAGACGACCATTGCCGTGGACGCCATCATGAACCAGCGTCCAAATGACGTGGTCTGCGTGTATGTGGCCATCGGGCAGAAACTGTCCAATGTGGCGCAGGTGGTGCAGGCCCTGGATACTGCAGGCGCTCTGGAACACACGATCGTGGTCACGGCAGAAGCCAGCGCACCGGCCGCCCTGCAGTACATCGCGCCCTATGCGGGCTGCGCCATGGCTGAAGAGTTCATGTACGGTGGGCGCGACGTGCTCATCGTATACGACGACCTCACCAAACATGCCTGGGCATACCGGCAACTGTCGCTGCTGCTGAGGCGGCCCCCGGGACGAGAAGCGTATCCCGGCGATATCTTTTATCTGCACGCCCGCCTGCTGGAGCGAGCCGGTCGCCTGGATGATGCCCGCGGCCGAGGCTCGATGACGGCCCTGCCCATCGTCGAGACGCAGCTGGGAGACCTGTCCGCCTACATCCCCACCAACATTATCTCGATCACCGATGGACAGATCTATCTGGAGAC
>JAAYED010000216.1 GCA_012728955.1 Chloroflexota bacterium
CATAGACCGGCCATGAGGGGAAGGGGGTATTGCGAACTCGCGGCCCACCGTGTAATGCTAGCTCTCCCGCCATGTGATCCTCCCTATCCGTGTGATCGTTTCGGCCACCCTTGACCGAGATAGCCAGACTAGAGTGTGTACGATGGGGTCAGTGTAGCGCGCCTGTGGGCAAAAAGCAAAAGGATTTGCGCGAGGGGCACGACGCACATCGGGGTATAAGCGCCGCCACCAGACCCGCAAGGTCCGATGGCGGCGCTCCATCGCTTGGCGTGCTGAGAGATCGAGGTGCTTGCGCGAGTGCGCTGGCACACCAGCGCGGTGTCAGTAGCCCAGGCTACGCAGGTATGCGCGATTTGCGCGGGCGGCCTCGGCTGCTGGTTTCGGCGGGTAGGGCGCATCCAGTTCGACGGAAATCCACCCCTGATACCCCACCTTTTGCAGCCCCTCCAACACGGCCCCCACGTCCAGGCCGAAATTGCCCTGGCCTAGCTCGGCAAAGCGGCCAACCTGCCCGTATTTGCACGTGCGATGGTTCCAGGTGGCCGGATCATCCGCGTGGAAATCCTTCAGGTGCACGTGGCCGATGCGATGGCGCAATATCTCGCTATCGAACACGCCCATCGGGTCGCTGCCACAGGCCAGCAGATGCCCCGTATCGTAGAGCAGCCAGAGGTCGGGCGCTGCCGTCATCAGCCGCTCGGCATCCTCCAGCGTCTCTATCATCGTGCGCATGTGCGAGTGGTGAAAACCCTTGATGTGGAGCTGCCGGGCAAAGCTCAGCACCTCGTCCAGCGAGCGGGCAGCGCGCTCGAAATCCTCGTCCGTAGGGTTATCGCCCCCAAAATCCCGCCGCCAGCAGGCCGGTACCTCCACGGCATCGTTGCCCAGCGTGGCGGCAAAGCGCACCGCGTCGATGCCGCCCGGCTGGCCGCCCTGCTGGTTGACCAGGTGCAGCCCGTAGCGGCGGGCAAGCACAGCCATCTCTACCAGTTCATCGGCGTTGCTCACCGACAAGCCTTCCACGCCGTCCCAACCGGCCTCCGCCACATCCCGCAACACCTGCTCGGGATGCTCGCGCGCTTCCTTACCAAATTGAATCAGATGACAGGCGAACCGGAACCCAGCCATTGATGACCTCCTTGTGAGCAGCTATGGGCCGTACAGGTCTCGCGCACCTGCACGGCCAGCCTCTATACTCCACAACGCTCAAGCCAGGATACTCCACCCATTGTAGTCACCTGTCTGCGCCTTGACCAAATGCTCGCGTTTTAGTTGCAATTGCACGATCCCGCCTCCGTAATGCTGTAATCACGTAACGCGGCGGCCCCTACCGGGGCCGATGATTCACATGGAGATAGACGGGGTGCGCGATGAGCATGGGCATCCGGGAAAATTATCGACGGGGTAGCGCGGCTGCGGAGGGTCTGGGCGCGCCCACAGCTACATCTGAAGCGTCGTTATCCTTTCACTTCCGCCTGCACCACCGTGACCTGTGGTGATCGGAAATCCAGAATAAACGCCACCAGGGCCACGACGCCCGCCAACCCCCCATAGACCCACACGGGCATAGCCCCCAACACCGCCCCGCCCACCGAAGGGCCAATGATCTGCGCCAGATTGTCGAGAGAGGCCGAAGCCCCCATTGCCTGGCCGCGTTGACTGGGCGGCACGGCGGAGCTCAGGAAGCTGGTCAGTACGCCGCGCGTGCACGAGGCGGCAAAGCTGACAGCGCACACCACGGCAGCGAATTGCCACTGGTTGACGACAAAGCCGAGGGCCATATAGGTGACAACAAAGATGCCCAGGCCCAGGCGAGCCGTCGCGCGTTCTCCCAGGCGGTTCAGCATCGGCACAAAGACGGTAAAGCGCACGATCACGCGCACGACACCGGCGATG
>JAAYED010000019.1 GCA_012728955.1 Chloroflexota bacterium
AAAGCGCCGTTACACGGGCCTCGATTTCGTCGGACCAGCTGTCGAACCGGTAGTGCTCCATCACTTTACTCTCCTTTGCTCTGAGTGGAGCCGGCAGCCTCCACCGCCTTGAGAAGGGCCAGTGTCTCGCGAACAATCTGTCGCTGCTGTTCATCCAGGCTGATGCTCGCCTCCTGATCGCCACTTTGCGAACCATAATAGCCAAAACCCGCGTGGTTTCCGCCCTCGATGGCGACATAGCGCGCATCGGCGGGCAGCCTGCTGCGAGAACGCTCCACATCCGCAGGGGTGGTGAGGCGGTCGCGCGTGCCGTAGAGCGAGAGCACCGGCAGCGCCGCCTGGGAGAGATCACATCCTGCAGAGGGATAGGCTGCCCACAACACCAGCCCCACCACCCGAGCGGGATGCTCACACACATAGTCGGCGGCGGCGACGCCTCCCAAAGAGTGACCTCCAATCACCCAGCGCTGCACTTGCGGGTTGGCCTTTATCACCGCGTCGGCGGCGCGTTGGTGCAACAGGGCAAAGCGCAGCGGCATCGGCACAATCACCACGTAATAGCCAGAACCCGCCAGCATGCGAGCGGCCGGGGCATAGGCACGGGGATCGATGCGCGCCCCAGGGTACAGAATGAGGCCCGTCTCCGCAGGTCGTCCGGGCAGGCCAAAGGCGAGCCAGCGATCCTGCTCCACCTCGACGGCCTCCCAGCCCAGACCGTCATAGCCCTCGCCATAAAAGCCCGCATCGCCCTCACCCATGAGCGCCTCCAGCGCTGCCGGAGCCGCTGCGGGCCCGCAGGCCCCCCACAACAGCACACCTCCCACGGCCACGCATGCCAGAAGGAGAACGCATATCGGAACCCGCCGGAGAGAAAGCGCCTGCATAAACAGAGTCTAGCAGAAAACAGTGGGGATGACACGGACGTTGCAACGCCGCCGGTCCAGCATGCCGGGATGACGGCGCACTGGGAGAAGCGACAAGAGTGCCGAGCAGCTGTGGCTTTTGGGCCGACGGTCAGGCAGAATCGCGGTCTGTAACCGATCGAGGCGCTCTATACAACCAGATGAGCCGTGCGGGGATCGAACCCGCGACAACCTGCTTAAAAGGCAGGGGCTCTACCTCTGAGCTAACGGCTCGCGGGGGAGAGTATAGCAGGGCGAGGGGGGACGGTCAAAGAGCACCAGCAGCCCGGCGCCCTGTCGGTCACGGCTGCTGAGCCACCACCGGAGGATCGACCCGCTCCCACACCAGAACATGGGTGGCGCCCCATAGCTCCCTGGGAAGCAGAAAGGACGCCGTTTGCCGATAGTGCGCCGCAAACCAGGGGTCCACCATGATGCTCTTGCTGGCAAAGGTCGGCATGCTGCACACGTACTCGGGCTGCAGGTCCTGTACCAGTGCCTGCGCGATGACGCCGTCGCCCTCATAGTTGCGCTGTTCCATGGGCACGGGGATGTACGGTAGCGCCTCGGCCGAGACAAGTGCACAGGCATCGACAATGTAGCCTGAATAGGTCCAACCGAGGGCCCCCACCTCGGTGGCCGCCAGCCGTGCACCAGCGGGTGCGTTGGCATTGAGCCACTCGGCGGCGCTGTGATAGGCCAGCACCCGCATGCGCACCGGGTCGTCGATAACGATCTGCGCCAGATTCTCTTGCCGGGCGAGCTCCACCGCCGCCCGCGCCGGACCGCTGCCAAAGACGGTCCCTGCCAGCAACAGTGGGAGAGCCAGCAGCGCCCATCCTGCGCGCTGCTGGCCAGCTGCCAGGTACCAGCCTGTCCGCGCCAGAGCGGTTGCCCCGCCAAAGACCACTGGATACCAGAGCAGCCAGATCAGCGGCAGATACCACTCCAGCAGGTGAGTGTGCCCTATGGCATAAAAAGCCATCAGCAGGCCCAGCATGGCCACAGGCACCCTGAGACCCTTGTCACGCGATTGCACCAGGAGCCCTAACAAGCCCGCCCAGGGCAGCAGCGTCTGCGCGGGGGTGACGAGCTTACCGCTGGCGGCCGCACTGGCGGGGGGATTCCATCCCAGAGCGCCGCCCCCTGACCAGGCGCGAAAGAGCTCGCGGAGCACACGGGGGATATAGTCGGCGGGCATGAGGTAGAGCCCGGAGGCCTTGGAGACGACCGACAAGGGCACCGGCGATCCATAGAGCGGGACAGAGACGGCGATCCAGAGGAGCAGGGGGCCACCAGCGAGAGCCGGCAGCACCGCCCAGTGGCGCCGTAGTGGGTCCGCCAGAGCGGCGTTCGACTTGCTCTTCTCCCAGGGTCTGCGCCACAGCCAGCACAGGCCCCAGATCCCCAACAACAGCAGCCCCTCCGGGCGCGTTACCGCCGCCAAACCGGTGAGCAACGCACAGAGCACGTCCCGCTTTCCCCACGCCCACAGCGCACCGAGCACCAGGGCTCCCCACAGGTAGGACTCCATCGCGCCGGTAGAAACGGCGAGCATGGGAGAAAAAAGCGCCGCACCGGCGGCCAGCAGAAACCCGCTGGACCAGGTGCCTGCCATGCGCCTCATGAGCCCGGCCATACTGACCATCGCAGCAAGGTACCAGAGGGCATTGGCACGTACTGCGGCTTGCAGCAGGTTGCCCACACCACTCAGGGCCCCCACCAGTGTCAACCACAGGACATAGAGCGGCGAGCTGCTGCCCATGACGTGCTGACCGGCATTGTAAAACGGGCCGACACCACTAAGGATGTTGCGCGCATAGCGCAGGTGAATGTACCCGTCATCGATGGGCAACACGGGCACGGACCAATGGGCCTGCACAGCGCGGACCAGGGCCAGCGCAAACAAGGCCCCGCAGAGCACATCCATCGTCACTCGGACACGGCGCATCTGTTCCCCTCGTCCCACTGGTCGCCCCCCAAGCAATGCCACATCAGGCAGTCATCCAAAACAAGCGAGCCACTGCGTACAGCTGTCACAGTGGCTCGTTGCACTCGATCGAATCTGCTCAGCCCCCAGACAGCCTTTTCAGCTGTCCCGTCACAGGCTGATGTCAGCGCGTTCGCATCCGGCGCCAAAAGGCATAGGCAGCGCCGATCACCGCTGCACCGCCCGCGACAGGCAGCCAGGGCCCGCGCCCGGCACTACCGGCGCCTGTTTCCGACGGGGTCTCCTCGGGCACGGCTGTCATCTGAGGAGCCTCTGTGGGGGCTGGCGCCGAGGTGGCAGCCACGGTGGCCGTCGGCTCCGTGGTTGCTGTGGCGGCAGGCGCCTCGGTCGGCTTGGGCGTCGCGCTGGGCTTGCTGGTCGCCGTAGCCTCGGGCGTCGCCGTAGCCTCCTCCGTCGCGGTGGCCTCGGGCGTCTCTGTTGCGGCCTCGGTCGGCGTGGCCTCAGGCGTCTCGGTGGCCGTGGGCTCTGCCGTCACCTCAGGCTCCTCAGTCGGCTCAGGCGTCGCGCTTGGTTCCGGCGTATCCGTGGGTTCCGGTGTATCCACCAAAACAACCTCTGTCTCTGTCGGAACGGGGGTTTCGGTGGGAACGGGCGTCTCGGTAGGAACCGGCGTCTCGGTGGGGACGCTGGTGGGCTGCACCGGCACTGCCGCGGCCGAGCCCATCACCACACAGGCATCATCCCAGAAGGAAGAATTGTTCTTGACCGGAAACTCAGGCTGTCCCTTGGTATAGACCGTGACATAGTTGGAGGCTGCCACGGTGGACACCTGCAACTGAACCCAGGCATCGTACTCGCGCCCGTCTGCGGTTACCGCACGGGTTTGCCGATCGAGAACCGGCGCGGACCAGACCGTGGTCGACGGGGGCAGGGCCCCGAAACCGCCTGGCACACCGCCGTAGGGATCGATGCCGACAGACACCTTGTAGTTACCGGGCGCGTTCAGATCCGAGACGGGCAGGCCCCATGAGGTGAGCATCTCCTGACCTGTAGCGATCTGGACCCAGATGCTGAAGGTAACCAACTGGCCGGGCGTCACGGGGACACGCTGATAAAAGCCGGCGTGATGCGTGGAATAGCCAGAGAAGAACTTTTGGGCGTAGCGGCCATGGTGCACGCGATAGGTGCCCTCTTCAAGCACGGCCGAGTCCACCACAAAGAACTCGATCTCTCGGTTGATCTGCTGGTCGCCCAATACGGCCCAAGGAAGCCAGTTCACCGACAACCACGAGGACAGGCTGGTGCCCTGAGTCTCGCCTTTGTAGAGGCCATCCTCAAAGGAAAAGTTGGCCACCAGGTTGCCCGGGCATTGCGCCATGGCGCTGTTGGGCAGTGCCAGGAAGAGCAGCAAAAAGCCAGCCAAAAGCAGCGTGTGTCGCAGTGTCAGTCGCATCGCAAATCCTCCAAAGGTAATGCCCCGACGGGCGCGGCCCATTTTACCTGATACCGTCGCTGAGCAAAACCAGGTTGTTGCCAGTCACCCAGGTTTGCTGTGACGAGTCACTCCCGGATCGGGCGCCCGATCTCCCAATCGTGCCCAAAGGGGTCCCGCAAACGACCGGATCGCCAACCATGTTCTCCCGCTATCGGCGACACCACCCGAGCGCCGGCCGCCACCGCACGGGCGTACATCGCATCCGGATCAGCGACGGTGAGGATAATGCGCACAGGGCTGGCCCCCAGACGCAAAGGGCTTGGATTACCGTGTTCGGGAGACTCATCCGAAAGCCAGAACTCGGCCCCTTGGACCGACAGTCGGGAAACGACCGCGCCATCGGGGCTCTCCACATGATAGATCTCTACCGCTCCAAAGGCCTCGGCGTAAAAGGCAACCGCCCGGGCGCCCCCCTGTACCGCCAGCCAGGGTGCGATGGTCGTCGCCTGTGCATCGGATGTATTGCCAGAACGCATGCCCCTCCCCCTGTCGACCTTTGGAGCCAGAGTACCGACCATCGCCGGCTCAGGGATAGATTCGCCCCATGGTGCGGGGAAAGGGGATTGTCTCACGGATGTGATGCACGCCGCACATCCAGGCCACCGTGCGCTCGATGCCCAGGCCAAAGCCCGAGTGCGGCACAGAGCCATAGCGCCGCAGATCGAGGTACCACGCAAAGGCCTCCTGCGGGAGTTTGTGTTCGGCAATCCTCCGCTCCAGCAACGCGAGGTCGTGCGCGCGCTGGCCACCGCCGATGATCTCTCCGTATCCCTCGGGCGCCAGCAGGTCCACCGAGAGTGACAGTTTGGGATCCACCGGATCCTCAGCCATGTAAAAGGCCTTGCATTGCGCGGGGTAGCGATGCACAAACACCGGCCGGTCAAAGTGGTTGCCCAGCACCGTCTCGTGTGGCGCACCGAAATCCTCACCCCAGTCCAGCGGCTCACCCGCCTCGGCCAGAATCTTGAGGGCATCGTCATACGAGATGCGCGGGAAGGGCGCGGTGATGGCCTCAAGCTTGCTGACGTCGCGCTCCAGGATCTCCAGCTCGGGACGGCAGTGTGCCAGCACCTCTTGCGCAATGTGCGCCACCAGCTGCTCCTCAACCTCCATGCAGCCCTCAAGGTCCACATAGGCCATTTCGGGCTCGACCATCCAGAACTCGATCAGATGGCGACGGGTCTTGCTCTTTTCAGCGCGAAAGGCGGGACCAAAGCAGTAGACCTTTCCAAAGGCCTCCATGGCGGCCTCGTTGTACAGCTGGCCCGACTGGCTGAGGTAGGCTTTTTCGCCAAAATACTCGGTCTCAAAGAGGGTCGTAGTGCCCTCGCAGGCCGCTGGCGTGAGGATAGGGGCATCCACCAGCATAAAGTCGTGATCATCCAGCCAGTTACGGACGGCACGGATGACGGTGGCGCGCACACGCAGTACGGCCCACTGGCTGGGCGCCCGCAGCCAGAGATGGCGATTCTCCATCAAGAAATCCACGCCGTGCGACTTGAGCGCGATGGGATACTCGCCCGCCATCTGCACGATCTCGAGGTCGGTGATACCCAGCTCATAGCCACCGGGCGCCCGATCATCGGCGCGCACGATGCCGGTCACCACCAGCGAGGATTCCTGCGTCACCTGCGCCGCAGCCTCCCAGGCAGCGGGCTCGAGGTCACGCTTAAAGGCCACGGCCTGAATGGTTCCCGTGCCATCGCGCACCAACAGAAACTGCAGACGTCCCTTGTCGCGCCGGTTGTACAGCCAACCCTTGATGCTGACGACCTGGTCAACGTATTCCCCAATTCTGCCAATGGTGACCTGCTCTGCCACGTTAGGCCTCCTCTGTGCGAGCTCCTGACGATTGTACGTCGGCCACGGGGGTAGGTCAACGGGCGATGCGGTAGCGGTGACGCTCAACGGCGCGAGGCGCGGCCCCGGGGCAGGGCTCCCATCACGATCCGGCGCTCGTCGGCATTGAGCGCCTGCAGGACATGGATGCCCAACAGATACAGGGCACCTCCCACAGGCAGCGCGAGGAGGGCGCTGCGGCCGGGCAGGAGCAGGAACAGCAGCACCATGGGAAGCGCACTCACCAAGGGGCGCCAAAGCAGTGCCAGCCACGGAATCTCTGCGAGATGACGCCGCACGCCCAGGTAAAAGGGAATCAACAGGGCCAGCTCGGAAAAGATCGCCACCCAGGCCGAGGCGATATAGCCAATCCGCAGAATCAGCACGATATTGGCCACCAGGTTAAAGCCCAGCCCGATGGCAAAGGCCCGGGTGAGATAGCGCTGCTGCCCGAGAGCGATGAGCACATACTGGGTCACCGAGTTGATAAAGCCAAAAGGCATGTACCAGATCATGATCCGCAGCACGTCCGCCGCCTGCGGAAGGTACTGCGATCCGCCCAGCAACCCCACCAGCGGCGTCGAGAGCGCCGAAATCACCACGCCCAGCGGGATGGCAAACATTACCAGCAGCTTGATCGCCAGCTGATAGGCCCTCATCAGCTGATCATGCGCGGTGCTGGCATAGCGCGCCATCAGCGGGAAAAGCGCCATGGTGAAAAAGGCAGGCACCACGCCCACCGCATCGATGTACTTGTAGGCGGTCGAGTACCAGCCCAGCACGCGCGGATCGGGCAAGAGCCATTCAAGCAGGATCACGGCGACCTTGAAAAAGAGCGTGGCCAGCAGCGAGTTGACCATCAGCGGCCAGGAGACGCCCAGCATGCTGCGCTGAAAGGCCCAGTCACACTCGTAGCGGGGCACAAACAGCTGACGCCGATGCAGAACGTACAGCACCACCAGGGTGAGGAGGTTCACGATGATCGAGACCGCCGCCAGTCTCACAAAGCCGGTTCCCGCAAAGAGCGCCACGGTGCCAAAGAGTACCTTGAGGAGCGTGGTCAAGGTGGTGACCGAAGCAGGCACCTCCATGCGCTCCCAGGCGTTGAAATTGGCCGTCAAACTGGCCGACAGGTTGCTGGGCAACAGTCCGATGAGAAAGAGCCCCAGCGCCAGGATGGTGGTTCCTTCGATGGGTTGGGTAGCCTGCCTCAGGCCCAGGAACAACCCCAGCAGCGGAAAGGAAAGCAACCAGAGCCATCCGCGCAAGAGCATGGTATTGCTCAGGTAACGGTTCGCCTCGGCGCGATCCCGAGCCACCTCACGGGTGGAGAGCGTATTCAGGCCAAAGTTGATCCAGATATCGAACCAGCTGACGATCACCACGGCCAGATAGTACTGTCCCGATTGGACCGGCCCCAGAATGCGCAGCATCAACATGGCAAACACCATGTCGATGGCCTTGTTGGTCAAATTGAGCACGATGGGTGCCACCGTGTTGCGGGTGACCCGTTGAGCGAGCGACTGCTGCTCGGGTGTCGCCGCATGCCGTTGCCACCAGCGATACAACAACCCCAATGCTGCCACCGCCGCTGACATAAAGGACAGATACAGCCCGAACTTGACTGCGTTCGGAGAGTATTTGACCCGCACCACGTGGCGACCGGCGGGCACCTGCATGGCACGCCAGTTTCCGTTGGCACGATAGATGTCCAGCGCCTGCTCGGCCTCCTCCGGGTCGGCATGCTCGTCCAGATCTGTCGGGCGGATATAGGCCACCCAACCCTCGCTGTAGCTGTCGGCCAGCACCAGCAGGCCCGGGGCGGGCAGGTCCACCGTGATCCATACCTCATTGGCCGTATGCACCAGCTCAGCCACAGCCAGCGGATAATCCGCCACCGTACCTGCAGGCAAGGGCTCGCTGGGCGCGGTCTCGAGAATCACCTCCTGTCGCGGATCCATGCTCCTGAGCGCCTCCCAGCGCTCCGCTGGATCAGGGACCACGCGCGCAGCAGGTACCGTGTATGCCCTGGGCAATGCATCAAGGTTCTCATAGATCAGAATCTCGCCCTCGTATGCCAGCGCATAGCCCTCCCGGTCGATGGCTTCACTGGAGAGGACATAACGCACGTTAAGCATATCCAGCAGGGGCGAATCCAATGCTTCAGGATGCTGCGCAGGGATAGCGGCGATGCGGTTAAACGCCAGCCCCCACTGCGGGTAGGTGGCCTGCATGTACTCGACATACTGCCGCGGAATGATCGAATCATAACCGCGCACATCTTCGAGGCCATAGAGCATGGCCGTGTTGGGCGGCAAAATGGCGTCGTCGCCAAAGGTGGCGATGCGAAAGGGCATCGGCTGGGAAGCCAGCCACTCCAGAGCGGGAGTGGTACGGGCCACCAGCGCAGGGTCCGAACGCGGATAAAAGCCATAGCCGACCACGAACAACTCTGCCAGCAGCGCCGAAACCAGCCCCACGGTCCAGATCCGCCCGGCACTGGGGAACCTGCGCCGCAGGAGCAGCAGCCCTCCTGCCAACACCAGCGCGAGCCCCAACACCAACAGGTTGCGCATCTCATAGGACAGGAACATCTGCCCGCCACTAAAGGCTTCTGGCGCCCGCGCCAGCCGCCGCATCACGGCATCGGCCAGGGCACCAGCTCTCTCGGCGAACAGCATCCCTGCGGCGAGGGCAGTCAGCAGGCCCAGACCCGCCGCCAGCGCTGCTGCCGGAGTCCAGTCAGCCAGTCGCGAACCCGCCCGCTCCATCGCGTCCAGCATGCGCCGGAACGCCGATCGAGGTTCCGTTACACCCCTTGGTCTCACCGACGGAGCGTCCGCTGTGGCGGTGCTGTTCCAGAGCGCATCCATCCCCAGGGCCGCCAACATCGCCACACAAAACGACCAGGGATAGATCCAGCGGAAGGGGGTGTGTACCTGCGAAAAACCGGGCAACTGGTAGACCAGGCGATACAGCGGGGTGCCAAAGACGCAGAGCAGCGCGAACAATGCCCAAAGTGCAAAAAAGCCGGCCCCTTCGCGGCGCCGAAGAGTTGCCACCGCCGCCAGCAAGAGGGGCAGCGTTCCCAGGTAGCCGCTGCCCTCAACATAGTTCTTGATGCCCCACTCGGTGGAGGTGACCGCTGCGCCCAGGCTGTTGACCGTCACGGGCTGGCGCAGGCCACTGAACAGATTGAACCAAGAGTGGTGGGACGGGTTGCCAAAAAAGTCTGGCACCAACAGGGCCACTGCACGACGCAGGGGCCAGGCCCAGCCCTGCACATCCGCTAGGCTGGCGCCGCCCTGCCGCCAGTTCACCTGCACAAACTCCAGCAGCGGGATCCACTGGGCAGCGCCCAGGCCGATCCCCAGGAGGGCCATGGACAGCAGCAAACCAACAGTGCGGCTGGCTGCGCCCCATCCGCACCGGCGCACGATCGCCACCAGGCGCCATAGTCCATAGGCTCCAGCGGTGAGGCCCACGTAATAGTACATCTCAGGGTGGCCCGCCAGCATCACCATGCCCATCGCCAGCACGCCCAGGGCCACATCCGCCAGGCAGGCCGCCAGGCTGGGCCCACCCGATTCATCGAGCAGCTGTCGCTGCACCAGTCGCTCGATCGCAGTGAGCACCAGCGGCAACCACACCGCCGCGCCAACCATCATGGGAAAGACCACATGGCTGGTGATGAATCCGCCCAGCATAAAGGCGAGAGCGGCGATCAGCGACGCGGGCCGGGAGGTGCGCTGCCCGCTGGAACGGAGCGTCCTCGCGAACAGGTAGGTAAAGGTACCGGCCAGCCAGATGTGCAGCGCCGCAAACCAACCGTAAGCGCGGGGCAGAGGCAAGACATAGTAGACAAGCGACAGGGGGTAGAGCGCCGAGTGCTGACCGGCAGCCCAAAAGGGCACTCCGCTGAGCACATAGGGGTTCCATAGCGGCAGTTGACGGGCACGCAGCGAGGCCACAATCAGGGTCTTCCAGGGCAGATTCTGCACGTACAGATCGCCCAGCAGACTATTGTGCACCACAGGTGCGGCATCCCCCGACAGGGCCGACCAGGGCAACCAGCTGTTGGTGATGTCTGCCGGCAGGAGCGTCCGTCCACCCAGCGTCACCGGCAGATAAAACAGAACTGCTACCAGCAGCAGACCTGCCACGATCGCAGCATCCATAACGAGCCGTCGGCGCACCTCTCCTCCCTATCCAACAGGCGCCCCCGGCGCTGCCAGGGGCGACCGGGCCATTATAGATCGACGTCCAGACCGATCCAAGACTGGGGCTGAAGAGGCTGGCTGGGAAGGCCGGCAAGGGGCTTGGCGGGTGGCGCTGCAGGCGGGGCCCTCCACTCTGGTGCGCACGAGTTCCGCCGTCATCAACCAGCAACGAGTTTGGCTTCTCGCAGCCACTGCCCGGTATTCCGCAGGCCTTCGGGAAAAGCGATGGCCGGCCTGTACCCAAAGTCACGGCGGGCCTTGTCCGTCGGATAGATCTGGTCCACGCCCTGCATCTCGGCCGCCAGCCTGGTGAGGGGCGGGCGGTCTGTCCTCCCCCGCAGAGCATAGGTCCGCTCCCAGTACGAAACCATGAACATGGCACGGGCACGGGAATAACTCGTCACCGGCGCGGGTAGCTCTGCCAGCGCAGCCAGCGCGCTGTAATACTGCGCCCAAGTGACATTGGATCCATCGCTGATATTGTAGGCCTGGTTCACAGCCTCGGGCGCGCGCCCCGCCTGCAGCATGCCCTCCGCCAGGTTACCCACATAGGTCAGCCCCGCGATATGCCGCCCGTCATCCACCAGAACGACGTTGCGGGCAGCGAGGCGCTCCACCACATCCGCCACAAAGGGAACGATGCGGGGCCCATAAATGGTGCCAGGACGGATGATGGTGATGGGCAGCTGCACCCGCCGCCCATGCTGCCATACTGCAATCTCTGCCTCTGCCCGATCATCGGCATAGGGCAGGCCTGGTGGTGCCAGCAGCTCCGATTCGCGCACAGGAACGCCAGGAAAGCCATACACTTCGGAGGTGCTCAGATAACAAAAGCGCCCTACCTTGTTACGCGTGGCGGCGGCCAGCACATTACGCAAGCCTCGTGTGGCCGTCTCTACCGCCACGGTCTGGGCACCCCAATCCTGATAGCGCCACTCGGCATAGTACAGAATGTCGACGCCATCCGCCGCATCGGCCAGGCCTGCACTGTCGGTCAGGGGGAGGAGACGGGTCTCCGCTCGGGTGCGGGCAAGCCGTTCCAACAGGGCACTCTGGTCATCGCGCCCTGGCTGGACCAGAACGCGCACATTATCCCCGTACGCCAATAGCCGATCCACCAGCTCCAGCGCGATCGCGTTGGGGGCACCGATCACCAGACTGTCCATGGCTAGCTCTCCTCGGGTTCTGTCGCCTCCGTCCCATAAAGTTCCGGACGCAAAAAGGGTGCCAGGGCCAGGCCCACCCCCACCTGAAAGGTCAGCGCACGGGGGACGATCCCTCTGGTGAGGTATCCCGCGGCACCATCGTGCTCTTTGGTATCGCTCAGGCCGGTGATACGGTCCATGAGCGGGCCCAGCTCGGCGCCTCGGCGCAGCTCCCGGGCGATCATCTCTGGCAGCTGCACGCTTCCCGCGGTGGCATGGCCCATGCGCCCATCGCGTGCCACCACCGTCACCCAGTTATTGAGCACCATGCCGGCGGGGCCGTCGCTCACGGCGCCCTCCAGGCCGATGCCCAGGTCGGCATCGAGAGCCCTCCGGGCCGCCAATGCCCGCTCACGGGCCCCTCTGCGCCCCTCCTCGTCGGACATGGGCATCTCTGCCACCCCGCTGGAGACCGCCACGGGCACGATTCTGGCATCCGGCCATGCCGCCGACAGGGCCCGCCGCACCGCCTCCACCTTGGCGAGATTGGTGGAGCCAACGGCCACAACCTGCGGAACAAAGCGTTTCTCACTCATGGGGTTATTGTAAATGGTCAGTCGGTCAGGCGCAACGCCCTGCCGGCCGGCAGCGCCTGCACAACCGGCTTGACAGTGTGCGTCACGGGCGCTATACGACTGGCAGATCCTGAACCATAGAGGTCGCCCCGTCGCAGCATGCTGCATGCCCGGGGCTGCCGAGGAGGCAAAATGAAGATATCGCTCGAGTACGGCATGGGGATGATGGACGCCAACGTGCCTGACGACGCCGACGTCTTTGTGCCTGGAGAGACCGTTCCCGATCCTCCTTTTCTGCCGGACCCGGTAGAGGCCACCCGGCACTCGCTGCGCAATCCGATCGACATGCCGCCACTGGCAGAGCTGGCCAAGCCCGGTGACCGCGTGTCCATCGTGTTCCCCGACGTCGTCAAGGGAGGGCAGCAGGCCACTTCGCATCGCAAGGTGGCTATCCCTTTGGCAATCGAGGAGTTGGAGCGGGCAGGCGTTTCCCGCAGAGACATTCTTCTGGTCTGCTCCAATGGGCTGCACCGCAAGAACTATCCCCACGAGATCGCTGGCATGCTCGGGGAGGAGCTGTTCAACGAATTCTGGGCCAACCAGCAGATCATCAACCATGACAGCGAGGATGAGGAGAATCTGGTTGATCTGGGTCAGACCGCGGCGGGCGACCCCGTGATCATGAACCGGCAGGTGTTCGAGTCTGACTTGACGGTGCTCATCGGCCACACGCTGGGCAACCCGTACGGGGGCTATTCAGGCGGATACAAGCACTCTGCCACCGGCCTGACCCACTGGAAGAGCATCGCCGCCCATCACGTGCCGGCGGTGATGCACACTCCCGATTTTGTGCCGGTGCACGGCTCTTCCGTGATGCGCCACAAGATGAACGAGATCAGCATGCACATGGAAGAGCGCATGGGCAAGCGCTTTTTCTGTTGCGATGCGGTGCTGGATACTGCCGCCCGACAGATCGAGGTCCACAGCGGATACGGCGCCAGCGTACAACAAGTCTCCTGGGAGACCGCCGACAAGCGCACCTATGTGCCCTGGGCCGAGAAAAAGTACGACGTGATCATCTTTGGCATGCCACGGGCCTTTCACTATGGGGATGGCATGGGCACCAACCCCATCATGCTGATGCAGGCACTCTCCGCTCAGGTGATCCGCCACCGCCGCATCATGAGCGATCGGTGCGTCTTTATCGTCTCCTCGATTTGCGACGGTTTCTTTAACGATGTGATCTGGCCCTATATCCCCGAGATTTTCGAGCTGCTGCAGCAACACAGCACCCTTCCGGAGATCCAAAACGAGGGCCCGCGCTTTGCCACCGATCCGGATTATGTGGACAAGTATCGCCATGCCTATGCCTTTCACCCCTACCACGCCTTTTCCATGATGGCCTGTGGACACCTGGCCGAGATGCACACCGCGGCCACCTATATCGTGGGGGCCAAAAAACCAGGCATCGCCCGGGCCATGGGGCTCAAGACACGCTCTACCATCGAGGAGGCGCTGCAGGACGCTCGACAAAAATTCGTGGGCGACAGGCCGAACATCCTGGTACTGCCGCGAACCTTTCGCACTGCCGCCGTGCACCTCTGCATGCGTGACGAACCCACCCAGGCCCGCTGATCACAGCACAGTCAGAAAGGTCAGAGATGAAGTACATTTACCTGAACCTCAAACGATTCGATGTGCCTGCCAGCCGCGGCGGTGTCAACCGCGGCGACATTGAGCACTGGGCGCGCACGATCATCCGTGGCACCCAGCCCATCAATGCCTTCAGGGACGCCACCTTTGCCGTGTTTCTGCCTGAGGCGCACCTGCTGCCCGCGCTGGGTACCGCGCGCGACACAGGCTCGGTAATGCACATCGGGTGTCAAAGTGTATACCGCGATGATGTCGCCCCCGGGGTCAACTTTGGAGCCTTTACGTCCAACCGCCCGGCCCAGGCCATGGCCGCGATGGGCGTGGACTATACGATCATCGGCCATTGCGAGGAACGGCGTGACAAGCTCGGCATTCTCGCCGAAGCGGGCGTCAACGACAGCGCGGCGGTGAGCCGCATCCTGAACAAGCAGGTACGTGCCGCCATCGGCGCAGGCTTGAACGTGCTGTACTGCGTGGGTGAGACCAGCGAGGAACAGCCGCGCCGTTACGACGTCCTGGCGGAGCAGCTGACCCTGGGCCTCGCCGGGCTCGAGCTGGATGGCCGGGACGCCGGCAAGGTCACCCTGGCATATGAGCCCGTGTGGGCCATCGGCCCGGGCAAGACGCCGCCCGACGCCGCCTACATTGGGGACATTGCGCGCTTTATCAAGGGGCAGGTGACCCTGCCGGTGGTCTACGGGGGCGGACTCAAGAGCGATAACGCAGCGATGCTGGCGGGCATCCCCGAGATCGATGGCGGACTGATCGCGTTGACCCGCTTTTCCGGCGAGATCGGCTTTTATCCGGACGAATATCTGGAGATCGTGCGGCTGTACCTGGGCGCCTGACCGATTTCAGCGAGTTCACACATCCCTGCGGGGTTGCTGAGCGCGGCCCCGCAGGCTCAGTGCCCGCTGTTGGACCAGTTCCCCGCAACCTGTGGTATACTGGCCCCCATGGAACAGGAACATCCCACCGCAAACAGTTGGCACTATGTGCTGGATGACTCTGCCCTCCAGGAGGGCGAGATGACGGCGGTGTACCCGCTGGGGCTGAACATCGTGCTTGCCCGCGTGGATGGCGCGCTGTACGCCCTGGCCGGCGCCTGCGCACATATGGGCTGCCCGCTGTACATGGGCACACTGGACGGGTTCAGTTTGGTGTGCCCCTGCCATGACTGGCGTTTCGATATCCGCACGGGCCGCTTTCGTGCCTCTCACGAGCTGGGATTGCGCACCTACCCGGTCAAAGCGGAAAACGGCAAGATCCTGGTGAATCTCGCGTGAAAGGATCCCCCATGCCTGTTATCACCTTGTATGCCCTCTCCACCTGCCCCTGGTGCCGCAAAGCCAAACAATTCTTTACCGAGCGCGGCATTCCTTTTTCCTTTACCGACTATGATCTGGCAGATGCCGAGACCCGTGAACGCATCACCGCCGAGATGGACGCGGCGGGCATTACCGGGTTTCCGTATGTCCGCATAGACGATCAGATCGTGGGCGGGTACAAGCCTGCCGAGTACCGACGCCTGCTGGGGCTGGAGGAGTAGCGCCGTGGCGGCACTGAGCCCCGTTGAGGCTCTGCGCCTGCTGCACGAGCGGGTTGTGCGCCCTCTGGGATTCAAGTTCTCCCCCGATGAGGATCTGGTCCAGTTTCTGTTGGAGCAGGAGCTGCTGCTGGAGGCGCGGCACGGCATGCCCTATTGTCCATGCCAGCCCATTCGAGGCAGTCGCGCGCGCGACATGCGCATCGTGTGCCCCTGCATCCCCTTTCACCGCAAGCACTATGACGCCATGCGACGTTGCTGGTGCGGCCTGTTTGTGCACGAGGATGTGACCGATCCGGACAGTCTGCCACAGCTCACCGAAGAGGAGCTCGGCCTTGCCTGAGTTTTACGTGCCTGCCATCCGGGCGGAAGAGATTGCCGATGGAGGGATGCGCACCGTCTCTCTGCAGGGGCAGCAGATCGTGATCTGCAACTGCGAGGGCACCTTTTATGCCGTTGCGCACCGTTGCGGGCACATGAATGCGCCCATGGATCGGGGCACTCTGGTGGGCACCATCCTTACCTGTCCGCTGCATTGCGCCCGCTTTGACGTGGTGAGTGGCGCCGTACTGGGGGGGCCACTGCCCACCTGGTGGGGCCCGGACGAGCCTCCGCACCGCGTAGCGCGCCGTCTGGCGAATGAGGCCGCCCTC